>JAXDMN010000162.1:0-26774 GCA_034666045.1 Phycisphaerales bacterium | reverse complement strand
CTCCAACGTCGGCATCATGGTCGGCTCGAACGGTTCGCTCTATTTCCGCGCCGGCCCGGCGTCAGGGGTCTCGGGAACGATGTACAAGACCGACGGCACCGCCGGCGGAACGATCGCGCTCAAGCCGGTATCCGGCGTCCTCAGCGGCGCGGGATACAACGCCGAAGAAATCAACGGCACGGTCTATTTCTCGGATTTCCAGGCCGGCTTCGGCACGGAACTGTGGAAGTCCGACGGAACCGTCGCCGGCACCGTGATGGTGAAGGACATCGCGGCGTTCTCGTCCTACCCGTCGCACCTGACGCGCATCGGCAACACCCTCTACTTCGCCGCCGAAGAACAAACCAACGGCCGCGAGCTGTGGAAGAGCGACGGCACCGCCGCCGGGACAGTGATGGTGAAAGACATCGCGCCCGGCAGCACCCGCCCGACGGATCTGACGAACGTGAACGGGACGCTCTACTTCACCGCGTCGGCGGACGGCAGCAATCACAACAACCGTGAGCTCTTCAAGAGCGACGGCACCGCAGCGGGAACGACCGTCGTCAAGGAAATCGACGGCCCCGTCGGCCGGGCGCCGAACCACCTCCGCGCCGTTGGCAACACGCTCTACTTCTTCGCCGCCGACGAATCGTACAACTTCGCGATCTGGCAATCCGACGGCACCGACGCCGGCACCATTCAGCGGGTCAACACCTCGAGCTACTCCGACGGCGTCATGGCGGTGGTGGGATCGACCCTCTACTACGTCGGCGGCGATTCGGATCACGGATACGAGCTTTGGAAGATGACGGGCGGCGTTCAGTCGATGGTCATCGACCACTCGCTGAACTACCCCTACTACACCAAGCCGGTTCTCTACCAGGGTCCGGGCGGCGCGATCTTTCCGTACGACGACGGCACGCACGGCGTCGAGCCGTGGTTCAGCGACGGCACGCCCGGCGGGGCGGGGATGCTCGCGGACATCAACAGCCACCTGGTCGGCGACTGGGCCGGCCCGGCGGCGACGATCGGCGGCATCACCTACTTCACCGTCGGCGTCGACGGCGGCACCACGCTCTGGAAGACCAACGGCGCCACCGCCGGCACCACGCTGGTCTACACCTTCAATCACGGCGACAGCGGATCGCCCCCGGACCGGCTCACTGACGTGGGCGGCACGCTCTACTTCGCGGCCGATGACGGCGCGCACGGGCTGGAGCTGTGGAAGTCCAACGGCACGACCGCCGGCACGGTGATGGTCGCGGATCTCGCCGCCGGATCCGACTCGAGCGATCCGTACGTCCTCTCGGCCGCGGGGGGTACGCTGTACTTCACCGCGCACGACGGCACGCACGGGTACGAGCTGTTCAAGAGCAACGGCACCGCCGCCGGGACGACGCTCGTCGCCGATATCGAGCCGGGGCCGGACTCGTCGTATCCGACTTCGATGTTCGAGATCAACGGCGTCGTCGTCTTCGGCGCGTCGAACACATCGGGAAATTACCTCTTCAAGACCGATGGCACGCCCGCCGGGACGAGCAGCATCGCCGACGTCAACATCGACGGCGGCGGCGGAACCTGGGCCGTCCACGCGGACGGGCTGCTTTATTTTGAAGGCTACACCCCGGCGGCCGGGCGCGAGCTTTGGACCACCGACGGCACTGCCGCCAACACGCAGATGGTCGTCGATCTCGATCCGGGCAACACGTTTAACGGCGTGGGCAACCTGACGAGCTTCAACGGCGACGTCTATTTCACGCGCAACGAGCCGGGATTGTGGCGCACCGACGGCACCGCCGGCGGGACCGTGAAGATCATCAACGACACGATCTACAGCCTGGCGCTCTCCGGCGGATGGATGTACTTCGTCGGCGACGGCGAGACGCTCTACAAGAGCGATGGAACGGTGGCGGGAACGACACTGCTCATGACCGGCGCGGATGGAAATCACCCGCAACAGCTCACCGACGTGAACGGCCAACTCTATTTCATCCAGTACGATGCCGCGCATGGGTCGGAACTGTGGAAGAGCGACGGCACCGCGGCCGGCACCGGAATGGTCAAGGACGTCCGCCCCGGCAGCGAGGGCGGCGCCAACACCGTCGTCGCCGTCAACGGCAGCCAGATCCTCTTCAACGGCGACGACGGCATCAACGGCGGCGGCCTTTGGATCAGCGACGGCACCGCCGCCGGCACCAACAAGCTCATCTCGATCAACGAGAACACCGAAGCAAGCCAGCCGTTCGGCTTCGCGATGGGCGGCGGCTACGGATGGTTCTTCGCGTGGGACAGCAGCGACGGCCCCGAGCTGTATCGTACCGACGGCACCGCCGCCGGGACGGTGCGGATGACCGACATCAACACCGGCGCCGCCAATCCGATCCAGGCGATGTCCGGCACGACGTTCGTCAACGGAAGCATCTACTTCTTCGTCGACGGGACGAACCTGTGGAAGACGGACGGTTCCGCCGCGGGCGCGGCGCTCGTCGCGGCGCTGCCGATCAGCACGTATCAGCCGGTCCTGACCGCGGTCGGCAACCGCGTCTTCTTCACCTACAACGAAAGCGTGTACGGCGTCGAGCTATGGACGAGTGACGGCACCGCCGCCGGCACCGGGATCGTCAAGGACATCTACCCGGGCAACGACAGTTGGCCGGGCGAATTTGCGGAGCTGAATGGCATCCTCTATTTCCGCGCCGACGATGGCGTCAACAACGGCGAGTTGTGGCGCAGCGACGGCACCGCGGCCGGCACGTACCTGCTCAAGGACATCCGCCCCGGCGCGAACCCGTCGGATCCGATGATGCTGACGCGGCTGGGTAATTACGTTTATTTCTCCGCCTTCGACGCGACGCACGGCACGTCGCTGTGGCGGACGGACGGGACCGCCGCGGGCACCGTCTTCGTCGCTGATCCCGCGCCCGGATCCTCCTATGGCATCATCGACAACCTGATGGCCGTCAACGGCCGGCTCTACTTCATCAGCAGCGACGCCGCCAACGGCAGGGAAATCTGGACCAGCGACGGCACCGTCGCCGGCACACACATCCTGGCGGACATTCGCCCCGGCGGCGCATCATCCGATCCGCACGACCTCGTCGATGTGAACGGCGTCCTCGTCTTCAACGCCAGCGACGGGCGGCATGGCGTCGAGCTCTGGGCGACCGACGGCACCGCCGCCGGCACCGTCATGCTCGACGACATCGGCGACGCCTCGCGCGGCTCATTCCCGTACAGCATCATGGCCGGCGACGGACGCGCCGTCTTCTACGCCGGCGACGAGGAAAGCCTGCGCGGCATCTGGTCCGCGACGATGCCGACCGATGGGATTTTCGCCTCGTACGGCGCGGCCTACAGCATCACCGGCCCGATCGGCGCGCAGACGCTCAACGTCTCCAGCGGCACGCTTTCGATCACGCCCGACCTCGCCGCGGCGTATCCGAATCTCACGGTCAACGTCACCGGCGACGCCGCCGTTTTCTTCAACGGCACGCAGAACATCCGCCGGCTCGCGGTCGCCCCGGGCACGCATGTCACGGTGCTGACCGGCGCCGAGGCGACGATCGTGCTCGACGAGCTCGACATCGCCAACGGCGCGACGCTCGACATGACCGACAACGATCTTGTCATCCACGACGCCGACCTCGGCGCCTGGAACGGATCCAGCTACTCCGGCATCACAGGCCTGATCCAGTCCGGGAAATTGATCACCAGCACGCCGGACGCGCAGATCGGCCTGACGACGCTGGGCGTCGGCCCCGCCTCCGAGCTGCTCGGCCTCGAAGGCAGCGCCACCGATCTGTGGAACGGGCAGGTCGTCACCGCGACGACCATTATTGTGAAGTACACCTACGCCGGCGACGCGAACCTGGACGGCATCATTTCTGGCGACGACTACAGCACGATCGATTTCTACGTCGGCACGAGCGCCGACGGTTACTCCAACGGCGACTTCAATTACGATGGGATTGTGTCCGGCGACGACTACAGCACGAT
The DNA here is from genome assembly GCA_034666045.1 of Phycisphaerales bacterium. Taxonomy (GTDB): domain Bacteria; phylum Planctomycetota; class Phycisphaerae; order Tepidisphaerales; family Tepidisphaeraceae; genus JAICTV01. The sequence continues at coordinate 22,796 of JAXDMN010000162.1, read as the reverse complement.
CGACTTCAACTACGCCGCGCAGGGCGCGCCGCTTTAACAGGAATCCCCGAATGGCGTTTATCAGGACAACGGCGGCCGCGCGCCGCTGCGCAGTGGAACAACTGGAGTCGCGCGTCTTCTTCGCCGCCGCGACGCCGGTCGGCTTCGCGGGAACGGCGGACTCGATCGTGTATGGCGTGGTGGCCGCCGCCGCCGTCACGTCGCCCACCGTTTCGGCGACGAAGGTGACGACGACGTCGATGCAGGTGAACTGGTCCGCGCCGCCCGTGGGGCAGCAGGTTGCGAAGTACATCGTCAAATACACGCCCGGCGCGTGGGCGCCCGGCACCGCGGGGCAGACGCTGACGAAGAACGTCGCGGCGACAGCGACGCACGTGACGATCTCGGGATTGCTGCCGTTCACGCTCTATTCGATCAACGTCTCCGCCGTCGACTCGACCGGCCGCAGCGCCACGACGCACATCAACACGTGGACCTCCGCCCCAGCCGCCGATAAGCGCTATCTCTACGTCGTCCGCCTGCCGAAGACGCGCCAGGGATTCACCAACCACAAGCCGCACATCGAAGTTTTCGACGTCGCCAATGGGCACAAGTGGGTGAAGAACATCCCGCTGCCAAGCGGCATCTACGCCGTGCGCGGCGTCGCCGCCAATATCGCGACCCAGAAACTCTTCGTCGGCTTCTTCAACACGCCGGCCGACACGTACCAGACCGGCGGCTTGCTCTGCATCGATTTGAAAACCAGCAAGGTCGACTGGCTGAAGCGCTTTCCGAAATCGGTCGTCCCGTCGCCCGACCGATTCGACATCACGCCGGACGGCAGCAAGATCTACATGCCGGTCGGCGAGCACGGGCCGGATAATTTCTGGGTCGTGCTCGACGCCAGGACCGGCAACGCGCTCGGGCGGATCGCGCACGTCACCGCGCCGCACAACACGATCGTCAGCGTCGACGGCAAGCTCGCGTTTCTCGAGGGACAGGAAAAAGGAACGCAGCCGCTCGCGTGGAAGCACACGATCGGCGTGGTCGACACCGCGACCAACACCGTCATCAAGCGCGTCGGCCCGTTCCGTGACGTCGTCCGCCCGTTCACGATCAACGGCAAGGGCTCGCTGATCTTCGCGACGGTGAACAACTTCGTCGGCTTCCAGGTCGGCGACGTCGCCAGCGGCAAGGTGATCTACACGATCGCGCCGACCGGCTATGTGCAGCCGAATCCGCCGCTCGGCCGCGCGCTCAGCCACGGCATCGCGATGACGCCGGACGAGAAATTCCTCTTCGTCGTCGACGGCCTCAAGGTCGGCGTGCACGCGTGGGACATCTCAAAAACTCCGTCGCAAGCGCCGAAGTATCTCGGCTTCATCAAAACGCGCTACACCGGCAAGAACCTCGCCGGGCTGAAAGACCCGAGCGCCTCGCAGGACACGAATGGCGTCCCCGCCTGGCTCACGGTGAGCTGGGACGGCAAGTTTCTCTATCCGGAATCCGGCGAGATCATCGACATCGCGACGCGCAAGGTCGTCGGCCAGCTTCGCGCCAAAACCACCAATTCCGCCGGCAGCCTCGTCGACGCACCGTACACGCACAGCCGTTTCAATGTCGAGATCCACTTCGATCCGACCGGCAAGGTCGTCCGCGCGACCGACCAGTTCGGCATCGGCTTGGTTCGGTGACGCGTTGGCGGCCGCGCCGGCCCGCGCGGGCGACGCGTCGCAATCGGCAAATCCTCGCGAAACTTCCGCGCCGCCGGTGCGTCATCCTCATTACGCAACGCAGCTTGCCGCGCTCTTATAGGATTAAACTTGCTCCGCGTGTCCGGGGGGAGATAATGGCGGCGATCTTTTGACGTCCGGGCACGCTTTTCCGCGAGAGACCACTTGTTCTGAAGGGGCCACGTAATGCCTGCGCAGTTTTTGTCTCCGAAGTCGTCGTCGTCATCCCGTCGCAATTCATCCGTCCTGATCGAGCGGCTCGAATCGCGCCAGCTCCTGGCGGGAACGGTCAACGCGCCCGGGCATCTCGTCGGCGGGGTCGATCCGTACAACATGGGCAAGGGCGATTGGATCTGGCAGATCTCATCGGCCATGACCGGCACCGGCACGACCACCGTCGCGGGGCTGGCGACCTTCCTCAAGGACAAGGGGATGAAGTGGATCATCGTCAAAGGCGGCGACGGAAATAACGGCCCCGGCGAGGGGCTCTACGCGCAGTGGAACAAGTCGCTCATCGACACCTTCCACGCCGCGGGGATCAAGATCTTCGGTTACCACTTCACGTACGGTGGCGTCACGCCCAACGGCAAGAACGCGCCGACCACGCTCGCGGGGGAGAAGGCGGTCCGCGACAAGATCATGTCGTTCAACCCGGACGGGCTCATCATCGACGCGGAGGGCGAGTGGGAGAAAAATCCCAACGCGAACCGCGACGCCGAGGATTACGCCAAGACTTTCAAGCAGAAATACCCGGACAAGCTGCTCGGCCACGCGCCGTTCCCGTACGTGCGCTTCCACAAGGCATTCCCGTATCTCGGGTTCGGCAAGTGGGTCGACGTCGTCATGCCGCAGCTTTACTGGGAGACGATCTCGATCGCGCAGACGCCGGAAAAGATCATGGCCGACGTCAATGCGGACTGGAAAGCGCTCTACGCCGAGTTCAAGGCCGGCGGCAATGAGGAGGCGATCAAGCCGATCGTCCCGATCGGTCAGGGCTACAACCCGAGCGCGACCAAGGCGACGCCACCCGAGGAGATCACGCGCTTCTTCGACCTGATGCGCAACGATCGCGACCCGGCGTCGCCGTTCGGATGGAATGGCGCCAGCTTCTGGTCGGTGCAGCATCACACGTCGCTGCACTGGACCGCGATCGGCAACGGCACCGTCGCCGCCGCCAGCGGAGCGATCAGCGGCAGCGTCTTCAACGACGTGGACGGCGACGGCATCCAGGATCCGGGCGAAAGCGCCGTCTCCGGGCGCATCATCTTCGACGACACCAACGGCAACTTCGTCCGCGACGGACACGAGCCGTTCACCCGGACCAACTCGGCCGGTGTCTACAAGCTCGTCTACCGCCCCGCCGGCACGCATATCGTCCGACAGGAAGTGCCGACCGGCTTGCGCCAGACCGCGCCGGCCGACCTGCAGCCAAATCGATTCGACATGACGACCGGGCAGCAGATCGTCGGGAAAAACTTCGGCGCCACCGCGCTGGCCAAGGTCTCCGGCAGCGTCTTCCACGACGTGGACGGCGACGGCGCGCGCGAGGCGGGCGATCCCGTCCTGCGCTGGACGGTCTACGCCGACGCGAACAAGAACGGCATCCTCGACGCCGGCGAAATCTCCACCGTCGCCAATCGCAAGGGTGCGTACGCGCTGACGCTCCCCGCGGGCAGCTACGACATCCGTCAGATCCCCGAAGGCAACGTCTTCCGCACGACGAACCCGGGCCTCGGGTATCACCCGGTCGATCTCGCGGCCGGGCAGGCGCTGTCGAAGATGTTCGGCAACACCACGCTCATCCTGATCCAGGGAACCGTCTACCGCGATCGCAATCGCGACGGCGCCAAGCAGGGCGCCGAAGCCGGGCTCGCCGGATGGATCGTCTTCGTCGATCGCGACGGCGACGGCGTCTGGGACAACAACGAGGAATCCGGCGTGACGAATTCACGCGGCAAATACCGCCTCGACACGCTCGCCGCCGGCAGCTATCGCATCCAGGTCCTCAAGCCCAAGAGCTGGCAGCCGACCGTCCCGAACACCGGGGCGCGCAAAATCACGCTCGCGGCCGGGCAGACCACCAGCAACAAGAACTTCGGCTTCGTTCCAATCGCGTAACACCGATGCGTCGACCGCCCGCTCGCAGCATCGCCGTCGAAACGCTCGAGCGGCGGGCGCTCTTCACCGGCGTCACGCTGGTGACGCACGGCTTCGGCGGGAGCGCCGATGATTGGGTGACCGCGATGGGGAACCTCATCGCGCAGCAGAGCGGACCGCTCGCGAGTCAGCCACGCTATCGGATGACCGTCACCGACACCGGCACAAGCGGCGGGCCGATCACCGTTACATCAACCCGAGTCACTGGCGCACCGGCACCGGCGCAATGGGGATCGCGCGAGATCATCGTCCTGCTCGATTGGTCCGCCCTGGCCGGGTCGTTAACGGGCGGCCATGCTCGAACGACTGCGGACGTCGCGACCGCGGTAGCCAACAAGCTGCTCGCAACTTTTTCGATTCCCGACCTGCCTGTGCCGCTGGCGCAGTTGCCGATCCACCTGCTCGGGCACAGCCGCGGCGCGTCGCTCGTCAGCGAGATCGCCCGCGGGCTCGGGCAGCGCGGCGCGTGGGTCGATCAGGTCAGTTACTTCGATCCGCATCCGGTCGACGGCGTGCGCGAGCCGCCGTTCGGGCCGAACTACGGCGACGCGGCCATGCGCGTCTACGACAACGTTGTCTTCGCCGAAAATTACTGGCGGACCGATGGGCCGAACAGTTTTGACTTCACCGGCGAAGCGGTCAACGGGGCGTACAACCTTCAACTCACCGAGTCGGTGCTGAGCGGCACCGGCTACTCGAACGACCACAGCGACACGCACCTGTTCTATCACGGTACGATCGGCAAACCGGGCGGGCCATTTGCAAATGGCGACGGCGGCGCGACGATCGGCGCGAGCTGGTATTCGCCCCCGCATCCGAGCCGCGAAACAACCGGCTGGCGCTACTCGCGAATCGCCGCCAGCGGCACGCGTCCCGCCGCGGGTTCGAAATTCAACGGCGCGTGGCGCGATGCGCTCGCCCTCACCGCGACCGGCGCGAACGTCTGGGACAACGCGCAGATCAGCGGCCTGCTCTCCGATTTCACGCTCGTGCAAGGCACGCCGATCACGGTGCCGCTGCAATTCGCCGACTTGAATCGCGATGCGACCGTCACAGTCGGCTTTGATCGCGACGACGACCCGTACAACGGCGTCTTTAACACCGGCGCAACATTCGCGACCTCCGCCGTGAGCGGCGACGCGTCGCTCGTCGATGTCCCGACGACCGGCGTCGCAGGCGCATTCCGCATCTACGCGCGGATCGGCAACGGCGTCAACGCGCGCTACTACTACGCCCCGGCTCGCGCGATCGTCACCGCCGCCGGCTTCGACGAAACCTGGATCGGCCCACCCGCCGGCAACTGGTCCGACGCCGCCAACTGGAGCGCGGGCAGCATCCCGTCGCCGAGCGACGCCGTCGCGATCTACGCCAGCGCAGTCACGCTCGCCGCGAACGCACGCATCGCCGGCCTGCACCTGAACAGCTCGGCGAAGCTCGACTTGCTGAATCACTCACTCATTGTTGATTACGCCCCCGCCGCCGCATCGCCCCTCGCATCGCTGACATCGAAAATCATCACCGGCCGCGGCCCCGCCGGCGAATGGAATTCTTCCGCCGGCATCCTCAGCTCCGTCGCCGCCGCCACCGCCGGCCTCACGACCCTCGCCATCGCCGAAGCACCGAACGTCCTCTCGCTGGAATCGAACCAGACGATGTTGTGGCAAGGCATGACCGCCGACGCGACGTCCGTCCTCCTCCGCTACACCTACGACGGCGACGCGAACCTCGACGGTTTTATTTCCGGCGACGATTACTCGTCCATCGACTTCAACGTCGGCACCGGCGCTACGGGCTACTCGAATGGCGACTTCAACTACGACGGCATCGTCAGTGGTGACGATTACTCAACGATCGACTTCAACTTCGCTGCCCAAGGCAATCCGCTTTAGGGCTGGCGAGCGTCGCGGATAGTTGCTACGTTGCCGCGGTTCGTCGCTCCATCTCTTTTCGGCGGGCAAAAGCGAACCAGGAGAGGGCCGGTGACACTCGCACACCCACGCGCCGAATTGCGCCGCCGCCGCCGCCGCGATCGCCATCTCCGCGCCGCCGTCGTCGAAGCGCTGGAAAATCGCCTGCTCTTCAACCGCGTCCACGGTGTGGACGTCTCGCAGTTCCAGGGGACGATGAACTGGGACGCGGCGTGGAACCAGAACGTGCGCTTCGCGTACGTCCGCGCTTCGCGCACCGCGCTCGGGGAAGACACGTTGCTCGACACCAACGCGCCGACGGCGAAGACGCGCGGGATCCTCACCGGCGCGTATCACCACGCGGCGCCGATCTTCAACGGCAACTTCACCGACCCGATCGTCGACGCCCAAACGTTCCTCGACTCCGCGATCCAGTACATGCAACCCGGCTACATGCGCCCGATGCTCGACGTCGAGGAGGATTTCGACCTCAATGCCAACGGCTACAACATTCGCACCTGGACCGCCGCGTTCGTCAACCACATCTACCAGGCGATCGGCGTCAAGCCGGTGCTGTACACGCTCGGCGGGTACGCGGAGTCGGTCTTCGACGCGTCGACCGTCGCGCTGCTGCCGGACGTCTGGCCGGCGATCCACTTCGCATCGACCGATCCGGTCACGACGAGCAGCCAGCCGATGTATCAAGGCCAGATCGGCACCGGCGTGTGGCGGACGAGCACGCCGACGCCGGAGCAGAGCTGGGCGTTCTGGCAGTACAGCGGCGACGGCAACGGCAAGGGCGCGCTGTACGGCTCGGCGTCAAATCCGGCGATCGACCTGAACGTGTTCAACGGCGACAGCGTCGACGTGCTGAAGGAGCGGTTCGTCATCGGCTCGGCGAAGATCCCCACGCTGGCGTGGCCGGCCGACGGCGCAAGCGGCATGCCTTACAACGGCATCGTGCTCGACTGGAATGATTCCGTCAGCGCGCTCCGCTACGACGTTTACCTCGACAACATGAGCACGCCGGCCGCGACGAACCTCACGCAGAGCCAGTGGACCGCGCCGATGCTCGCCGGCGGCGCGCATTCGTGGCGCGTCGTCGCCAAGGGCGTGATCGCCGACGACGACACGCACGTCACGAGCGTGACGCGCACGTTCACATCGATCGCCCCACCGCTGCCCGCCGCGCCGACCGGCGCGTCCCCGAGCAACGTCGTCGTCAACGCGCATCCGGTCGTGCTGGATTGGGAAGACGCGACCGACGCCGTCAGCTACGACGTCTACCTCGGCACGAGTCCGACGCCGACGTACACGAACCTGAGCGTCAGCCAGTCGCCGGCGATCACTCCCGCGGACGGAACGCGCCTGTGGCGCGTGGTGTCGCGGAACCCGAGCGGGATGACCAGCAGCGCGCAGTTTTCCTACACGATGGACAAGACCGCGCCGACGGCGACGCCGGGCGGGAACGGCGCGCCGAACTTCGGCACGCCGCAGCACCTGGCCTCCAACTTCACGTTCAACGTCACCTATACTGACGCGACGACGTCGATCGACGTCCTGACGCTCGGCGGCGACGACGTGGTCGTGACCGGTCCGAACGGCTTCAGCGCCACGGCGGCGTTCTTGAGCGTCGACAATGAGACCAACGGAACGCCGCGCACCGCCACCTATCGCATTAACGCCCCGACCGGCACGTGGAGCCGCTTCGACAACGGCACGTACACCGTGTCGCAAGCGTCCGATGCGGTGCGCGACACGGCCGGCAACGCGCGGGCGGCGGCGACGATCGGCATGTTCACGGTCAGCGCGCCCTTCGCGTGGAACATCGGCAACGACCTGCACGTCGAGCCGGGGCCGGAGGGGACGCCGATCGGCTTGAGCTTCGGCGCGAACAACGCGATGCAGGCGGCCGAGGGCGCGACGACGCTGAACTTCGGGCCAATCCTGATCGTCATCTTCCACGGCACCGCGGGAGACGACACCATCCAGTGGAAGGGCACGCCCTCCAATACGTTCATGCTCTTCGATGGGGGCGGCGGCGGGAACGACGAGTTTCACGTGAAGTCGGGATCGATGCCGCTGAACACCGATTACTCGTTTACGTCGCCAAACCTCGCGCTCACAATCGACGCCGGCGCGGCGGCCAGCATCTCTATCCGTCAGCGGCTGCGCGGGTTGAACGTCAATGGCGCCCTCGCGCTCAATTTCGCGGGACGCGATTACGCCGTGCTGACGCGGTCGCTGGCGATCGGCCCGAACGGCCGGCTGGATATGAAGGATCGGGACCTGATCGTTGATCCGTCGGCGGGCGACCCGCCGGTCTCCGCCGCCGCGATCCAAGCCATCGTCGCCACCGCGCACAATGGCGGCGCGTGGGACGGCCTGGGCATCACCACATCGATGCCGGACGCGCTCACCGGCCTGACCACCCTCGGCGTCGCCCCCGCCGCAGCGGTCCTCGACTTCGCCCCCGGCGCCGGCGCGACCGCCCTCTTCAGCGGCCAATCCGTCACCGCCGCCGCCGTCCTCGTCAAGTACACCTACAGCGGCGACGCCAACCTCGACGGCCTCATTTCCGGCGACGATTATTCGTCGATTGACTTCAATGTCGGCACCGGCGCGAGCGGCTACTTCAACGGCGATTTCAACTTCGACGGCATCATCTCCGGCGACGACTACTCGACCATCGACTTCAACATCACCGCCCAGGGCGCGCCGCTCTGATTAGAGCGCTGCGCGCACACGCGATACGCGGATGTGCCAGTAGCGGCAGTGTGACGCCGCGGAATCACGCCCGCGCATTTCCCGCCCTTTTCGCAAGATTCCGCCCGCTTTTCGCTCCCTCTCCCCCTGTTCAGGGAAATTGTTGCTCCCCCTTTGATCCCGCATATTCCTCCGCGTCACGACTGCCACACGGCAGCACCAGTTTTCCTTACGGAGGTATCAACCGTGTTCGAGAATCTAGAAAATCGTCGTCTCTTCGCCATGACGTCCGTGTTCGCCAACGGCGTGCTGACCATCACCGGCAGCGCCGGCAACGACAGCCTGTACGTCAGCTACCAGGTCGCGGGCAACAAGATCAACGTCAACGACGGGTTCACCACCAAGCCGTTCGACGGCCTGGCGGTCAAGAAGATCGTCGTCATCGGCAACGCCGGCAACGACTCGCTCTGGCTCAGCGATAACCTCGGGACGATTCCCAGCTCGATCGACGGCGGCGCTGGCGACGATCGCCTTTACGCGCCGGCCGGAAATGACACGCTCGTCGCCGGTGCTGGCAATGATGTCATCAACGCGGGCTCGGGCAACGATAAGCTCGACGGCGGCGACGGCTCGGACACGCTCAGTGGCGGCAACGGCAACGACACGCTCGACGGCGGAGCGGGCAACGACTCGCTCTTCGGCCACGGCGGCAACGATTCCCTCGACGGCGGGCTCGGCGCCGACAACCTCCAGGGCAACGAAGGCACCGACACCGTCACCTACGCGACGCGCACCGCGGCGGTCACCGTCGACATCACCGAGAATCCCACCGAACTTGCCGATGACGGACAGGTCGGTGAGAAGGATTTCGTTCGCGCGGACGTCGAGATCCTCATCGGCGGCAGCGGCAACGACAAGTTCACCGGCACCGTCCACACGCTGACGACCGCCGGCCTGACGAAGAACAACGCCTTCTACGGCAATGGCGGCAACGACACGCTGATCGGCCTCGATGGCAACGACAAGCTGGACGGCGGCGCGGGCAATGATTCGATCGACGGCGGCGTCGGCAACGACTCGCTCGTCGGCGGCCTCGGCACCGATCAAATCATCGGCGGCCTCGGCACCGACCTGGCCGACTATTCCAGCCACACCGCCAACCTGAAGATCACCCTCGACGGCCTCGCCAACGACGGCGCACCTGCGGTGGGCAGCCAGCCGGCCGAAAACGACAAGCTGTTCGCCGACATCGAGAACGTCACCGGCGGCAAAGGCGCCGACTGGATCATCGGCAACGCCGGCAACAACGTCATCAAGGGCAACAACGGCAACGACACCATCGACGGCGCCGCCGGCAATGACTCGCTCTACGGCGACGCCGGCATCGACAAGCTGCTCGGCGGCCTCGGCGACGACACCTTCTACGTCCGCAAACCCGCGACGAGCACCGTCGCCGACAACGACACCGTTGACGGCGGCGCGGGCAGCGACAAGGCGCAGGTCGATTCGACCGACGTGAAAATCTCGATCGAGTCGCTGCTGGCGTAACGGTTCAAATCCGAAGTCATTGTCATCCTGAGGTACTCCGAAGGATCTGCGTCATCCGTAAACCAACGCAGATCCTTCGCGAGTACGCTCAGGATGACATCTGCCCGACTTTTCCAGTGTTTCCCAAGCAATCAAGGACTTTCCCATGTTCGAGAACCTCGAATCCCGTCGTCTCCTCGCCGTCACCACCTCCCTCGTCGCCGGCACGCTCACAATCACCGGCACCGCGGGCGCGGACAACGTGCAGTGCTATCACATCCTCAGCGGCAACAAGTTCCGCATCTACGACGGATCGGCGACGCCGAAGGATCTCGATTACGCCGCGATCAAGAAGCTGATCATCAACGGCAGCGACGGCAACGACGCCATCTGGGTCGACGGCAACGTCGGCGCCATCCCGACGACGCTCAACGGCGGCAATGGCGATGATCGGCTCACCGCTTCCTCCGGCAACGATCTTCTCAACGGCGGCGCCGGCAACGATTCGCTCAACGGCGGCACCGGCAATGACAAGCTCGACGCCGGCGACGGCAATGACACCCTCATGGGCTCCGGCGGCAACGACACGCTGCTCGGCGGCGCGGGCGTCGACAAACTCTTCGGCCTGGCCGGCAATGACCTGCTCGACGGCGGCGCGGGCGCCGACGACATGAGCGGCGGCGTCGATACCGACACGATCACCTACGCCTCGCGCACGAACGCCGTCACCGTCGACATCACCGAGACGCCAACCGAGTTGGCCGACGATGGCGAAGCCGGCGAGAAGGATTACGTCCGCGTCGACGTGGAGAATCTCATCGGCGGCAGCGGCAACGATAAGTTCACCGGCTCGTCGTGGACGATCACCGGAACCTATTCGCGCAACAACAAGTTCATCGGGAACGGCGGCGCGGATTCGCTCTTCGGCCTCGACGGGAACGACACGCTCGACGGTGGACTCGGAAAGGACTCGCTCTCCGGCGGCGTCGGCACCGACACCGCGGACTACTCGTCGCGCAGCGAGAATCTAAAGCTCGACCTCGACGGCATCGCTGACGACGGTGCACCTGCGGTGGGCAGCATGCCGGCCGAGAACGACATGCTCATGGCCGACCTGGAAAACATCCTGGGCGGCAAGGGCAATGACTGGATCGTCGGCAACGCCGGAAACAACGTGATCAAGGGCAACGGCGGCAACGACACCCTCGAAGGCGGCAGCGGGAACGACACGCTCTACGGCGACGCCGGCGTCGACAAGCTCTTCGGCCAATCCGGCGACGATACGTTCTTCGTCCGCAAGCCCGCGACGAGCACGCTGGCCGACAACGACACGGTTGATGGTGGAATCGGCACGGACAAGGCTCAGGTCGATTCGACCGACGTGAAGGTCTCCATCGAATCCTTGCTGGCGTAATGCGATCTCGCGACGGATAAACACGGCGCACCCGCCGGAAAGTGAGGTATTATGAAATAGCTCGCCCCGCCCCGGGGCTGCGGGCACGCAACGAATCACCTGGGCATCCGCCGCGAGACCGCATTCCATGAAGAAAACGTCGATCTGCACCCGCCTTGAGCGGCTGGAAGAACGCCGCCACCTCTCGACGTACCTCGAAGGGTGCAGTTGCTGCGCCTGCCGCGGGCAAGCGCCCCAGCCGCCCGCGCCGCCGTCTTCGATCAACCAGGACGGCAACGAAGCGCGGACGCTCGCAGCGGCCGCGCGATTCGCGCCGTCGTTTCATGGTTACGGTCCGATGCCGGCGACTTCGCGCCAGGGCGTGACCGCGCAAGGCGTCGTCGCCGGCACCGCCGCGACCGGACGGCAGCCGATCGGCGCGCTGACCGGCAAAGTGGTCTTCACCGTCGGCGGACACGGCTTCACCGCGTTCCGCACTGTCGACGCCACCACCGGCGCCGTCACCGAAGGCTGGCACACGCAACGGCCGGAGGTCGCAGGCACCGAGATGGTCGAGGATCTGGGCAACCAGGACCAGATGTCGTTCTACGTCAACCACCTCTTCAACGCCGGCGCCACCGTCGTTCCGCTGCGCCCCGTCGGATATCAGCCCAACGAAGTCCTCCTCGACAACGATTCGCCCAGCGTCACGTACACCGGGAGTTGGAGCAACAGCACCTCGACGATCTTCTACGGCAGCGCGGGCGATGTGCCGTATCGATTCGCCGCGGTCTCCGCCACGCAGACGGCGACTGCGAAGTTCACGCCGAACATCGCCGTCGCCGGCTTCTATCCCGTCTACACCTGGGTGAAGGACGACGTCGACCGCGTCAACCAGCTCTACCGCGTCGCGCACAGCGGCGGGATCAGCGAGGTGCGCGTTGACCACAGCCGCATCGGCAAGGGATACGTCTACCTCGGCACCTATCACTTCAACACCGGCACGGCCGGCTATGTTGAGATCAGCAACCAGGGGACGAACACCGGCTCGAGCGTGGTCATCGCGGATCACATCCGCTTCGGCAACGGGATGGGCGACATCGATCGCGGGTGGGGCGTCAGCCAGCAGACTCGCTCGGATGAATCGTCGCTCTTCTGGATCGAACATCAGCGCGGGCAAGGCGTGCCGACGAGCGATTATCGCAGCGTCGACGCGGCCGGCGTCCCTACGTCGACCGACGACGACGCCAACGTCAGCGCGCCGCCGCGCTGGGCCGCGCACATGAACCGCGAGATCGCCGGCACGAACAATGAAATCTTCCTGAGCTTCCACTCCAACGCCGGCGGTGGACGCGGCACGCTCGGGCTCTTCAACGGCAACAACGATCCCGCGACCAAGACGCCCTTCCAGTTCGAGTGGGCTTCGCTCGTCGGCAAGGAAGTGAACGACGACATGGTCGCGCTCGGCGCCGCCGGGCGGATCGAGAGCACGTGGTCCAACAAGACGAATCCGACGCTCGATCGCAGCGACATCGAATTCGGCGAGATCAACAACCTGCGGATCAACAATGAATTCGACGCGACGATCCTCGAGGTCGCGTATCACGACAACACGACCGACGCGGCGCTGATGCGCGATCCGAAGGTGCGCGACTGGGTCGCGCGCGCTTCGGTGCAGGCGACGATCAAGTATTTCAACCAGTACGGCAGCAATCCGAACGTCACCCTGCCGCCGGAATCGCCGGCGAACGTGCGCGCGGTGACGCAAAACAATGGCGATGTCGTCGTCTCGTGGGCCGCGCCGGTGGCGAATCCTGGATCGGGCGACGCCGCGACCGGCTACGTTGTTTACAGCTCGACGAGCGGGTACGGCTTCAACAACGCGATCACCGTTGCAGGCGTCGGCACGTTATCTTTGACGATCCCCGCTGCGCAGCTCGCGGCGGGCGCGAACTACTTCCGCGTCAGCGCCACCAACGCCGGCGGCGAATCGATGCCGACGGAAACCGTCGCTGCCCGCGCCGTCGCGAGCGGTGGAAAGATCCTGATCGTCAACGGCTTCGACCGCATCGATCGTTTCCTCAATCCGACGCAGACGACGCCGCTCAGCTACGATCCGCCCTTCTCCGCCGGCACCGGGAACACCTTCGAGCGCGTCCGCGCGCGGTTCAGCAACGCGTACGACTACGTCGTGCAGGCCGCCGAGGCGATCGAGGCGTTCAACGCCGCGCTGCGCGTCGACACCGCGAGCAACGAAGCGGTCATCGCCGGGCAGGTGAACCTCGCCAACTACGCCGGCGTGATCTGGCTGAGCGGTGAAGAGGGTGTCGCGGATAAGACGTTCGATGCGACGGAGCAGTCGCTAATCACCAGTTATCTCAACGCCGGCGGCAAGCTATTCGTCTCCGGGTCGGAGATCGGCTTCGAGCTGGACGGCAGCGCGGTCGCGCCGGCGTTTTACAATGGCCAGCTCCGCGCCGATTACGTCGCCGACTCCGCCGGCGTGTACGGCGCGACCGGCGTCGCGGGGAGCATCTTCGCCGGCATCAGCCTCGCCTTCGATAACGGCAGCAGCGGCACGTACAACGTCAACGCCGCCGACCGAATCACGCCGCTGAACGGCTCGACCGCCGCGATGAATTACTCCGGCGGCTCGAACGGCGCCGCGATTCAATACGCGAATCCGAACGGCGGGCGCGTCGTTTACATGGCCTTCCCGTTCGAAACGATCACCACCGCCGCCAATCGCAATGCGGTGATGGCGGCGGTGCTGAACTACTTCAACCTCGGCCTGTCCGTCGGCTCGATGTCGGGCCGGGTGATCCGCGATGTGAACGGCGACGGCATCGCCAATGCGGGCGAGATCGGCTTGAGCGGCTGGACGATTTTCCTCGACGCCGACAACGACGGCATCTTCGACGCGGGCGAGACGAGCACGACGACGAACGCTTCCGGCGACTGGTCGTTCATCGATCTCCCCGTCGGCACGTACAACGTGCGCGTCGATCAGCAATCGGGTTGGCTGCGCACCGCGCCCTCCGGCAGCGGAGCGCATGTCGTCACCGTAACGACCGGCTCGAACTCGACTGGCCTGAACTTCACCGAATTCCGCATCGGCTACACGGGCGGCAGCGGCGCGGATGAATGGACCCTGAAAATGGACCCGGCCAACAACGGCCGCGTGCAGATCATCGAAATCCTCAGCGGGCAGGCGCCGTTTACCTCGAGCATCGCCAAGTCACTGCTGTCGACGCTCTCGTTCGACGGCGCCGCGGGCGATGACAAGCTCACCGTCGATCACACGCTCGCCAGCCCGATCCCGAGCGGCGGCGTCACGTACGCCGGCGGCGCGAACGGGATCTTCACCGGCGATCAGGTCATCATCACCGGCACCGCCAGCGCGGACGCCGTCACCGCCAGCGGCGGCGCGATCACGTTCGGCGGCACGATCAACCACTCGGGCCTCGAGCGCATCGTCGCCAACCTGCTCGGTGGCGACGATTCGTTCAACTTCAACGCGCCGACCGCCGCCACGGTCCTCTTCAATGGCGGCACAAGCACCACCGCCGACACGATCACCGTCGCCGGCGGCACGTGGACGCTCGCCGCCGACGCGATCGGCGGCACCGCGAACCTCAACATCAACGTCAACGCCGGCGCGACCGCCCGCTTCAACGCCACGCAGCATCTCAACCGCCTCGCCCTCGCGGGCGGCGTCGCCATCGTCGCATCCGGTGGCGGCAACACGATCGTCACAAAATCCCTCGACATCACCGGCAGCGGACGGATCGACCTGGCGGACAACGATCTCGTCATCGACTACGCCGCCGGCACGTCATCGCCGATGAACACCATCCTCCCCTGGCTGCTCGCCGGCCGAAACGACGGCGACTGGCTCGGCAACGGCATCGCCAGCAGCAGCGCCGGCGACACCGGCCTGATTGGCCTTGGAATCGGCGAAGCCGCCGACCTCCTGGGCATCGCCGGAACCGAAACGGGCCTCTTCGGCACTGAACCGGTCGACGCCAGCGCAGTAGTCATCAAATACACCTACCTCGGCGACGCGAACCTCGACGGCATCATCAGCGGCGACGACTATTCCTCGATCGATTTCAACATTGGGGTCGCCGGGGCCTCCGGCTACTCCAACGGCGACTTCAATTACGACGGCATCATCTCAGGCGACGATTATTCGACGATCGACTTCAACTTCGCCGCCCAGGGCGGCCCGCTTTAGCCACCCTCCTGCACACCCGCCGCCCCGGCCACGCTGCGCCGGGCGCAAGCGTAGTAAGTTTTTGACATTCGCGCCGCCGCTGCGGTAAACCGGACGTGTCGTCACATCTGTATCTGTACGGAATGGGTCACAGGGTTACTTACGCGGGAGCGAACATGCGAGCGGTCTGTAGTTGGAAGGGCGTCCTTCTATCGGCGATGGTCTGCGCAGTCGCGGGCATCGGCTGTGCTTCGACATCGAGCGGCACGAAGATGGAGACCACCCAGGTCTCCAAGATCGAGCGCGGCGTCACCACGCGCGCCCAGATCGAGCAGATGTTCGGCCCCTGCGGAAGCATCACCCTGATGGGCGACGGCCGGCGGATGATGCTTTACTCGTACCACGAGACCGACACGCACGTGAAGGGCACGACCTTCATCCCCTTCGCCGGCGCCTGGATGGGCGGCTCGGAAGGCACGACGCGCAGCCAGCAGCTTCAGGTCATCCTCACGCGCGCGGACGTCGTCGAAGACTTTGTCATGAACGACGGCACGACCAAGATGGATTACAGCCACAATCCACTGGGCCAGACGAGGATGACATCGACCCCGCAAGCCATCCCGGTAGCCACGCCGGCCGCGGGAAGGTAAACGCCGCGCGCGTTGAAGGGGCGCAGTGCCAGCGATCATTGCATGAAAAAACTCCCGTCGCGCGACGGGAGTTTTTTCGTTCGTTGGTTTTGCGTTTCGGCCGCGTTACTTCAACCGCTTAAACCCGAAGTTCTTATTGCTGGTCGTGCCGGCGGCGGCGAGGGTGAGGTTCCAGAAGCTCCCGGTGCCGCCCGGGGCGGTTTGCAGGTACTTCGAATGGGTGGTGGCGCGGACGTGGTAGTTGCCGGCCGGGAGATTGAAGAAGCGGTAGTTGCCGTTGGCGTCGGTGACAGTCCAGTCGTCGCCCTTGTCGAGGACGCCGTTCTTGTTGTGATCGAGGTAGAGCATCCAGTTGGGCAGGTAGCC
This sequence comes from Phycisphaerales bacterium, assembly GCA_034666045.1. Lineage (GTDB taxonomy): Bacteria > Planctomycetota > Phycisphaerae > Tepidisphaerales > Tepidisphaeraceae > JAICTV01. The sequence continues at coordinate 6,162 of JAXDMN010000162.1, read as the reverse complement.
TTCGCCGTTGTCGATGAACTTGTTCTTGTTGGCGTCCATCCAGACGCGTCCCTTGATGAGGACCGTATCGGTGTTGGCGAAGGTCAGGTTTTTCACATCGCTTGCGTAGCCGAGGACAACTTCGAAATAGCCGAGGGCGGGGGAGGTCTGCCGCCAGCCGGTGCGGACGACTTCGCGGACGCGGTAGACGCCGGACTCGACGCCGGTGATGTGATAGGTTCCGGTGGCGCTGACGGGGACGGAGACTTCGTTGGAATCGAGGACGCCGTCGAAATCCTTGTCGAGGAAGACGCGGAAGTTGGAGATGCCGGTGTCCGCTCCGTCGAAGATTCCGTTGGCGTTCTTGTCGTTGTAGACGCGCCCGTGGACGCCGGCGGCGCCCGGGGTGCGCTTGAGGACGACGCCGGTGCCGGCAGTCATGACGCTGCCGACGCGGGGTGATTGCGCGGCGCCATCTTCCAGTAAGACGAACGCATCCGGATCCTGGCGCGTGCGCGCGACGAGGTTGGTCTGCACGCCGTCCTTGAAGCCGGTGACGGTGAACGTCGCGGTTCCGATCTTCCACGACTTGCTGGTGCCGCTGACGGTGGCGCCGTCGATGGTCATCGTGCCCGAGCGAGCGCGGAAGAAGCCGACATCGGTCGCATTGTTGTTGCTGCCGACGTCGAGATCGCCGTCGCCGTCGAGGTCGACCTGCGCGCCGGTCGACGCGCCGCCGCCGTTGAACGGCGCGATATACTGTGCCGCCAGCGTCCCCTGCACGGAGCCGCCGGTGATGTTCGTGCTGAGGAATGACGCGGTCAGCGATTGGAATCCATCGTTGGTGAGGTCTGAGTCATGTCCGGTGATCGTGACCCAGATTTCCAGGTTGACCTGCTGCCCGACCGTGGAAACAGTCGCCGAATTTCCGCCGCCGGCGAGACGCAGATCGATGACGGAGTGCATGAGCTGTCGCTGTTCGAGCGGCTCGATGAGCGGCCCGCGCGCGCGGCGAGTGGAAACGTGCTGTGACTTGTCGTGGCGGTGGTGCTGCTGCTGCTTCATGACGCAAAACCTCGCTCTATAAAGAAAGACATGACGCGATCAGAGGTGGCTTCTCGCCCTCGGATACATACCTCGCATCAGATGGGTCGTTTCTATCAAATTAGTCCTTGGAAGACGATGGCCGCGCGCGGCCCGATCGTCCTTTGTAAGGTAGAACACGGGCACGGAGTTATTGCAAAAAAAGAAGCCCGGGGTCATCGCCCGGGCTTCTAAATGCGCAATTGGTAACGAGGTTACGGCTTGGTGAAGCGGAAGTTGTTGTTCGACCAGGTCTGCCCGTTCGTCAGGGCCCTCTCAAAGTAGCCGCTGGTCGGGCTGATGCGGGTGTAGCCGGTCGGCTGCACGATACGGACGCGATAGGTGCCGGCGGTGAGGCTCTTGAAGCTGTAGTTGCCGCTGGAGTCGGTCAGGACGGTTGGTTCGCCCGCGTCGTACCTGCCGTCCTTGTCCTTGTCGATGTAAACGCGCCAGCCGGCGAGAACCACTTCGGCGGAATCCTTGACGCCGTCCTTATCGCTGTCGATCCAGGCGCGGCCGGTGATGAGGACGCGCTGAGAGACGCCAAAGTTCTTGCCGCTGGTGTTGCCGGTGAGGGTGAAGTCGTGGTACCCGCTGCTCGGGGTGGTGACGCGGTATCCGCCGGTGGGCGTGACGATGCGAATGCGCGTGCTGCCGGTGGCGAGGCCGGTGAAGGTGTAGTTGCCGCTGGTGTTGGTGGTGGCGGTCTTTTCGCCGACGTCGAGGATGCCGTCCTTGTCCTTGTCGATGTAGACCTTGACGCCGGAGCGTCCGACTTCGCCGGTGTCCTTGATGCCGTCGCCGTCAGTGTCGGTGAAGACGTTGCCGGCGAGGGAGTAGGTCGTGACCGTGCCGCCGCGCTTGAGCACGACAGGGGTACCGTCGTTGAAGACGCCGCCGTTGAGCGGACGCTTGTTCATGCCGTCTTCGCGCCAGACGGGGGAGGTGCCGACCTTGCGCCCGCGGAAGACGAGGTTCGTCTGGCCGGTGGTGCTCTTGAGCGACGTGACGGTGAAGGTGGCCGTGCCGATCTTGAACGTCGGGCCGAGCATCATCGTGTCGGCGCGCGATTGGAAGAAGCCGATGTCGGTGCTGTTGTCGTTGCTGCCGACGTCGAGATCGCCGTCGCCATCGAGGTCTGTCTTATCGCCGGTGACGGACGCCGCGCCGTTGAACGGGGCCGCGAGCGTCACGGCGAGCGTGCCATTCGCGGCGCCGCCGTTCAAGTTCGTGCTGAGCAACGACCCCATCGTCTGCTGCACGCCGTCATCGGCGGTCGACGTATTCGAGCCTTTGATGGTGGCCCACACCTCGAGGCTGATCTTCTGCCCGACGGTGCTGACGGTCGCGCTTTTGGCGCCGCCCGGGAGGCGAAGATCGACGGTCAGGCTCATGAGCTGGCGGTTCTCGAGGGTTTCGACGAACTGGCCAGGCGCTGAGATGCGCGGACGACGACGGTTTTGACGGTTATTGAACAGCTCGCTCACTTGGTGGCCTCACTCTCCGGTGCAACAACGATGATGATGGACAACGCGTCCTGGGTGTACGTTTCGTGTAACAGATACCCGCGGGCGGGTAGCGCGGTTCTGTGTTCGTGCAGAAAACTTTACGACGATCGGCCGCTTGGGGTTTTCGTCTTTCGAGCCCTCAGCCAGACAGCCCAGAGCAGCCACTTTACGAGTGAAGCAGCAGGATAGCCGCCCGCCGCACGCTGCACATCAAAAAACGACGTGGAACCGGAAAAGTTTCGAGAGAAATGAACCGGCTAAGGCGGGGTCGGGCGCATTTTCAGCCCGAGCGACCCCGAATCGCCGAACCGGGCGCGACCGCGCCGATCGAGGGCGCTGCCGCGGCGGAATCGTTCACGCGCGTGATCCCATCGCCGCTCGCCTGTGCGTCTGCTTCCGGGTCCAGCGTGTTCGTCACCTGCGTGAGCTCCATGAAGTATTGCACGGCCTCGTCGATGCCGTCGGCGTCGCCGCGCGCTTGCAGGATGATTTCGTTGTTGCGCAGCACGGCGCAGTGCTCATCGTGCAGGACGACGAGCAGAATGACGTTCCCATTCGGCAACACCGAACGGAGCAGAGCTTGTTTGACGACGATTTCGATGACCAGCCCGGGTAACGCTTGCCCGTGCACAAAAATGCGCATTTTGCTGGCGTTTGGCAAGTAAAATCGCGCTCGCCACGAATTTCCTTACGCACGCCCACGTGAGATGAATGACGCATGTAGCGTTGCGATTACGACGACGAAACGGGCTCGTTTTCACGGCTTCTCTTCGAGCAGTTGGCGAATGACCGCCTCGAGCTGCGCGACGTTCACCGGCTTGACGACGTGATCGCTGAACCCCGCGTCGCGGCTGCGCTTGAGGTCTTCTTCCATCCCGTAGCCGCTCAGCGCGATCCCCTTCATGCCGTACTGCGCGCGGATCGATTCCATCAGCTCGTACCCGCTCGCATCGGGCAGACCGAGATCGCTGATCAGCAGGTCGAACGGCGCGGCGGCGGCGAGATCGAGCGCGGCAGCGACGGTGTGCGCGGTCTTGACGACATAGCCGCACGCGCCGAGCAATTTTGCCAGCGCCCGTGCGGAATCGGCGTGATCTTCGACGAGCAGGATGCGCCCGCAGCGTTGCGGCTGCGCGGCGGCGGCGCCGCGGCTCGCTTGTCCCGGTTCATCGCTGGAAGCGCGTGTGGGGTGCGCCGTCATCAGCTCGACGATGAAGACCGCGCCGTGTCCCGCGCCCTCGCTGGCGGCGGTGAGCGTGCCGCCGTGCAGGTCGAGCACCGCTTTCGCGATCGCCAGCCCGAGCCCAAGACCGCCGAACTTCCGCGTGATGCTTTCTTCGCCCTGCTCGAACGCGTTGAACAGCCGCGGCAGCACGTCGGGCGCGATGCCGACCCCGGTGTCGCGCACCTGCACGCGCATCGTCACCTCGTCGATGCTCTCCGACGACAACGTGATCGCCCCGCCGATCGGCGTGAACTTGATCGCGTTGCGGATCAGGTTCCAGAAGACCTGCTGCAATCGGGCGCGGTCGCCGATCACTTGATCGTTCGCCGCGCGCAGCTCGAGCTTGACCTGCAATCGATTCGCCGCGAATTCGCCGGCGCAGGTCTCGACGATGTGCTGCAACAGGTCGTGAACCGACGTCGGCTGCATTTGCAGGCGCAACTTGCCGCTGGCGACGCGGCTCAGGTCGAGCAAATCATCGATCAGCTTCGTCTCCAGCTCGATGTTTCGGCGGATCATCCGCACGTCGTCGCGCATGGAGTACGGCAGGTTCGGATCGTTCTCCATCGCCGCGATCGTCATGACGACCGGCGAGAGCGGCGTGCGCAGCTCGTGGCTGAGCACCGCGAGGAAGCGGTCCTTCGCCCGGTTCGCCGCTTCGGCCGCGTCGCGCGCGTCGCGCAGCTCCACTTCGCCGCGACGCCGCGCCTGCTCGGCGCGAATCCGGTCCGTCACGTCCTGGCATAGCGCGGTCAGGTTCGTCACGTTCCCGGCGGCGTCGCGGATCGCGGAAACGCTGGTCTGCACCCACACCACGCCGCCCGGCTTGGTGATGTAGCGCTTCTCGAGCACGAAGCTGCTCCGCGCGCCCGCGCGCAGCTCCTCGAGCAGCACGTTCATCTCCGCCACGTCGTCTGCGTGCGTGATCGCCGCGCAGTCCATCGCGCACAGCTCTTCCTTCGAATAGCCGGTGATCGAGCAGTAAGCATCGTTCACCTGCACGAATTGCCCGGCCGGCGTGAGGATGCCGATGCCCACCGCGGCCGACGCGAACATCGCACGAAGCCGCTCTTCGCTGGCGCGCAGCGCTTCTTCCGATCGCTTGCGCTCGGAAATATCGACCAGAACGTTCACCGCGCCGGTGAGCGTCCCGAATTCATCGTGGAACGGATTCGCATGAGCCAGCACCGTCGTCCGCGCGCCGTCCGGGCGCTCGACGACGATCTCGTGGCCGTGGTACGGCTTCTGATCGCGCAGCGCCAGTCCCATCCAGCATTCTTCATGCTTGACGACCGCACCTTGCGGCGTGAAGAGCTTGAACGATCCACAGAAGCGGTCCTCGTCATGATTCAGCTTCGGCTCGCGCCCCCACACTTCGACGGCGCGGCGGTTGAAATAGGTGATCAACCCGCGCGCATCGCAGGTGTACGCCGCCGCTGGCAGCATCTCCAGCAGCCGCCGCACTTCCAGCGCGTTCTTTCGCCCGGCGGCCTTGCTCAGCGCAGCCACCTGAGGCCCGATCGTGGGTACGACCGTCGACATCTCGTTTCGCCTCCGTCAGATCAAGGAATGGGCCCCGCAACCGAACCCCGGCCCGGCCCCGCGACCGGCCGATTCACACTAGCTAATGCCGTCCGCCATGCATATGCCAATTTTATGAAGATCTTGCCATATGTGCCGCCAAAAAGCCGACCAACACGCTTCGGCCGGCGCTGTTTTGCGATGGCGCGGCTCGGCGCATAAAGTTGGGTCACATGCAGCCCAAAACACTCATCCTCCGCACCGCCGGGACGAATTGTGATGTGGAGACGGCGTACGCCTTCGAGCTTGCAGGGGCGAGCGCGGAGCGCATCCACATCAACCAGGTGTTGAGCAATCCCGCGCGGCTCGGCGAATACCAGATGCTCGCGATCCCCGGAGGCTTCAGTTACGGCGACGACATCGCGGCCGGGCGCATCTTCGCGAATCAGATCGTGCATCACCTGCGCGACGCGATCCGCGGGTTCATCGATGCGGGCAAGCCAGTGATCGGCGTGTGCAACGGCTTTCAGGTGCTGGTGAAGACCGATCTCCTGCCCGGGCCGCTCGCCGGGCGATCCGGGCAGAACTGCACGCTCGCACACAACCACAGCGGGCGATTCATCGATCGGTGGATCTCGCTCAAAGCGCCCAGCAAGCGCTGCATCTGGACCGAGGGACTCGAGCCGCTCGAGTTGCCGATCGCGCACGGCGAAGGACGGTTCGTGCCCGCGGATGACTCGGTTCGCGCGGCCCTTTGGGAGAACGATCAGGTCGCGCTCGTTTATACGAAACCGGACGGTTCGCCGGCGAAGGGTGAGGCCCCTCACAATCCAAATGGCAGCGTGG
>JAXDMN010000161.1:0-7577 GCA_034666045.1 Phycisphaerales bacterium | reverse complement strand
ATCGCATCGGAATAAAAAAAGCGGATCTGCTCGCCCGCCTCGAGCAGGTTGAGCGACTGCACGACGGTGACGAATTTGGCCGGCAGTTCGTTGCCGGCGTACGCCTTCGTGTCCGGGCCCTTGTGGCCGACGTAGGTGACCAAGGCGATGATCCCCGCGCAGGAGAGGAAAATGAAACCCACGCCGGCGATCAGCATCCATCCCCACCACGGGATGCGGCGTTTCGTGCCGGGTGGCTGTGGCGGCGGAGTCGGACTCTGGTAGGACGTGTAGGGGTAGCTGCTCATGAAATTTTCGCCCTCAGCTCGGCGAGATGATAACCGGGCAGCTCGAAGGTGAGAAACGACGGCAGGCCCATCTCGCGCCACAGGTCGAAGCCGTAACGATCCGCATGCTCCGCCGCCAGCAACGCGATCACCGTGCCGTGCGACACGATCGCGATGTTGCCGGCCGGATGTTTTTCGAGGACGGCGTTGACGGCCGATTCGAAGCGGTCGAGCGCCTGCACGGCCGACTCGCGCCCGAGCACGCGCTCCATCGGCCGGCGGAAGAACAACTCCATGTGCGAAATAAACTCGCCGGTGCGCATGTGGGGGACGTTGCTGCGATCGTGCTCGTGCAATCCCGGCGCGATTTCGACCGGCACGCCGAGCTTTTCGCCGAGGATTTCCGCCGTCTCCCGCGCCTTCGGCTCTTCGCTCGAGACGATTCTCTGCGGCTCGTGCTCGCGAATCGCCTCCGCGAGCGGTCCGCAGCTCTCGCGCCCCTTGTCCGACAAGTTCCATTTCTCCGACGGCGTCCCTGGAATCACCAGTGGCGAGGCGTGCTTGATCAGAATGAGCTTTCGCATGAGGCGGATAGTTTGACGCGCCCGTGCCACTTGAACAAACGATCAATCCCGCCGCATCAGCATGAGCGTCACGCGCTCGACGACCTTCGCGAGCGGGACGATCTCCGCTTCACTCTCGCGGCGGGCTTTCACTTCCACGTTTCCGTCCTTCAACCCGCGCTCGCCGATGTTGATGCGGATGGGGATTCCGATCAGGTCCGCATCCGCGAATTTCACGCCCGGCCGCGCGTCGGCGCGGTCGTCGAGCAGGACGTCGACGCCGGCGGCGCCGAACTGGTGATACAGCAGATCGGCGGCGGCTTTGACGTCGCCTTCGTACTTGATCGGGGTGATGACGACGCTGTAGGGCGCGATCGCGCTGGGCCAGACGATGCCGCGGTCGTCGCGCAACGCTTCGATGGCGGCAATGAGAATTCGGCCGATGCCGATGCCATAACAGCCCATGATCATTGGGTGCGATTGGCCCTTGTCGTCGAGAAATTTCGCATCGAGCGCGGTCGAGTAGCGCGTGCCGAGCTTGAAGACGTGGCCGATCTCGACGCCGCGCGCCGCTTGCAGCACGCCGCCGTCATCGCGCGGCGACGGATCGCCGGCCCGCGCGTTGCGAATGTCGGCGACGACCACCTTGCGCGGGTCGGCGAGCTTGTCGCCCGATTCGCGGAACCAGTTGAAGTGCTTGACGTGGTAATCAATCTCGTTCGCGCCGCTGGCCCAGAACCCGCCCTGGGCGGCGTCGGGATCGACGACGACGACCGTGTCCGGCCGACGAACCGCCTCGTCCGGCGCGACGAATCCGATCGCCCACGTTTGCCGCACCTCGGGCGAATCGATCAAGTCGATCTCGGCGACGTTGAACGTCTGCTTCGCGACGCGCTTGAGTTTCCCAACGTTCACATCATGGTCGCCGCGCACAACGCCGACGACCCATTTCGGGTGCGCGAGGTTCTCCGGCCGCTCGGCGTCGGCCGCCGGGTCGCGCGTCTTGAAGACGAGCGTCTTCAGCATGTTCTTCGGCTTGACCTTCATGAACTTGCCGACTTCGTCGATTCCCGGAAGGTTGGGCGTGTGAATTTTTTCCAGCTCGCCGGTCGGCTCGCCCGAAAAAGTCCACGGGCGCGTGCCGATCTCCGCCTTCTCGACGTTGGCCGCGTAGTTTCCCTTGTCGCTGGTGACGATCACGTCCTCGCCCGCGTCGGAGAGCGTGACGAACTCATGGCTCGCGCTCCCGCCGATCGGCCCGGACTCCGCCTCGACGGCGACGAACGGGATGCCGCAGCGGGTGAAGATTTTTTGGTACGCCTCGTACATCTGGTCGTACGTGCGGTCGAGCGACGCGGCGTCGGCGTGGAAGCTGTAGGCGTCCTTCATGAGAAACTCGCGGACGCGGAGCAGGCCGAAGCGCGGGCGCTCCTCGTCGCGGTATTTCGTCTGGATCTGATAGAGGACCAGCGGGAGCTGCTTGTACGAATTCACGTACGCGCCGACCATCTCGGTGATGATCTCTTCGTGCGTCGGCGCCAGCGCCATCTGCCGGCCGTGCTGATCCTTCAGGCGGACGAGGATTTTTCCGTACTCCGCGTCGCGTCCACTGCGCTGCCACAGCTCGATCGGCGTCAGCGCCGGCAAAAGCACCTCGGCCGCGCCGAGCTTGTTCATCTCCTCGCGCACGATCGCGGCGGCTTTCTGCAATGACCGCAGGCCGAGCGGGAGAAAGTCGTAAATGCCGGCCGCAAGCTGGCGGATCATGCCGGCGCGGAGCATGAGCTGATGCGAAACGACCGTCGCGTCGGCGGGCGTTTCTTTCAGCGTCGGAATGAGCGTTTGCGTCCAGCGCATCGGGCCCGAGTGTATTCGCAAAGATCGCGGGCATGAAGAGCTGGTGATTGCTGAGTGTTGATTGAACAGAAGCATCCCCTTTCAATCACCACTCAGCAATCACCAGCTTCCTCCGCAAATCGCGATCGAAACATTGATCCATCGCTCAGTTCCCGTACCCTTGTCCGCCCGATGGCCAAGAACATTAAAGCTCGCTCCGCCGATTACGCGCAGTGGTACCTCGACGTGATCAAAGCCGCCCGGCTGGCGGACTATGCGCCCGTTCGCGGCTGCATGGTGATTCGCCCGGAAGGTTACGCGATCTGGGAGGCGATCCAGCGGAATCTCGACCGGCGATTCAAGGAGACCGGGCACGTCAACGCGTATTTTCCGTTGCTGATTCCGCAGTCGTTTTTGACCAAGGAAGCGGAGCACGTTGAAGGCTTCGCGATGGAGTGCGCGATCGTCACGCACACAAAGCTCGAGAAAGATCCGGAAAACCCGGGCCGGCTGAAGCCGGCCGCGCCTCTGGAAGAGCCGCTGATCATCCGCCCGACCAGCGAGACGGTGATTGGCCACATGTACGCGCAGTGGGTGCAGAGTTACCGCGATCTGCCGCTGCTGATCAACCAGTGGTGCAACGTCATGCGCTGGGAGCTGCGCACGCGCCTCTTTCTCCGCACGTCGGAATTCTTATGGCAGGAAGGGCACACCGCGCACGAGACGGAAGCGGAGGCCCAGGAAGAGACGCTGAAAATGCTCGACGTCTACGCCGACTTCGCCGAGAACGTGCTGGCCGTCCCGGTCGTGAAGGGCGAGAAGACCGAGGCGGAAAAATTCCCCGGCGCGAAGACGACCTACTGCATCGAAGGTCTCATGCAGGACGGCAAGGCGCTGCAAATGGGCACAAGCCACAACCTCGGGCAGAATTTTTCCAAGGCGTTCGAGATCAAGTTCCTCGGCCGCGATCAGAAGCAGGATTTTGTTTACACGACGAGCTGGGGCGTCAGCACGCGGCTGATCGGCGCGATGATCATGGCGCACAGCGACGACGAAGGTCTGGTCTTGCCGCCGCGCGTCGCGCCGGATGTCGCGGCGATCATCCCGATCTATAAGACCCCGGAAGATGAGGCGAAAGTTCGCGCGTTCGTCGAGAAGCTTATTGCAAAAATCGCCGGCGAGAACGCGCACAAGATCAGCCGGCACGGCACCGAGAGCTACCTGTTCAATGCCGCCACCGAGCAGCGGATCGTCGTCGATTTCCGTGATTCCCGTCCCGGCGACAAGCACTATCACTGGGAACAACGCGGCGTGCCGTTCCGTTTTGAAGTCGGCCCGCGCGATGTCGACGCCGGCACGCTCGTGCTCAAATCGCGCTTCGCCGCCGGCGCGAAGGAGATTTTAAAACTCGACGACGTCACCTCGTCTCGTTGGTTGCAGGAAAAACTCGACCAGGCTCACGCCGCCCTGTTCGACAAGGCGAAAAAATTCCGCGACGAGAGCACGCGACGCGCGAGCACCTATGACGAGATGAAGAAAATCCTCGCGGAGCAGGGCGGGTTCGTCCGCTGCTATTTCATCCCGGACCGCGGCAACGAGGCAAGAATTAAGGACGAGACCAAGGCGACTGTGAGATGCATTCCGTTCGACCAGCCGAGCGCGGCGGGAAAGTGCATCTACACCGGACAGGAGACGACGACGGAAGTGCTGTTCGCGCAGGCGTACTAGGCGCTCTAAACGAAAACCATTGTCATCCTGAGGTACCCCGAAGGATCTGCGTTGTTCGTCGCTCGAGGCCAGATCCTTCGGAGTACCTCAGGATGACAATTGCCCGCGTGATCGCGCCGCAGCCGACCAGGACCGGGAATATCCGAACATTTCCCCCTAATTCCCGGAAACACCCGCGGTGCCGCCGTCGTCACTCCCGCAGGCGACTTTGGCCGTTGGTTGGTCAACCGGCCGCCTGCTAGGATGCCGTCGCTTTCGTGGGTTCCGCGCGATTTGGCCGTGGGGAAGGTCGTTGGCCGATAGGTAACCGGGGTTTTCTAATATCCGCAGAAATGTGTTTGGAGAAGGTCTCTTGAAGTCTCAACCTCCTCGCCGCCAGAATCGAACGTCGTCGTCGTCGTCGCCGCATCACGTCTCCGTCGAGACGCTCGAGAAGCGTCAACTGCTCGCCGGCGATTTCAACGCGGGCGTCGCGCTGCCGTATCAGCTCGACTTCAACAAATCGGCCGGCGGGCTGCTCGAGCGCGACGGCTCCGGGACCGGCTTCACCTGGGCGCAGCCGAACGCCACCGGCACCGAGTTCGATCAGGACAAGTTAGATCTGAAAGTCGGCGTCGGCATCCTGCGCCTCTACAGCGAAGGGACGAACTGGGAATCGCAAAACACGCTCGTCAACGCGCTCACCACGCGCTTTTCCGCCTCGAGCAAGCCATGGGTCGTCGGCGCGCGCATCAACGGCACACTGCCGCAGATCGATGAAGTCGGCGAAGAGGGCGGCATCATCCTCGGCCCGGACCAGGACAACTGGATCAAGCTGGTCGTCACCCGCGCCGGCAACGGCACCGTCGGCATCAAGTTCCAGGACGAGCAGAAGTTCGCCGTCGGATTCCGTCACCAGCTCCCGGGCGCCATCGTGAACATCGGCTCCGGCGCGGCGGTGCAGACGCTCGACCTCTATTTCTCGGGCGACCCGGGCACTGGAATCCTGCGCGCGCTTTATCGCGTCAACAGCGGCGCCGTCATCGAGATCGGCAGCTTCGTGCCGCGCAAGCGCGAAGTCTTCTTCAGCAACTCCGGCTTCGCCGGCATCATGGCCTCGCACGATCAGCTCGGCGGCATCGACCTGACGTTCGACCAGTTCGGCATGAAGCGCGGCGTCCTCGTCGGCGAAGTTTCTTCCGGCAATCTCTCCATCAGCTCGCGAAAAATCTTCAACGACGTGCGCGGCGGACAGGGCCAGATCGTCGGCACCAACGTCCGCAACACCGGCAACGGCCCGATCACGATCACCGCGCTCAACATCACCGGCACCGACGCCGCCCAGTTCGGCGTCGAGGCGTCGAAAGCGCTGCCGATCACGCTCGCGCCGGGCGAAGCGCTGCCGCTCAAGATCGAGTTCCAGGCCAGCAGCGGAACGTCGCTCAACATCAAGACCGCGTCGCTGGTCATCCAGGCGGCGGGAAAGACCAAAACCGTCCGCCTGCGCGGCCTCGCCACCGCCGGCACCGGCGGCGAGAACGAACCGTCGCTCCAGCGCCTGCTCGACCTCTACGAAATCCCCGTCAACGTCGGCGACGCCATTCCCTCGGATGTCTACCTCGGCGATCCGCCCGGCGCCAGCGATGAAGTCGTCCGCCAGTCGTTCGTCAAGGCGGGCGCGGGACCGGTCATCGTTCAGCCGCTCGGCGTGTTCGGCGTGACGTCGAATCCCGCGCTGCGCCTCGGCTGGTATGACGCCGGCTCGCCCAACAACCGCACCGAGCTGCTCACGATCAAAACGGGCGACGCGCAGAGCGTCAACGTCGTCCCGGACGGCGCGACCACCTTCGATCCCGGCACCGCCGACTTCGGCTTTTATTCGATCTGGCCCGGCTTCAAGAACACCGACAACACCGTCCGCACCGTCTTCAGCGAAGACGATTTCAACACGTTCGACACGCACCTGGCGCGGCACGTCCGCTATTACCCGCTCAAGAACGCCGACGGGTCGGTCGTCCCGAATGCGTACGTGATGGCGCACGAGGAATTCCCCGGCGGATACGATTTCCAGGATTTCGTCGCGATTGTTTACAACGTCGCCGACGCATCGGCCGGGCCGGAAATCGGCACGGACAATCTCGACGGCTACCCGGGGCCGGACCGGATGGTCTTCAACCGTTTCCGCAATTCCGATCCCGCGTTCCCGAACACCGCATTCCACGATCAGGCGAAGCTGCGCGTGCGCAACACCGGCACGAGCGTATTGAACATCTCGTCGATCGCGACGAGCGGCGCGTTTTCTGTCCTTTCCGCCACCGGCGCGCAATCCGTGAATCCCGGAAAATTCATCGATGTCCTCGTGAAATTCACCGGCGACTCGACCAGCGGCGTGCGCAACGGCACGCTCACGATCAATTCCAATGACTCCGACGAGCCCGCAAAGGTGATCACGCTCTCCGGCTACAACCAGCTTCGCCCCGAGGGCCTGAACGAAGCGCCGCTGGCGCAAATGATGAACCAGATCTTCGGTTTCACGACGTCGTTCCAGAATGCCGGCCAGCAGCTCACCAACGGCGGCAAGGTCGAAAAAGTCGGCGACGAAGTGCTTTCCCCCTACTGGTTCCGCGCCAACACGCTGCTGCCGATCACGGTCAAGCAGCTCACCGCGTTCCACACGCAGGGCAACCCCTCGACGCTCAGCTTCCACAACAAGGGGAGCAACACGGTCACGCAGCTCTTCGCCTCCGCGGGCGTCGATGCGCAATCCCTCTTCCCGCGTCGCGAAGGCAACCTCGCCGCGACGACCGAAGCCACCTTCACCCCCGGCAGCACCGCCGTCGGCTTCCGCATCGACGGCAACGAGTGGAGCGACCCGACCAAAAACACCCAGGAACAATCCGGCGGCGGCTACGGCCACCACCTCCGCTTCTTCAAGCTGAAGAACGCCAAGGGGCAGTTCGTCCCGGACACGTATTTGCTGGTGATGGACTTCCAGGGGATCAATTACGACTACAACGACAACACGTACGTCATCAGCAACATCCGCCCGGAATCCGGCGCGGGCGCGGTGCAGATGGCGTCGGTTCCTGCGAGTGCGCAGTTCAGCGCGACGCGGATCGCGAGCGCGGATGAATTGCTCGCACCGAACAACGATGCTCTCGTGTGACTGTTGAAAACTCCGGGTCGAGGACGTGCCGGCTCCCCC
>JAXDMN010000160.1:0-25560 GCA_034666045.1 Phycisphaerales bacterium | reverse complement strand
TCACCCCCCGCGACTTCGGTCGAATTCCCCGCCGCCCCGGCCCCGCCGATCACTTTGTTCGACGAAACGGATGAATCGATGAGCGTGACGGCGGGTGCGATGGTCGGCAAGGGCGGTGGCACCAGGGCGGTGAACGTCTCGAAGCGACTGAGGAGTCGCCCGACAAAGATCCCGCCGCCGCTGGCGGTGCCGCCGTCGCCGCCGTCGAAGGCAAGCGCCACGTGCACGGCGGCAGCGCCGCCCGCGCCGCCATCGGCGAGGTTCCTGGAGACGGTGGACTTGCTGCCCCAGACCGCGCCGAGCGCGCTGATGCCGCCGCCCACCGCGTCGCCGCCGTCCCCGCCGCCCGCGGCGCCGTCGCCGCCGAGCACTTCGTTGCAGTCAATCGTCGCCTTGGAAAGCGAGACCGAGCCGAGAATCGGCGTGATCGGCGGCGGGAACGGCGTGACCGCCGGGGCGATGTCAGGCAAGGCTACAACCGGTACGCCGGCGTAGATTCCGCCGCCCTCGGCGGTCCCGCCGTCGCCACCCGGCGCGCCCGAACCGCCGGCGCCGCCGATCGCTTTGTTCGATAAGACGCACGAGTTGTCGACGATCACGAACGCCGGCGGAATCGCCGGAGGGGGCGGGGCCTTGGATTTCGACGCGGTCGGGGTCGCGGCGGGCTTGAAGGACGCAATCACGTCCGCATGAATTCCGCCGCCCTGCGCGTTGCCGCCGTCGCCGCCCGAGCCGGTCGTGATCTGTCCGACTCCGGCGTTGCCGCCCGCGCCCGCCTGCGCGGTGTTGCCGTTCACCGAGGACTTGTCCTTGAGCGCGACGATGTAGGTCGGGAACGTCGTCGGCGGTATCGCGGGCGAAGAAGTGGAGAGCCCGGCGAGGAGGCCGTTGCTCGCCCATACGCCGCCGCCCTGCGCGTCGCCGCCGTCGCCGCCCGAGCCGCTGGACGCGCCGCCCGCGCCTGCGCCGCCCGCGCCGCCGATCGCCTGGTTCTTGCTGACGTCGGTGTAACTGAGCGTGGTCGGCCCGCCGGAATAGGTGCCGCCGCCAAACGCGTCGCCGCCGTCTGCGCCGGCGCCGCCGATGATGTTGGCGGTGCCGCCCGCGCCGCCCGCGCCGGCGGTCGCGTCGTTGTTGCAGACGCTGGACTTGACCAGCGAGAGGATGCTCTGCGTGAAGACCCCGCCGCCGAGCGCGTTACCGCCATCCGCGCCCACGCTGCCGGTGTCGACGGTGCTGCCGCCCGCGCCGCCACTGCCGGCGCGCGCGTGGTTGTTCTTGATCGTGGCGGAGTTGAGCGTGAGGGTCGGGATGCCGCGGACGAAGAGGCCGCCGCCCGACGCGTCGCCGCCCGCGCCGCCGATCAGGCCACTGAACGTGACGGAGCTGATCACGCCGCCCACCGCGCCGCTGCCGGCCTGCGCGATGTTGCCGGTCACGGTCAGCGACGAGACGTTGACTTGCCCGCCGTCCGCATAGAGCCCGCCGCCCGCCGCGTCGAATCCCGCGCCGCCCGCGCCGCTCGCGTTGAACAATCCGGCGCCGCCGCGCGCTTCGTTGTCGCACAGGCCGACGTTTTGGAACGTGAGCTTCCCGCCGAGGCTGAGGATGCCGCCGCCCCACGCGACAGTCGACCCGGCCGGCGCCGCAGGCGCGCCGTTGTCCTGCGCCAGCCCGCCGGTGATCGTCAGGTCTTTGAAGACCACGATCACGTTCGGATCGACCTGGAACACGCGGTCGATCTGGTTTGCGTCGATGAACGTCTTCTTGATCCCCGAGCCTTTGAACGTGACGGTCCGCGTCGCTTCCTTCAGATCGAGATCGCCGGTCGCGGCGAAATTTTCCTGACCGAGGAGGTTGTTCAGCGTCAGCTCGTACGTGCCGGCCTTCAGGTAGATCGTGTCGCTCTGGCCGTTCGTGTTCGAGGTGATGACGTTGGCGCGCAGGCTGTTCGGCGCGCCGTCCGGCGTGGCCGGCGACGGATAGAAGTTCGCCAGCAGCGTGCGCGCCTCGAGGGACTCCACCCCCACGCCAAGCCGCCGCGCCAACCGCCGGCGCTTGCCGCGCCCGATCGATGTGCGAGCGAAAGAATTATGGACAGAACGATTCCCCGAACCCACTGAAGTGATGCGACGCATGAGATTCTCCTTCCCTCGAACCAACGGATGTGGAACACGTCAAACGCTTTTGCGCGCGTCTCTTACTCGTGCGCTCCGAACGCCATGACCGGAGCGCACCCACACGCGCGCGACTACGCGATGAATAAGTTTGAACGGCTCTGATGCGGATGAATCAACTGCGCGACGCACGGAACAGAAATGCGACACCCACCGTGCGTCGTTCCGCGGCCGAACACTATATTCAGCGCGCCGACATTTGCACGTGAATTTCCGCTTTTTCCGCGGCGGTCAGCGAGCTTGCCTAACATGACGCTAGCAGCGAGGTGCCTTCACATGCAGCTCCACGGCTTCCATCATCTCACCGCCATCACCGCCGACATCGCCGGCAACAATCGCTTCTTCACCGAAACGCTCGGCATGCGACGCGTGAAGAAGACCGTCAACCAGGACGATGTGTCGGCCTATCACCTGTTCTATGCCGACGGCCAAGCCACGCCCGGCACCGACGTAACCTTCTTCGATTGGCCGATGCCGCGCGAGCGGCGCGGGACGCACAGCATCGTCCGCACCGGACTCCGCGTCGCGAGCCCCGTCAGTTTGCGCTACTGGAAAGCGCGCCTCGCCGAGCTTGGCGTGGTTCACGGCGAGATCATCGAGCGCGACGGGCGGCAGGTCATCGATCTCGAAGACCCGGAAGGGCAGCGGCTCGCGCTCGTCGCCGACGAGACCGCAACGGCGCGCGGCGGAACGTGGGAGAAAAGCCCGGTCCCGCCCGAACACCAGATCCGCGGTCTCGGCCCGATCACGATCAGCGTTCCGCGGCGCGATCCGACCGAAGGCATCCTCACCGAGCTCATGGGTATGCGCCGCGCCCGCGAGTACCAGGCCCCCGCAAGCGATGGCACCGATGCGTCGCCCGCGCGCGTTTTCGTCTATACAAATACGCTCGGCGGGCGGGACGCTGGCGGCGCTGAAAATGAGTTCCACGTCGCCGTCGAAGCGCATCTTCCCCCCGCTCGCCAAGGCGCCGGCGGCGTCCATCACGTCGCCTTCCGGGTCCCCACTTTCGAAGAGTACGACCAGTGGGCCAAACGCCTCGCCGAAGCGCGCGTCCCCTCGAGCGGGCCAGTCGATCGCTTCTATTTCCGCAGTCTCTACTTCCGCGAACCCAACGGAATCCTCTTCGAAATCGCGACGGATGGACCCGGATTCGCGACGGATGAACCACTGGAGCAGCTCGGCGAACACCTCGCGCTGCCACCGTTTCTCGAGCCTCGCCGAAAGCAGATCGAAGCGGGTTTGAAGCCGTTGTGAAGCGGAGGTTGGAACCACAGATGAACACAGATGCACACGGATGAAGAAATTAGATTGAATCTGTGTGCATCTGTGTTCATCAGTGGTTCCTTCAACTCTGGAGACAAATGACGGATCCCCACGCGAACTCTCCGATTCTCACCGCCGGCCCCGCGCCGGAAAACGCCGCGGGCACGATCATCATGATCCACGGCCGCGGCGCGACCGCCGAGAGCATCCTGTCGCTTCTCCCAGAGCTCGAATTGGAAATCGAGGTCGCCGCCATCGCCCCGCAGGCGGCGAACAACACCTGGTATCCGTACTCGTTTCTCGTCCCGCTCGAAGCCAATCAACCCTATCTCGACTCCGCCTTGCGAAAGATCGACACCATCGTCGCCGACCTTCTGAAGCGCGGCGTCCCCAGCAATCGGATCGCACTTCTCGGCTTCTCCCAAGGCGCCTGCCTGAGCTGCGAATTCGCCGCCCGGCACGCGCGAGAGTACGCCGCCGTCCTCAGCCTCAGCGGCGGATTGATCGGCCCGCCCGGCACGCCGCGCGATTATCCCGGCTCCCTCGCCGGGACTTCCGTCTTCCTCGGCTGCGGCGATCCCGATCCGCACATCCCATTCGCCCGCGTCATCGAGAGCGGCGAAGTGTTTACCCGCATGGGCGCCACCGTCGACGTCCGTCGCTACCCCGGCATGCCGCACACCATCAATCACGACGAGATCGACGCCTGCCGGACAATCCTCACGCGGCGCATGACTTGAGCGCACGCCGTCCGTTGGCGACGATCCACACATGGCAACTTCGATCGACAAGGCATACGAGCTGGCCCGCGAGCGTTACGCCGAGCTGGGCGTCGACGCCGACCGCGCGATGGCGACGCTGCGAACGATCCCGATCTCGCTGCACTGCTGGCAGGGCGACGACGTGGGCGGCTTTGAGACCGCCGGCGGCACGCTCGGCGGCGGGCTCGCGGTCACCGGAAATTATCCGGGCAAAGCGCGCAACGCCGACGAGCTGCGGGCGGATTTGAACAAGGCGTTCGACCTCATTCCCGGCTCGCATCGACTGAACCTTCACGCGCTTTACGCCGAGCACGGTCGAGGAAGCGGGGGCAAAGTCGCCGACCGCGACGCCCTCACGCCCGACCTTTTCACCGGCTGGATCGACTGGGCGAAGTCGCGAAAAATCGGGATGGATTTCAATCCGTCCTTCTTCTCGCATCCGAAAGCCGCCGACGGGTTCACGCTCGCCAGCCGCGATGAAGGCGTGCGCAAATTCTGGGTCCGCCACGGGCAGATCTGCCGCAAGATCGGCGAATCGATTGGCCGCGCGCTCGGAAGCGCGTGCGTCACGAACGTCTGGATCCCGGACGGCTACAAAGATTCCCCCGCCGATCGAAAAACGCCGCGCGAGATTCTCGAAAAGTCATTGAACGAAGTCTTCGCCGAGCCGATCGACGCAAAATTCAACCTCGACGCCGTCGAAGGAAAACTCTTCGGCATCGGCTCGGAAAGTTACGTTGTCGGCTCGCACGAGTTTTATCTCGGCTACGCGATCCGCCACAAAAAACTCCTCTGCCTCGACGCCGGCCATTTCCATCCCACCGAAGGCATCGCCGATAAAATTTCCGCGGTGATGACCAGCCTGCCGGAGATTCTCCTGCACGTCAGCCGCGGCGTGCGCTGGGACAGCGACCACGTGGTCACGCTCGGCGACGACCTGCGTGCGACGGCCGAGGAAATCGTCCGCGGTGATTTTTTATCGCGCGTCCACATCGGCCTCGATTATTTCGACGCCAGCATCAACCGCGTCGCCGCCTGGGTGATCGGCACGCGCGCGATGCTCAAAGCGCTGCTGATCGCGCTGCTCGAGCCGACGGCGAAACTCCGTGAGCTGGAATCGACCGGCGACTTCACGTCGCGCCTCGCGCTGATGGAAGAATTGAAGACGCTGCCGGCGGGGGCCGTGTGGGATTTTTACTGCGCAAAACAGAACGTCCCGGTCGGAAAATCATGGCTCGACGAGGTGAAAAACTACGAGCGCGCGGTTTTGTCGAAAAGATGACCGGATGGTCATTGCCGCCAGGCCGCCCGCGTTGGCCGCGTTTTCGCTCGCCGACGAGTTTCGAGTCAGGGGCGGTGCGAAAAGTGCGGCGGCCGCACTCTAATTGCGCGTCGGTAAAGCCCGGCCTGGCCAACCGTTGGGCGAAGAAATTTCACGGTTCCGGCCAAAAATAAGGGGTTATGAACGTCGGCCGGATTGGTAGGAGATCGATTTTCATGCGGCGGATCGTCTTCATCGTGGCCTTTTTCTTAGGTTTGGACGCCGCGCGCGGCGCGGAGAGCGGGGAAAAATTTCTCGTCGCGGTGAGCAACGAGCGCTCCGGCGATGTCAGTCTTATCGATGGCGCGACGCGGAAAGTCGTCGACACGATTCGCGTCGGCAAGCGCCCGCGCGGGATCGCGGCCAGCGCGGACGGGAAATTGTTGTACGTCGCGCTCAGCGGCAGTCCGATCGCCGGGCCGCCCGGGAAGAACGCGGCGGCAAAAGAGAAAGAACTGTCGCCCGCGGACCGCGCGGCGGATGGCATCGGCGTGATCGATCTCGCGACGCGGAAACTGCTGAAGGTCATGCCGTCCGGCGTCGATCCCGAACAATTCGCGCTGAGCCGCGATGGGGCGGTGATGTACATCGCGAACGAGGACACCGCCGAGGTGAGCGTGCTCGATCTGGCCAGCGGCGCGATCCGCAAGGCGATCGAGGTGGGCGACGAGCCGGAGGGAATGAATCTTTCGCCGGACGGCAAGCACGTCTACGTCACCTGCGAAACGCGCGGCGAAGTCTTCGTCATCGACATGGCGAAGGACGAATCGGTCGCGCAGTTCATCGTGAAGGGAAGGCCGCGCTCCGTCGCGTTCCTGCCGGACGGATCGCGCGCCTACGTGCCGGCGGAGACGCTGGGGACGGTAAGCGTGGTCGATACCGCTTCGCAAAAAGTAATCGACACGATCGAACTCCCGAAAGGCGCTCGGCCGATGGGAACGCTCGTGTCGCGGGACGGTTCGCGCCTCTACGTCAGCGCCGGCCGCGCGACGTATGTCTATGCGGTCGATACGAAGACGAACGCCGTCGTCGGTCACGCCAAAGTCGGCATCCGCGCGTGGGGCATCGCGCTGTCGCCGGACGAGAAGTTTTTGTTCGTCGCGAACGGGCCGTCGGATGACGTCTCGGTGGTCGATGTCGCGACGATGAAGGAAGTCGAGCGCGTGAAGTGCGGCGAGAGCCCTTGGGGCGTGGTAGTTGTCGGGAAATCCGAATGACGAAACCAGAAATCCGAATCAATGACGAAGGTGCGAATGACGAAACAAGATGCGCTTCGTTATTCGTCATTCGTCATTCGGATTTGATTCGGGTTTCTGGTTTCGTCATTTTGGTTTCACCTCAGCGTGTAGAGATAACTCGCAATATCCCGCGCATCGCTTTCGCTCGCATGCACATTCGGCATCGCCGTCTTCTCATCGATCGTCGGCGGGTCCTTGATCCAGCGGACGAGATTCTCCGGCGTGTTCTGGATGATGCCGGCGAGGTACGTGCGCTGACTGATGCCTGTCAGCGGCGGGCCGACGTGGCTGTCGGCGCCGGGGATGCCCGGGATCGTGTGGCAACTCGCGCAGCCGTAGTCGGCGATGGCGAGCTTGCCTTTGGCGACGTCGCCGCCGGTCATCGACTGGGCATCGCTGGCGACGGTGTCCCTGTCGCAGCCGATCAGCATGAACGACGCGATGGCGGCAAGCGTGAGGCGAGCGAATCGCATGGTTACACCGTTTGCAAGTTCCGCGCCTGCGCTTCGCGCAAAAGAACTCTTCGTTCGGATTCGCGCAGCCAGCCGGCCATGAACGCAAGGGCCGCGACGATGTAAACGATCCCCGCGGGGATCCACATGATCAGTCCGCCGAGTTGCTGGTCTTCCAGTGGCGTCAAACCCCAGGATTGCGTCGTGTTGCGGTACGCGGGGTAGACCAGCGTGTTTGCGAAGGTGATCAGCACGCCGAGCAGGCCGCTGTGCAGCGCGGTGGTGAAGAGGTAGAGCACCGCCATGCCGAACATCGTCGCGCGTTCGCGGCCGTGCATGACCGCCCACCAGAAGAGCAGCGCCGAGCCGAGGAACGAGACGTGCTGGAGCGTGTGGATGATGTCGTTGTCGATCGTCGCCTGAAAGAGCGAGGGGATGTGCCACGTCCAGAGCGCCGCCGCGTGAATCAGCCAGGCGGCGAAGGGGTTTGAGATCGCCCGCCAGATCGACAGCCACCACGCTTGGTTCGCCAAGGCGCCGAGCGATCGCGCCCAGTCGACGGGCAGCGCCTTGAGCCAGACGAGGATCGGGCGGCCGAGCACGAGCAGCGGGGCGGCGACGAGCATGAGGATTTCGTGCTGCGTCATGTGCGCCGCGAAGAGCACGCGTCCCCACGGATGCAGCGGCGAGACCAGCGCGACGAAGAGGGCGAACCATCCCGCGGCGTAGCACCACGCTTCCCATTTCTTCACGCCCGCGCCGCGCTCGTCGCGCCACATTCGCCGCAGCCCGCGAAGATAAAGCCACGCCGAGAGCGCCAGGCCGATCCAGACGTACGGCTCCACGCCCCACGTGCGCACGAGGTCGTGCATGTTGTGCGGCTTGCCGCCGTGGGCGAGGATGACGAGCTCGAGCGACATCAATCCCAGCATGGGCTGAAGAAAAAGATCGGAATGTGACCCGCCGCGATGAGCAGCGTGAAGAGGGCGGCGCTCATCAAGCCGACGACGGCGACGAAACGGGCGCGGCCCTCGATCGGCGGCTCAGCGCTGCTCGGATTTCCGCCGCCGACGTGTCGCCACTCGCGCCAGCAGAGCCAGGTGCACCATCCGGAGATCGCCAGGCAGACGATCGTGACGAGATGCACGGCCCAGTAGCGTTGCGTCGTGCAGAGCCACGGCACGAGCATGTAGGCCAGTTGCAGGTGCAGTCCCCACACGATCGGCGCGGCGATGAAGCCGGCCCAGACCGGGATCGAGCCGCGGTCGGCAGCGACGCCGGTCAGGCGGTGCGTCAGTCGTGAGAAGTGCGTCGTCAACTCCATCGCGGATACCAGTAAATGATGACGTACGTGATCACCCAGATGCCGGCCAGCCAATACCAGAAGCCGCCCATCAGCGTGACGTCGAGTGCGTGCTTCTCCTCGAATCCGTGCCGCGCCGCGAATGCGGCCATCAGGCCGAACTCGGCGATGCCGGTCAGGATGTAGATCAGGTGCAGCCCGAGCATCGTCCAGACGATCGAGCCGTATGCGTTTTCATCCCAGCGGAAGTGGACGTCGTAAAACTCGCGCCAGCGCAGCAGCGAGGAGATCACGCCGACGCCGATCATCAGCAGCAGGCCGAGGATGACCTTCTTGCGATCGATGCGCCGCGCCGCCATGTCGGTCCAGTACATCGGCAGGCAACTGGCGAGCAGCAGGATGGTGTTGAACGTCGCGGCGGCCAGGTGCGGCACCGGATGAACGATCGGCGGCATCTCATTGATACGCGGCGGCGGCCACTCGTGAAAGTTGCGGCGAACGTAGAAGTAAGTGGCGAAGAGCAGCGCCATCGACGTGGTTTCGACGAAGACCAGCAGCAGGTTCCCCCACCACAGCGGCGCATGCGCATCCCAGGCATGATCGGGAAGCTTGGAGGCGTCGATGGTGGCGCGCGGTTGCATCATCTCTCAATCCTTCCTGGGGTCGCGCGGCATTTCCGGATGGTGGACCGCCAGCGACCGATACGCCGAGACCCAGAACCATGCGCCCAGTCCGATCGCCAGGATGGCGCAGCCGGGCAGGATCCAACTGGGCGTGAAACCGAACCCGGCGACGAAGATGACGGTGGTGGCGATCGCGACGACCAGAGGCCACCAGGAGTCGCCGGACATTTCGTAACGGTGATGCGGCTGGGCGTCGAGCGTGGTGGTGCAAAGGACCTCGCGCTTATCGGTGTCGAGGTTAGTGACGATGGCGGCGTCGGGGGAATTGTCCCAGACGGGATCGCGGCCTTCGCAGGTCGGCGGATTGGCGAAGTTGTACGTCGACGGCGGCGACGTCGTCGCCCATTCAAGCGTGCCGGCGTGCCACGGGTTGGGGCCAGCGGGCGCGCCGCGACGGGAACTGAGCCAAAGGTTGATGACAAAGATGAGGAAGCCGATCCCCATGGTGAATGCGCCGAGCGTGGCGAGCATGTTAAGCGGCTGCCAGCCGGTCTCGGGCAGGTAGGTGTAGATGCGGCGGGGCATGCCGCCCATGCCGAGGTGGTGGAGCGGGTAGAAGGTGAGATTGGTGCCGATGAAGAGCAGCGCGAGGCTCCACTTGGCGAGTGTTTCGCCCGGCATTTTGCCGGTCCACTTGGGGAACCAGTAGAGGATCGCGCCCAGCAGCGGGAAGATCATCCCGCCGATCAGGACGTAGTGCAGGTGCGCGACGACGAAAAAGGTGTCGTGCGCCTGCGTGTCGACGGCGACGGAGGCGATCATCACGCCGGTCAGCCCGCCCATGATGAAGACGCCGAAGAACCCGAGGACGAACAGGAGCGGCGACTTGAGCCACGGGCGGCCGAGCCACAGCGTCGCGGTCCAGCAGAAGATCTGCACGCCGGTCGGAATCGTGATGAGGAGCGACGACGCGGTGAACATGCCCTGGCCGAGCTCGGGGATGGGCGTGACGAACATGTGGTGCACCCAGACGCCGAAGCCGATGAAGCCGATCGCGATCATCGAGAGGACGAGCGGCGTGTAGCCGAAGATTTTTCGACGCGCGAACGTCGGGATGATCGCGGAAATGAAGCCGGTCGCGGGGAGGAAGATGATGTAGACGTCCGGATGGCCGAAGAACCAGAAGAGGTGCTGCCACAGCAGATGATCGCCGCCTTCGGCGTGGTTGAAGAAGTGCGTGCTGACGTGGCTGAGACGGTCCATCGACAGCAGCGTCGAGCAGATCGTGACGGCCGGCATGGCGAAGAGGATCATGAACGCGGCGACGAGCGCGGCCCAGACGAAGAGCGGAATGCGGTTGAGCGCCATGCCGGGGGCGCGGCATTTCAGGATGGTGGTGATCGTCGCGATCGCGCCGGACATCGAGCCGATCTCGACCAGCGTGACCATCTGCGACCAGAAGTCGACGCGTTTGCCGGGCGAGTAATCCGGCCCGGCGAGCGGCGTGTAGCTGAACCATCCCATGTCCGGGCCGAAGTTGAGCGCGAGCGCGATGAACAGCGTGATCCCGCCCATCAGGTAGACCCAGTAGCCGTACGACATCAGGCGCGGGAAGCACGTGTTGCGCGTGCCGACCATGAGCGGCACAAGGTAGATCGCCATCCCTTCCATGACGGGGACGGCGAAGAGAAACATCATCGCGCTGCCGTGCGTGGTGAAGAACTGGTTGTAAAGGTCCGGGCCGAGCAGCGTGTTGTTCGGCACGGCGAGCTGCACGCGGATCGCCAGGGCGAGCAGCCCGGCGAGGAAGAAGAAGACGAACGCGGTGTACACGAAGCGCAGGCCGATGTCTTTGTGGTTGGTGGTGGTGAGGAAACCGACGAGCCCGCGCGGCTTTCGCCAGACCGCTTCGAGCTGTTGAAGCGAGCGGACCTGTTCGGCGGTCGGCGCGGGAGTCGTCGGGTCGACGTCGTGAACTTGTCGAGCAGCGGCAGCGAGATTGGGCGCGTCGCTGCTCACTTGAGGCTCTCCAAAAACTCCAGGAGTGCGCGGAGATCGTGCGGGTCGAGCGCGTTCTGCGGCATGCGAACGCCCGGTTTGATCTTTTGTGGATCGAGGATCCATCCGGCGAGATGGCCCGGCTTGTTGGGGATGATGTTGCTCGCCAGCAGCTTGCGGCTGCCGACGTGGGTGAGATCGGGACCCAGACGTCCGCCGGCGGTCGTGCCGCGGATCGTGTGGCACATGACGCAGGAGTTTTTCAGGAAGACGTCGCGCCCGCGCTTGAGATTGTCGAACGGCGGCTCGCCGGCGGGGCGGATTTGCGCGGTCCGCCAGGATTCAAATTCCTCGTGCGGCTGAGCGATGATGACGAGGCGCATGTTGGCGTGCTGGTGGCCGCAGAATTCGGCGCATTGACCGTAATAGACGCCCGGCTTGTCAGCCTTGAGATACGTGCGCGTCGAGTGGCCGGGAATCATGTCTTTCTTGCCGTGCAGGCGCGGGACCCAGAAGCTGTGGATCACGTCGGCGGATTCGAGCTGAAACTCGATCGTCCGGCCGACCGGGATGTGGATCTCGTTCGCCGTCGTGAAGGTGTTTGAGGTGGTCGAATCCTCGTAGCGCGCTTCCCACCACCACTGATGCCCGGTGATTTTGATCGTGAGCGCGCTCTTGTCGCCGGCGAGCGACGCGAGGGCGCGGCCGGCGGTGAAGTCGCTGAACATGAAAACGAAGAGGATGACGACGGTGACGCCGACGGCGGCGGCGACGATGATGCGGGCGCGATGTTCGCGCGCCGGGTCGGGCCTGGTCGTCGGCGGCGCGGGGGCGTCCGGTTCGTCCGCCCGGCGCCGCTTGCGGACCACGCCGATCACGATCGCGCCGATCGTCAGGACGTAGACGACGACGCACGTCCAGCAGATGAGCCACCAAAGGCTCGTGATCCGCCCGGCCTGCGCGCCGGCAGGATTAAGCGCGGCCTGCTCGCCGGTGCAGCCGACCGCGAGCAGCGCGAGCGCGAAAATCAGCACCCGGCGCGCGATCATTGCGGTGGCCTCGACTGCTTGGGGGATTCGGGCTCGGTTGAGTTCTCCGCCTTGCGACTCTGCATGTGATCGGAGCGGCCGGGCGCGGCGTCGCTCTTCACCAGCCCGCTCATGCTGCGGACATACGCGGCGAGCTGCCAGGCTTGATGATCCGGCAATTTCGTTGCGAACGACGGCATGCCGTTGGGGCGACCCTGGATGATCGACGCGAAGACCTGTCCGGGCTGATCGCCGTAGATCCACTTGTCGTCCATCAGTGCCGGCCCCATCCCGCCGCCGCCGTTGGCGTGACAGCCGTTGCAGTTCATGAAGCCGTAGAGCCGCTTGCCCTCGGTGAGGGCGTAGGCGTTTTCTTCGTACTCGTTGGAAGTGGCGGGTTGGGTCGCGGGGGCGCCGCCGGCGAAGAGGTTGGTGACGGAGATTTTCTCCACGCCGCTCACGTAGGGGGGCTCGACGCGGAAGGTGCGCTCTTCGCGCTTGCAGGAGGCGACGAGCGTGACGGAGGCGAGGATGAGGAGACACGCGCTCAGTCGCAGCATCCCGGCACCTCGGTTTTGTCTTTGACCTCCCGGTCGGGGTTGAAGCGCTCGAGCTTCGGCGGCGCGGCGACGCGCGGAATGTTGTAGTCGTCGAGGATTCTCTCGATTTCGGCGCGACGATTTTTGAGGATCGTGTCGAGCTGGTCGCGCAGCGCCTTGTTCTTCTTCGCAACGCCCATGGAGATGTCGAACGACATCGGCATCGCGTTATCAACCTGCGGCGTGACCGGCTTGACGGTGAGGTTCTGCCGCTTCGCAAAATAGCCGGCGGGCGGTCCCCAGGCGACGGCGAGGTCGATCTTTCCGTCGGCGACCGCGGCGATGAGTTTCGATGCCGGGTCCGGTTGGGCGTAGTCGCCGTAGACGGTGAAACCGGTGACGTTGTCGATGATGCCGCGGCGCGCGAGGGCAATCGAGGGCGGCGGATTCGATTCGCCGGTGAGGGGGACGCCGATGCGGAGGTGTTTCAGCTTCGGATCATCGAGAGAGGAGATGGGGTTCGCGTCGCGGGTGACGAAGACGTAGGTGGAACGGTAGTAGGGGCCGGTCGTGAGCGCCATGTCGAGGTTGCGCGGGACGCCGATGACGAGGTCCGCTTCACCGGATTTGATCGACTCGCGCCAGTATCCGCGGCGCAGGGCGCGCCAGTGGTATTCGAGGTGCAGGTTGAGGTCGCGCGCGATGAGGTCTGCGAGTTTGTTTTCGAAACCTTCCTGACGGTCGTTGGAAAACGGGAGGTTGTTCGGTTCTGCGACGACGACGAGGGTTCCGGGTCGCGTGGTTTGCGCGAGAGTGACTGACGCGAAGGCGCAAGCGACGAAGCACGCGGTGAGGCGTATCGCGATGTCAGGGGAGGGAGAAAACATACAGCGTTCCTCCCTTCGTCGTGTGTTGCGGGAGATCTTTCATCGCGTTGACGAAACCGAGTGCTGCGGTTCCGTCGCGCGGGTCTAGATCTCCCGCGACGATGGCGCCCGCCCAACCGCCGACGCCCGAAAGGATCGCGACGTATTGTTTTCCGTCGGGGCCTTTGTAGGTGATCGGTTGTCCGATGATTCCCGACCCGCATTTGAACTTCCACAGCTCGTCACCCGACTTCGCGTCGAGCGCTTTGAACCAACCTTCCATCGTTCCGTAGAAGACGACGTCGCCCGCGGTGGCGACCGTGCCGCTCCAGACGGGGAACTTTTCCTTCTTGCGCCACACCTGCTTCTTGTTGATCACGTCCCAGGCGGTGAAGTAGCCGCGATGCTCCGGGTCTTCCGCGCCGGCGTACATTTTTTCCTGGGCGCCGACGAACGGCGTGCCGGCGATGTAGCCGGTGTCCATGGCTTCGAAGTCGCAGGAAAGATTCTGGTGCGGAAGGTAGAGCAAATTCGTGCGCGGCGACCAGGCGCTGGGCTGCCAATCTTTCGCGCCGGGAGAGGCGGGTTGTACGTCGCGCACGATCTTGCCGGTTTTCGGCTCTTTTTCCTTGTTTTCGATCAATCGGCCGGTCTTGAGATCGACGCCGTGCGATGCCGTGATGCGAACGTACGGCGTCGCGGACAGCACTTCGCCGCGCGTGCGATCGATGACGTAGATGTAGCCGTTGCGCGCGGGATGGACGACGACCTTTCGCTGCTGCCCGTCGATCGGGAGATCGAGGATGACGTGCTCGTTGACCTCGTCGTGGTCCCAGAGGTCGTGCGGGTTGTATTGGTAGTACCAGACGGCCTGCCCGGTATCGGCGTCGCGCGCGAAGACGCCGGAGGACCATTTGTTGTCGCCCGGGCGCATCTCGGCGTTCCAGCAACCCGGGTTGGACATGCCGTAGTAAACGAGGTTGAGCGCGGGATCGAAGCTGATCCAACCCCAGACGGTGCCGCCGCCGAGTTGCCAGTGGTCGGCCGGCCAGGTTTTCACGCCGAGGTCTTTGCCCTTGTCGGCGTCGTAGAACGGCTTGAATTTTTCGCCGATGAGACAATCGGTGTCCGGGCCGGAGCTGTAGGCGGTCCAGAGGACGTTGCCTTTCGCGCCGTCGAGGCACTTGAGCCAGCCGCGCACGCCCATCTCGCCGCCGCTGTTGCCGACGTAGACTTTCCCTTTGGCGACGAGCGGTGCCATGGTCATGGTCTCGCCCTTGTTGATGTCGCCGACCTGCGTCTTCCAGATTTCTTTGCCATTGCTGGCGTCGACGCAGCAGACGTTGGCGTCGAGCGTGTTGTAGTAAATGCGACCGTTGTCGAAGAAGCAGCCGCGGTTGACGACGTCGCAACACGCGACGCCCTGCGCGGCGGCGACGGGTTTGGGCTCGTACTTCCACTTCTGCTGACCCGAGTTTTTCAGGTCGAGCGCGTAGAGGGTGTTGGGATAGGGCGTCACGACGTACATCGTGTCGCCGACGACCAGCGGCGCCGCCTCGTGGCCGCGCGTGACGCCGGTGGTGAAGGTCCAGGCGACCTTGAGGTCCTTCACGTTGCTCGCGTTGATCTGATCCAAGCCGCTGAAGCGCGTGTGCTGGTAATTTTTCGCCGGCATCGTCCATTGGCCGTCGTCCGGGGCGAGCGCTGGCGCGGACGTCGCGGTGGTGGTCGATTGCGCGTTTGCGGTGACGCAGAGACACGCCAGAATGAGCGGTAGAATGCCGTATGAAAGACGCATAATTCTCAAGTGGCTCGCGATGCTACGCCGTTCGATCCTGAGCGAAAACCTGCGAAAAACCTGACCCCGCGTCGGCACCGAGCGCTGCGGCCGACGCCCAACTTCGCTAACTTGGGAACCAATGCGCACGCCGACGTCCCATCACCGCGCCTTCACGCTCGTCGAGCTGTTGGTGGTGATCGGCATCATCGCGATCTTGATTGGCATCCTGCTCCCGACGATCGCCCGCGCGCGTGAATCCGCACGCCGGGCGTCGTGTCTGAGCAACCTGCGGCAAGTCGGCATGGCGATGCGCTTCTACGCGTATGACAACCGCGATCAAGTCCCGCTCGGGTATCGCAGCAACACCAAGCAGTTCAACAGCATGGTGTTCAGCAAGACGGCGGGGAAATTCGTGCTGTTCGGTTGGCTGTACAACGGCGGGTACATGAAGGTTCCGTCAGTTTTTTTCTGCCCGAGCGAGAACGACGGCCGCTCGATGTTGAACACGCCGGAGAATCCCTGGCCGCCGGGCGATCCGGCGTTTCAGGTATACGCCGGCTACGGCTGCCGGCCGGAGATCGAGATACCGGATGATCCCGCCTCCTTCATGCTGACCGGAATTTCCTTGCCGCGGCTGAACCGCTTCAAGAACAAGGCGGTCTTCGCAGACCTGACGGCGACGCCCGCGCGCGTCGAGACGCGGCACCGCGTCGGGATCAACGTGCTGTACGGCGACGGCTCGGCGAAATGGATCTATCGGAAGGCGTTCGACGCAGATCTCGCGCCATGTCTCACCATCAACCCGACATGGAACGCGCGGCAGGACGCGATCTGGAACGCGATCGATCGTCAGTGAGCATCAGCTCCTTCAATCGAAAATAGGCGTCCTTCTTGTGCCCTGCCGTCCGGGGGCGCGATACAAACCTTCGCCGTAGATGCTCATGCTCGAGGCGACGATCAGCTCCCGAGTTGAGCTATGACGATAACGAGAGCGACTGGGCTGTATGCGCTGAGAGTGTTGCGCGTGGATGCGCTCGCCGATCACGGCGCGGTGCGCGACGCGACATTCTGCGTCGCTGGCGCGGTCGCCGGGGGTGGCGAAACGCCGAGCACGGCGATCAGAACTTGTTCCGCCGTCGCCTGCCAGGCGGCTTCGTTGTGCGTGCCGCCTTCGATTTCGCGGAAGGTGAATTGCTCGCCTTGCGGGATGCCCGCCTTCTCGATGGCGGCGACGAGTTGCCCGGAATCAGGGATCGCCTGATCGCCGTCTCCGGGATAGTTGTGCCCGGGGCTCGTGCCCATGTCGATGAAGAGCCTGGTGTTTTTCAACCACGCGCCGTCGCCGATGATCTCGCTCACGATGGATTTGTCCCCCGCGCGGAGCCAGGGCGAGAGGGCGACGACCTGACCGAACACGCCGGCGTGCTGCTTCGCGGTGTAGAGCGAGATCAACCCGCCCAGCGAACCGCCGCCGATAATCGTGTTCGCGCGGTCCGCTTGCGTGCGGTACGTCTTGTCGATGAACGGCTTGGCCTCTTCGACGACCATGCGCGCGTAGGCTTCGCCCTTCGGCGTTTCCTTGATCAACGCGGACGCGAAGGGCGGCGTGAACTCCGCCGTGCGCAGCTCGCTGTTCCACACGCCGACGATGATCGCCGGCTTGATCGTCCCCGCCGTCATCAGTCGTTGCGCCGCTTCATCGAGCTTCCATTCGATCCCTTGATAGCTCGTCGCTTCATCGAAGAGGTTCTGGCCGTCCTGGATATACAGCACCGGATAGCGCTGCTCCTTGTTCTTCTCGTAGTCCGGCGGGAGGAAGACGGCGAGGGTGCGCGCGTTGCCGAGGTGCTTCGACTTCAACACGTTCTTGTGAACGATGATGTTTCCGGACATCGTCACGCGGCCGGGCGTGGCCTGGCCCTTGTCGACCCACTCCGCGATGGCGACATCCACCTTGCCGTCCTTCGCGGCCGTGAAGGTGCGATTGGCGATGTCTTTGCCGGCCGGGTCGGTCTCGACGGTGCCCCAGGTGCCGCGCGTGACCTTGAACGAGTACTCCATCCCGGTCAGCAGGTCCGGCACGGTCGCGGTGTACTTGCCTTCGTCGCTGCGCGCCAGCGGGACGCCGGCGGCGTCCCAACTGCCGAGCGCGGGAACGCTGCCGGAGAGATACAGGATCTGCTCCTTCGGCGTGTTCGGCGGCGCGGCGACGGTGAACGTGACGCTGGCCGGTTGCTTGCGCGTCTCGTAATCTGCGACCGCCTGGTTCAGCTCCGCCTCCGTCGCGCGCGTGTGCGCGACGTACCAGCCGCCGATCCCAAGCAGCGCAACCCCAAGCACTCCGCCGCCGGCGAGGACGATCTTTCGTTTCACGGTTGGCAGCTCCTGTCCAATTGAAAAGCGAACGACAGCGGCTGAAGTGAAGCGGTTTACATGATAATTGATGCCGGGCGTGCCGTCGATTTTATTCGATCCTGGCGACGCGGGCGGGTGCTCAAGATCGCGACGCCGGCAGGTAGTACTTCTCAAAGTACTCGCCGACCATGCGATGTGTGTTGAACTGGGCGCCGACGGTGGCGATCGAATTCTTCATCCGCTTGAGCCAGCGGCGGGGGAGGCCTTTCCCGTCGCGCGCGTAAAACTCGGGCACGATGTGAGTTTCCAGCAGGTCGTAGATGCTGTCGGCGTCGTAGCGGTCCTGCTTGGCGCCGCTCTTGAACGCGCGGCCGTCGCCGATCGACCAGCCGTTGATGTTGTTGAACGCTTCCGGCCACCAGCCGTCGAGGATGGAGCAATTCAGTCCGCCGTGCAGCGGCGGCTTCATACCGCTCGTGCCACTCGCTTCCTGCGGGCGCAGCGGGTTGTTGAGCCAGACGTCCGCGCCGGCGGTGAGGATGCGGCCGAGCTGCATGTCGTAGTTTTCCAGCAGCACGACGCGGCCTCGAAATTCGTTGGCCTCCGCGTGATGGAAGATTTCCTGCGCGAAGGCCTGCCCGCCCCCGTCGGCCGGGTGGGCTTTGCCGGCGAAGACGAGCTGCACGGGACGTTTCGCGTCGCCCAGGATGCGCGCGAGGCGCTTGCGATCATGAAAGATGAGCGGCGCACGCTTGTACGTCGCGAATCGACGGGCGAAGCCGAGCGTAAGCGCGTCCGGATTCAGAACCACGCGCGCGGCGATGCGCGCGTCGAGCGGCTTGTGCTGCTTCGTGACCTGCTCGACGAGTCGCTCGCGCACGAAGTCGACGAGCTTCGTGCGCAGGATCCGCCGCGCCGTCCAGAGCTCGGCATCCGGGATTCGCGAGGCGTTCTTCCACCATTGCTGCTGCGGGCCCGCGCCAAGCCACTTCGGCTTGAGAAACTTCTCGTACAGCGGCGTGATCTCTTCGGCGAGCCAGGTTTGCGTGTGAACGCCGTTGGTAATCGACCCGATCGGGACGGCGGCGGGATCACTGGTGTTGTAGACGGTCGTCCACATCTGTCGCGACGTCTCGCCATGCAGCGCGGCGACGCCGTTGCAGTGCTCGGCCAGGCGCAGGGCGAGCACGGTCATGCAGAATTCTTCGTCGCGATCGTGCGGCCTTTCGCGGCCGGCGCCGAGCAGCTCTTGTTCGCTCACACCGATCTGTTTCGCGTAGTGGCCGATGTATTTGAGCGCGAGCTTGGGGACGAAGCGGTCATTGCCGGCGGGGACGGGCGTATGCGTGGTGAAAACGGTCGTCGCGCGCACCTTTCGCCGCGCCGCTTCGAACGATTCGCCGGCCGCGATGAAACGGCGCAGGCGCTCGAGCGCGCAGAAAGCGGCGTGACCTTCGTTGAGATGATAAACGCTCGGCCGATGCCCGAGCGCGTCGAGCGCGATGACGCCGCCGACGCCAAGGAGAATCTCCTGGCGGATGCGGTACTCGCGGTCGCCGCCGTAGAGATGCCGCGTCAGCGCGCGGTCCGCCGGCTTGTTTGCCGGGACATCGGTGTCGAGCAGATAAATCGGCACGCGGCCGACTTGCTGCCGCCAGATCTTTGCCTTGACCGAGCCGCGGCCCATCGGGACGGTGATGGTTCTTCCGGTTTCCGCGATCGGAAAGTGTAAAAAATCGAGCTGCGGGTAGATCACGCGCGTCGAGCCGTCCGTGTTGAACTCGTGGGTATAAAAACCGTTGCGGTAGAGCAGTCCGATGGCAACGAACGGCAGGCCGAGATCCGACGCCGACTTCACATGATCGCCCGCCAGCACGCCAAGCCCGCCGGAGTATTGCGGCAGGCTTTCGTGGATTGCGTACTCGGCGCAGAAGTAGGCGATCAGGGTGTTCTTCGCGTTCTTCTTCTGCGTGGCTTCGAACCAGGTTTTCGTCCGAAGGTAATGCGCAAGTTTGCCCTCGACGCGCGCGAGATGTGCGGCGAAGCCGGCGTCGTTCTCAAAAGCGGCGCGACGTTCGGGCGCGAGAAGACGCAACGTTTTCAGCGGGTTCTGACTCGTGGCTTTCCACAGCGGCGGGTCGAGCGATTCGAAGAGCCGCTGCGCGTCGTGATTCCAGCTCCACCAGAGGTTTTGCGCCAGCGCGCGCACGCGCCCGAGCACATCGGCCGATCTCGTTTTCGTCATTCGCCTTCCCTGTCCGACAGCTCCGTCAGCCCCTTCAATGTCGCTGCCAGCGCCGGCGTCAGCGCGCGGTCGCTCATTCGCCAGCGCCAGTTGTTCTCCGCGATGCCCGGGACGTTCATCCGCGCTTCGTTGCCGAGGCCGAGGATGTCCTGCACGGGGAAGATGACCGTGTCGGCGACGCTGAGCATCGCGGACTTGATCATCGCCCAGTGGATGTCGCGCGGGCCGCGGAAGTCGAGGTAGTTGACGACCTTCTCGTGCTCCGCGCGAGCTTGGCCATTGCGCGCGGCGAGGTTTTTGAACCAGCCGACGGTCGTGTCGTTGTCATGCGTGCCGGTATACGCGACCGCGCGCGAGGTGTACGTGTGCGGCAGATGATGTTCGCCGCCCGGTCCGAAGCCGAACTGCATCACGCGCATGCCGGGGAAGCGCCAGCGGTCGCGCAGCGCCAGCGCGCCGGGGACGACGTTACCGAGGTCCTCTGCGATGATCGAAACGTTGCCGAGCGAACTACGCACGGCGCGAAAGATCGCGTCGCGCGGCCCCGCAACGTAACGCCCGGACTTCGCCGTCTTCGCGCGGGCCGGAACGTGCCACGCCTGGTAGAAGCCCAGAAAATGGTCGATGCGGGCGGCGTCGAAGTGGTGCAGCACCGACTGAAATCGCCTGACCCACCATTGAAAATTCGTACGCGCGTGCGCCGGCCAGTGGTAATGCGGATGGCCCCACAGTTGCCCGTCGCAGCAGAACGCGTCGGGCGGGCAGCCGGTGACGACCTTTGGCCGGCCCGCGCGATCGAGCAGAAAGAGCTTCGGGTTCGCCCAGACGTCGGCGGAATCGAGCGCGACGAAGATCGGTATGTCGCCGATCATTCCGACGCCGCGGTCGTGCGCGTACTTGCGCAGCGCGGTCCACTGGCGGTCGAAGAGGAACTGGACGAACTGGTGGAAGCGGATCTCGTCGGCGAGCCCGCGCCGCGCGCTTTGCATCGCGTCGCGATGGCGCAAGCGAAGCGGCGTGTGCCACTGCGTCCACGAGCGATCGTGCTCGGTTTGCTTGATCGCGCTGAAGAGCGCGAAGTCGTCCAGCCACGCGCGCTCACGGGCGCGGAAAGCGTCGAATTCAGCGTGCAGCTTCTTCTGATTTGCGAATCGCTCATGCGCCGCACGCAGCTTCATGAGACGAAAGCGCTGCGTCGCATCCGGCTCGCCGCGCGTGACCGCGGCCGGCGCGTTGAGATCGCTCCGCTCGAGCAAACCCTCATTCGCCAGCATTTCCAGGCTGATCAGAAACGGGCTGCCCGCGAACGCGGAGGTGGAACTGTAGGGCGAGTAGCCGGGCTTCGCGCCGGGCGGAACGATCGGGAGCATCTGCCACCAGCGCTGCCCGGCCGCGTGGAGGAAATCGACGAAGCGATACGCGGCGGGTCCGGCGTCGCCGTTGCCGTGTGCGCCCGGCAGCGAAGTCGGGTGCATGAGCAGCCCGCTGGCGCGGCGGCCGGCGAGGACGAAGGCGTTGTTCCGCGACGTCGTCGATTTCATGAGGTCGCGGATTATCCAGCACGCCGGGTGTCGGGACAATCGCAGAAAGAGCGAATCGCACGAGCAGCCGCGCCGGCGTCATTGTCATCGGCGACGTCGGCGGCGTAGCGTGCCCGCGGCGATGACGAACACGAAGGCGCAAGCGGCGGGCTCGGGTACCGCGGTCACCGACGCCGCCGCGCTGTCACTCAGCGGCGCGCCCTGCGCCGCGTAGTTGAAGTCGATCGTGCTGTAGTCGTCGCCGCTGACGAGGCCGTCGTAGTTGAAGTCGCCGTTGGAGTAGCCATCGGCACTGGTGCCGACGTTGAAGTCGATCGTGCTGTAGTCGTCGCCGCTGATGAAGCCGTCCATATTTGCGTCGCCGGCGTACGTGTACATGACGAGTGTGTCGCTGCCCTGGATGGTGAGGCCGTTCCAGATGTCGGTTTCCGCCGGGCCGATGCCGCGGAGCTGTTCGCCGCTGGCGACGCCGAGCGTGGTCAGGCCGCTGAGCGCGTCCGGCTGGCTGGTGGTGATGCCGTTGCCGTTCCACGCGCCGCCGTTGAAGGCGAGCTGCACGAGCCGCTGCACGCCGGTGTAGATTCCGCCCGCCTCGGTGCCGACCGGCATCGCCTTGAGGACCATGTTGTTGTCGGCGATGTTGATCTTGGCATTGCCGGTGAGCACGACGGTGTTGGCGACGATCGCCCGCGCGCCGTTGGCGAGGAGGTTGGCGCTTCCGTCCGCGTTGACCTTGAGCGTCTTGAGCGTCTGGGATGCGCCGAAGTTGACGACGGCGGTCGATCCGCCCGCGCTGGCGCCGACCGTCACGTCCGGCGCGGTCGTCGCCGCGACCAGCCCGCTGCCGAGGTTCCCGTTGACCGCGACCGTGCCGCGCTGAACGTCGAGCGTGACGCCGGCGCCGCTCGACATCGTCGCGCCGCCGAACGTCAGCGCGCCGGGACCGACTTTCGTGATCACCTTGCCGGCGGAGACGCTCAGGCCGGCCGTGCTGACCGACGCGCCGCTGGCGACGTTGACGCGCCAATCGCTGGCGACGTTCACGACGGAGTTGATCGTCTGGTTTCCCGAGTTGACGAACAGCACGGCCGCGCCGGCGCCGCCATTGAAGCTGAGCGTTCCGCCGCCGCCGCCAATCGTGTAGCCCGCGGGATTCGTGATGTCGAGGTAACCGACCGTCACGCCGGGCGCGAGGATATTCACGCTGGCTGCGCTGCTGCCGGTCAATCGGGCCGAATGTTCGGCGCCATTCGGCGCGGCGCCGCCAGTCCACGTGCCGGTCAGCCAGCTCGTGCCGGCGGTGAGCGTCGGCGTGAAGACGTCGATGTAGAAACGCTCCGAGAACGCGCGCGAATCGAAGAGCGGCGTGCCGGCGGGATCATTCGCAACGCCGGGATTGTCGATGCCCGCGCCCAGGCCGGGGAGAAACTGATTCGACAGCGATGCGCCGTCGGTGTTGGTGATGAATGGCAGGATGCGCAGCGCATGCCCGGGCGTTTGCGCGAGGAACTGGTTCTCGAACAGCAGCTCGAGCCCCTTGGTCGCCGTCGCCGCTCCGGCCGCGCTGGTGTCGGTGACGCCGTCGACGTTCGTGTTGTTGAACGAGCTCGTGATGTCGCCCGCGTCGGTCGCGCCGCCGTCGCGGCGATAGGTATGCGTCACGGCCAAGCCGCTGTTGAGCGCCGCGGAGCCGATGAAGATGTCGCGGTTGTTGCTCGGCGAGTTCGGGAGCGTCAGGTCGATGACGTT
The DNA here is from genome assembly GCA_034666045.1 of Phycisphaerales bacterium. Taxonomy (GTDB): domain Bacteria; phylum Planctomycetota; class Phycisphaerae; order Tepidisphaerales; family Tepidisphaeraceae; genus JAICTV01. Next base: position 2,318 of record JAXDMN010000160.1, on the reverse strand, counting down.
GATGAAGTAGGATGCGCCGCCGGAATTGTGGATCTCGAGGGCGTATTCCGGGTTGAAGCCGGGCGCGAGGATCGACGCGCCGCCCGCAGGCGCGGTGACGCCGGCGGCCGGGTTGATGTCGGTGCCCCAGTTGTCGATGCGCTGCCCGGAGATCGAGCCGAACTGATTGAAGCCGCCGACGCCGTTGGCGATCCCACCGCCCGGCCGCGAGTCGATGAAGAGAATCAGCCCGTTGCCGATCGGTTCCAGGTTGCCCGTGAGCGCGAGTTCGAGATTTCCGCCCGGCGCATAGGTGGCGAACGCCTGGTTCAACTCGGAAAAGTTATCGCCCAGGCCGGTGAAGGTATTTTGCGTGGCGATCGCGCCGGCCGGATATTCGCCGGCGGCGACGGTGCCGTTGACGGTCGAAGCCTGGGCGCGGCGATTGGCGGGAATGGCGACAACAACGGCGGCGGCCGCGAGAAGCGCAGCGGCCCGCTTCCGGCGGTACTGATTTGCGACGGACATCTCTTCCCTCCGGCCAACCCGCGCGAAAGCGACTGCCGCGCGAAAGCGACTGCCTGCGCGAAGCCAAGGGGATTAGAATACTCTCACAATTCAGAAACTCCAAGGAGAAATGCGGACTTTTGACTCGTCCGTGTTCTTCAGAATCGTTTCACCGTGCCCATCCGCGAACGCAACATTGATCTTGTTCCGGTGCCGATTCCACGGGATGCGGTCTTTAAGCCAGGGAGTTTTGGCGACGCCGGAAAGCTTGCCGAGGTCCTCTTTGGGCACGCCGGTCGCGCTGGCCATGTAATTGGTGGTGTAGTAGACCGCGTCGGAGCGGTCCAGGCCGGGCGTCTTATTAACAGTGTTCGGCGGGCGAACGCCACAGTCGGCGACCAGCAGCACTTCAGCGCCCTTTTTGACGCGGTCGAATTTGGCATCCATCGGAAGTCCGACCCCGCCGGTGCCGGGCGGGCCGCCGTAGACGTTCATGTTGTCGACGCCCATCGGACCGAAGCGCCCCTGCCGACTGCCGCCCACATCACCCACGATCGCGGCAATGTCCGCGTTCACGCCGTACGAGATCGGCCAGCCCGCATCGTACGGGACCATGTTGTTGTACAGCACGAGCCCCGGCCCGGCCGGACTGCCGCCTGATGACGTACCGTACGCGCCCGCGATGTCCTGCGACGGGTCGCTCGGGCAGAGGAAAACTTTCGACTTATCCTTCCCTTCCGGGAACCACTCGACCGTGCGCACGCCGAGGTACGGCAACAGCGAACTCGCCCAGTCGAGGACCACCGGTGGATTGGTGCCGGAGCGGTAAACGAAAATCTTCCGCTGCGGGTCTTTCTGCCACGCCCAGTCCTTGTCGCTGACGGTTGGCATGTAGCCGCGGTGGTCCTGCGCGAAGAGCCGGATCGCGAGTGCGATCTGTCGAGCATTAGAAGCACAGGCGACCGTGCGTGCCGACTCGCGCGCGCGAGCGAGCGTCGGGAGCAGGATGCCGATCAGGATGGCGATGATTCCGATGACGACTAACAGCTCAACGAGTGTGAAGCCTTTCCTGCGTGACATGAGATCACCTCATAGCTGCGATAGTGGGGAGACCTGAGCTGTTTCGGACGCGTCTGCGACGAACGGCTGCGGCGGCGGCGGCGAGAAACGCGAACGCGCAGGCGGAAGGCTCGGGAACTGCGGTGACCGTGAGCGCGACCGATGCGGAAGAGAGGATCGGTGCGCCCTGCGCGGCGTAGTTGAAGTCGATCGAGGAGTAGTCGTCGCCCGAGATGATCCCGTCGTAGTTGAAATCGCCGTTGGAGTAGCCGGATGCGCTCGTGCCGACGTTGAAGTCGATCGTCGAGTAATCGTCGCCGGATATGAAACCGTCGAGGTTCGCATCGCCCTCGTAAGTGTACTTGACCAGCAGCGTAGAACCGTCAACTGTCTGCCCAGCCCACAGGACGGTCTGTGCGCCGCTGATTCCGAGGATGTCCTCGGCCGGGCCGCTGCCGAGGCCAGTCAGTCCGGCGGTCGTGACGGCGGCGGAACTGGTAATGCCGGCGGTGCCGTCCCACGCGCCCTCGTTGCGGGCCAGCGCGATCTGGCTCGTGAGGAAGACGGACGGATCGGCGCCGGTCCAGTTGACGGCGAGGTTGTTGTTCGTGAGGTCGAGCAGTCCGCCGGTCATGTTCAGGACGGTGACGCCGATCGACTTGCCGCCGCCGACGCCGGCTGAGGGCGTGAGCGTGACGACGCCGCCGCTGCCGACGCCGATCGCTGTCAGACTCTGCGAAACGGTGAAGTTCGTCGCCGCGCCCGCGCCGGCG
>JAXDMN010000159.1:0-7906 GCA_034666045.1 Phycisphaerales bacterium | reverse complement strand
GAACGACCTGGCCGATCGCGTCGCGAAGCGCCAGGTGTTATAACGATAGGGCAAGCCGTTACACCGCGTGGCGGGCGCGACCACTCAGCCGTTCAATCCATGACTCGCGACACCCTTCTTTGTCTCGCCCTTGGCTGTTTGACGCTGCTCCTGTTCGCGCCGGTGCACGAACACGAGTTCATCAACTACGACGACCCGGGCTACGTCTTCGAGCCGCACGTGCGCCGCGGACTGACGCTCGACAACGTTCAATGGGCGTTCACCACGACGCATTTCGCGAACTATCACCCGCTGACGTGGCTCAGCCACATGGCGGACGTGTCGATGTTCGGCCACAAGCCGGCGGGACATCACCTGGTCAGCGTCGCGCTTCATTCGATCAACGCGGTGCTGCTGTACCTCGTGCTGCGCGCGATGACAGGATACCGCTCGGCGAGCTTTGCGGTGGCGGCGATCTGGGCGGTGCATCCGCTGCGCGTGGAATCGGTCGCGTGGGTGGCGGAGCGGAAAGATTTGTTGAGCGGGTTGTTTTTTTTGCTGGCGCTGGGGTGCTACACGCGGTATGCGCGGCGGGGGTCGGTGGGGGCGTATGTTGGGAGCCTTGTTTGCTTCGCGCTGGGGTTGATGAGTAAGCCGATGCTCGTGACCGTGCCGTGCGTGCTGTTTCTGCTTGATTGCTGGCCGCTGAAGCGGCCAGCCCCGTGGAAGAAGCTTGTCGTCGAGAAGGTACCGTTTTTCGTTCTGTCGATTGCGTCGGCGATTCTCACGGTGATTGCGCAGCGACAGGGTGGCGCGATGAGGGATGGGGAGGGGTATCCATTGACGTTGCGACTCGGCAACGCGTTGTGGTCGTATGCGCGATACGTCGAGCTGAGTTTTTGGCCACGCGGGTTGGCGATTATTTATCCGTATCGCGGGGCGCTGCCGGGAACGCATCTGCCGCTGATCGGCGTCGCGGCCGGCGCGGCCATTCTGATCGGCATGACGGCCGTCGGCGTGTACTTATGGCGCCGGGAGCGCGCGGTGCTCGTCGGCTGGCTTTGGTTTATCGGCATGCTCGTCCCGGTGATCGGCATCGTGCAGGTCGGGTGGCAGTCGATGGCCGATCGCTACACGTATCTCCCGCAGATCGGGTTGCTGATCGCGGTGATCTGGCTTGCGAGGATGTTCCTCGCGCCGCTCGCGCGCGGCCATGTCATCGCCACCGCGATGATGGTCGTGGTGGTTGCCGGCCTGTCGCTGCGCACGCACCTTGAGCTTCGCCACTGGCGCAACAACGTCACGCTGTTTACGCGTGCGCTGGCCGTCACGGATAAAAATCACATCGCTCACAGCGCCCTCGGACTCGCCCTTGGCGAATCGAACATCCCCGCCGCGATCGATCAGTACAAGCAGGCGATTGAAATCACGCCGAAAGATCCGCAGCTTTATTACAACATCGGCCGGCTCTACCTGATCCAGGGCAACCTGCCGCTCGCGGAAAGTTGGTTCCAGGACACGCTGGCGTTTGATCCGAAGTACGTCGATGCGCTGATCAACCTCAGCAAAGCGCTTTCCGGGATGGGACGCCACGCCGAGGCGATGACGTCCCTTCGGCAGGCGCTCGAGATCGACCCCGACAATGCCGTCGCGCATTACGACCTGGCCGTGGAGCTCGCCGAGCGGGGAAAGGTAAAAGAGGCGTTGCCGCACTTCGCCGAGGCGATTCGACTCGAGCCCAACGTGCCGGAATTGCACTACAGCTACAGCGTCGCGCTGCGTCAGACCGGCCAGGCCGATGAAGCCGACCTCGCTTATAAACGTTATTCGGAATTAGCCCGCCAGCAGGGCGCGAAGCCTCTTCCCATGCGCGCTACAAATCCCGACAATCGCTCCGGCCAACCATGAGCAAGCAGCTCGACATTCTCGCGCTCGAGCCGTTTTACGGCGGCGGCCGACGGCACATGCTGGAGACGCTGATTCATTACAGCCGTCATCGCTGGACGCTGCTGAAGCTCCCGCCGCGCCGCATCGAGCGCCGTCTCACCGCCGCGGCGCATTGGTTCGCCGAGCAACTTTCGCGGCATTGGGTGGGGCGGGTCGATCTGCTGTTCACCAGCGAAGCGCTCAACCTCGCGGACCTCTACCGGCTGATGCCGAACCTCTCGAAGAAGCCGTCGGTCGTTTACTTTCACTCCAATCAACTGCCCCACCCGAGCGTGGTGTCCGATAACCCGCTCGACGTGGCGAACCTGAACACGGCGACCGCCGCGGGCGAGATCTGGTTCAACTCGAGGTACCACCTGCGCGATTTCTTCGGGCGGGCGGCGGCGCTCGTCGCGCGCCATCCCGAGCTGAGCGGCCGCGATCCGATGCCGGACATGAGCAGCAAATCCCAGCTCATGCCCCCGCCGGTGGATTTCAACATGATCAACGAGCTGGTCGCGCTCGGTCCGCCGCCGCGGAATCGGCGGGCGATCTTCGTCGACACGCGCGACGCAAACGTGAAGGTGCTCAACACCGCGTTGCAGCACATCAACCGCCGCGGCGAAAAGTTCGAGCTGATCACGATCGGCCCGGTCGAGGAATTGTCCCCGGACCAGCCCCGGACGACCTTGCCGGAAAACGACGAAAACGGCCACGTGAAGGCGATGCTCAAGTGCGGCATTTTCGTCAGCGTCAAGGACGGCTGCCCGTGCGACTACCGCGCCGTCCGCGCCCTGGCCGCCGGCTGCTGGCCCGTCACGCCCGCTACCGGCTGCTACGCCGAACTGCTCCCGAAAAAGATCCACGGCCACACGATGTACGACGGCACCGGCATCGACCTGGCGCACCGGATCCAGGATGTCTGGCACCTCGAAGCGCCGACCGACTACGAAGACGAGCAGGCCGGGATTTTGTCGCAATTTGATCCGATGTACGCCTGCAAGGCGATCGACGAACGGCTGGAACAACTGGTGTCGGCGCAGCAGCAACCGGTGGCGAAATAAGTTGATCGATTACGTGGAAACCAGGGAAACGACCGCCGTGGGACCGCCGAATCCCGCGGCGATGGCGACACTGCGCCGAATCGGTTGTGCGGTCGCTTCACGATTGATTCGCACCTGTTTCGCTGCAATGTCGCCTGACGTCGAACTTAACATAACATGCATTATAGGACGTAGGGGGTTTTGCGTTTGGACGTTTGGTGGAACGACATTCTCCGCGTGCATGACGCAATTCAGCACCACTGAAATCAGGCCGGCGGCGCCGAGACTATGTCCGAGCGCACCCTTGTGCGAGTAGATACTCGGTGACCATTCGCCGCAGGAGTCGTTCAACGCCGCGAGCTCGATCGGATCATTAAACGTGGTTCCCGTTCCATGAGCGTGTATGAGATCCACCGGTCGATCGTCGACCACCCGCGCAAGAAGATTTCGCAGCGTCGCACCGGCCGGATCGCCGCCGGTCATGTGCGTGGCGTCGCCGCCCAGGGCGTAGCGCTCGACTCGCGCGTACGCCTGCGGCAGCCGATCCGATTCGACCATCTCCAGACAGACCGCCGCCGCGGCTTCGCTCATTAAAAACCCGTCGCGATCTTCATCGAACGGCCGACATCCGCGACCCTCGCGCGGCAGGACGCCGAGCCGCTTGAAGCTGGCGAGAAACAACGGATGCACCGACGCCTCGGCGGCGACGACGAGCACGCGGTCCGCTTCGCTGCCGCGGATCATCATCGACGCGCGGATCAAGGCATGCAGCCCGCTCGCGCACGCGGCGGACATGGTGATCGCGGGTCCGTCCAATAAGGGGAAAGCTTCCCGGATTCCCATCGCGAGATTCGCGAGCCCCGCCGATACATATGTCGAACCGAGAATATGTGGCGGGGCGGTCATCCACGTTTCGATCGCGCCTTTGCTCGTGCCGACGACCGTCGCGCTGCGATGCGGCTCGACGTTTCGCTCGCGCCACCGCGCCTCCCCGATCGCCTCCGCCGCTGCCGTCGCTGCGAGGCGATGAATGCGCGCCGGCGACGTGCCGTCCAGCATCGTCCGCGCGTGATCGCGAATGTGTCGGCCCGCCAGCAGCGCTTGAAAAGTTTCATCCGCGCTGCTTCCCAGCGGCGTGACGAGGCCGATGCCGGTGATGACGGGGATCCGGTTCATGTGACGGCGCCGAGGACGGTGAAGAACCACTGCTTCGTCGCTGCGAGCCCCGCGCGCTCGGCATGGTTGATGGCCGCCGCGATCCAGTCGCGATTGCCGGGATCGTACGCGAGGAGCTTTTCCGTGTTGAGCATGTCCTCGACCGGATCCGCACCCGGGCGGCGAAGCTTCATCTTCACTATCGTGGCAAGATCCGCCCCGCCGCGGGATTTGCGGAGCAGCGAGACTTCCCGCAGCGCCTGGTGCGCTTCGATGTTGCCCGGATCATCGCGCAGGCCGTCGATGTAAAGATCAATTGCGTATTCGAGGTGCCCTTCCGCGGCCATGGCAGCGGCGCGATGGAAATATTGAAGCGACGCAGTCATGACCGCACGATCTTAGGCGCAACTTGTCATCCTGAGGTACTCCCAAGGATCTGACCTCGATCGACGAGGAACGCAGATCCTTCGGAGTACCTCAGGATGACATCGCTCTCGTGTTCCCGGCAAGTTTATGACGGCATCGATGCCGGCAACGGTGCGGCCGCGGCGACTTCGCGCTCGTACAGGATCGGGATGCGGTGTTTTCCGGTGTAGCTCACGCGGCTGATTTTCGGGTCCTCGCTCGCCGCGTCCACCCCGCCGCCGTCGTAGGTGCGCCACATGAGCCCGAGGTCCATCACCATCTGATGATCCTGCTCCGGCTTGCGGCCATAGGTCGTGAGATAATTTCCGATCATCGTGCTGTCCGCGCCGGCGAAGAAGATCCAGCTCTGCAGATCGCGCAGAACCACTTCCCGCCCGCCGGCGACTTTCAATTCGACATCCGGCAACACGAACCGCGCGATCGCGACAATCTTCAAACATTCCATCGGCGGCAGCTCTTCCATGCCGGCCAGCGGCGTGCCGTGGATCGCGTTGAGAAAATTGATCGGCATCACGTCAACGCCGATTTCACGAAGCGTGAACATCATGTCCAGCCGGTCGCGCCATTCCTCGCCCATGCCGAAAATTCCGCCGCTGCACAGCGACAGCCCGGCCGCCTTGGCGATGCGCAGCGTGTTGACGCGCTCCGCGAACGGGTGCGTGCTGACGATGTTCGGATAGTGCCGCTCGGACGTCTCGATGTTGTGGTTGATCCGGCGGATGCCGCAGTCGTACAAAAACTTCGCCGTCTCGGGCGTCAGCGCCCCGAGCGTCGCGCAGGCGCGCGTCTTCCCCTCTTTGGCGATCTTCATCATGATTGGCTTGAGCCAATCCTCGAGCTCGCGCCGCGTCGGGCCGCGCCCGGAGTTCACGATCCCAAATGAATCCGCGCCCACCTCCGCCGCGTGCCACGCGCTTTCCAGCACCTGCTCGTCGGTAAGCTGCGACTGCTCTTTCGCCGGGCCGTCATGGTGCTCGGACTGCGCGCAGAACTTGCAGTCCTCGCTGCATCCGCCGACCTTGGCCGCGACGATGGCGCAGAACTTTACCTCCCGCCCCATGTATTGGATGCGAATCTTGTTGGCCCAATAGAACAGATCGTAGACGTCGTCCCCGCAGATGGTGGCGAGATATTCCGCGTCACTGCGGTCAAGGCGACCGCCGCCGAGAACCTGCTCGGCCAGGCGTGCGATACGAGGTTGCAATGAAAAATCCTCCTTGCAGCAGATGAAATGGTGATTGGCGAGTGTTGATTGAAAACAGGATTTCAGTTCAATCACCACTCATCAATCACCTCATCCTCACCTTACCGCCCCATCTGGAACGCGTCGGCGACGTTGCGGACGGTGCGGGCGCGCACGCCGCGCGAGGCGGGATCGTAGGTGAACACCGCAACCTGCCCGGTGCGGCTGTCCATGATGTACAGCCCGTCGCCGCCCGTCTGGATCTTGGCGGTGACGACCTGGTAATCGCGTTCCTTGATGACCGCCTGCGCGTCCGCCGGCTGGACGAGCACGTGTGCGGTGACGAGCAACGCGGCGGTGAGTGAAAGAACGGCGATGGCAATTTTATTACGTTTCATGATGAGCTCTCGAGTTTTCAGGTCGTGAATGTTCGGTTCGAGCGTGACGTTATCGCCCCGGAGGGCGAGCGCCTGGCGCGACGGCCGGCCCGCGCGGCGTCGCGGGCGCGCCCGCTTCGAACACGCGCGACAGGTCGATCGGCGCCATCGTGTTCAGCTCCTTGCGCGAGTCATCGTACGTCATCGCGCCGAGCAAGCCGTTGCCGGTGTCGATCATGTAGACCACCGCGCTCGAGCCGCCGCCGACTTCGCCCGGGATCATGATGTAATCCGACGGCCGCTTCGCCGCCTGCGCGTGCGCCGCGTTGTCCGACGTCAGCCGCGCGGCCAGCGTCATCACCAACAGCACGTTCAGGCCCGCAAGGGCCCACAAGATTCGCTTGGTCATGAGAACCTCCAGGTGGTGGAAAAAATCCGAAACGAAGCACGTTCTTTTGAGCCGGCGAAGCCGGACAATCCGAAACAATGAGGAAATGATCGAAGCAGAAATGTTTCGCTCATTTCCCCTTTTCCGATTTCGAATTTGTTTCGGATTTCGACATTCGGATTTCGGATTTTCTTCTAATCCAGGTGCGTTCGCTTCGCGTCCTTGAACAGCCCCGCGAGGGCGACGATGCTGAGGAAGATGAACGCGATCCACGGGATCGCCGTCCCGCCGCCCGGCAGGGTTTTATTACCGGCATAACCTTCGACGCGCGCGTCGTAGATTTCGTGCTCATCGGCGTCGCTCCGCTGCGCCATCGCCGTCGCCGGCGCCATCGCCAGGACCATGATCGCCACCCAGCGGCAAGCGAAGTGGGGCCAGCGTCGTTTCCTGCGCGTGAAGTTCATGTGCGGCATCATAACGGGGATCAATAGATTGAGGTAGTAGCAACGGGTTTCGCGCGGTCGCAACAGGATGGTCACCCGCAAAAAGGACGGAGCCGGACTCTGCGAGTCCGGTACGCGACGAAGTCGCGTGATCTTTTCACTCGACGTGATCTTCTCACTCGAATCGTAGAAAATCTCGCTGCTGCGCAGCGAATCGGACTCGCAGAGTCCGGCTCCGTCCCCTGCGCGAACGACGATTCCGTCGGTTCTTACAACCAGCTCTCCAGCGGGCGCGCGAGATTGCGGAATTCTTCCGCCGGCAGCGCGACGGTCTCCCATTTGATCGATCGTCGCCGCATGGCGTTGCGGTATTCGCTGAGGTCGATCCCGTACAGCCAGTACCAGCGGTCGCGATGCTCGAACATGCCCGGCTCGGCCGTCAACGGCGGATCGATCCAGTAGATGAACGTCAGCACTGCTTGAAACCCCTCGCCGAAAATCTGCTCCCACTGCATCAGGTCGTCGATATCGCGCTCGGTCGTCCAGCACTCGAACGTTTTTCGGCCGGTGCGATCGCGATGCTGCCGCCCTTTCACGTCGATCAGCAGGTTCGGGCCGTTCTTGCTGTAGACGACAAAGTCAAAACTTTTCAACTTCGCGTTGGCGAAGAGCGCCTTCTTCGCCTCATCGACCGCGACGTAGGGAATCCCCTTGTGGCGCAGGAACGCCTCGAACGCCGCTTCGTAATGAACGCTGCGGTCGGCCATGTTTTCGTGGAAACAATTGTCAATTGACCATTGGCAATTTTCAATTGGCAATTTCGCAGGAGAGGGTCGATCGTCACGGGTCATTTGTCATTGGCCAGGGATGAATGAACAATCACGCGGCACATGCGCATCATTGGCGGAGAATTTCGCAGCCGAAAACTTTTAGCGCCGGCGAGCGAGGCGACGCGGCCGATCACCGACCGCGTCAAGCAATCGCTC
>JAXDMN010000158.1:0-8424 GCA_034666045.1 Phycisphaerales bacterium | reverse complement strand
GGTGCGAAAATCTTCCTTCCACAGTTCCCACAGGGTCATGCCGAGCGGATTGCCATTGTGTTCGCCGAGCTTGTCGTCGATCGGATGCGAGGGCGCAGCGCTGGAGCCGGGCGCGACGAACGCGTCGGCGATTTTGTTCTCGAACTTTTCCGCTTCCTCGGTCGTCGGCACGATCATGGGTCAAACCCGCAGGTAGTTCTTCACGTTGTATCGGATAAAGTCCCACCAGAGCCACGGCGGATCCGTCCGCGGCTTTCGGCGAAGCCGCTGGAGCACGTTTCCGGCGGCATACCCGCCCGCCCACAGTAAATCCGCCGCCAGCGTCTTCATCCCGCCGTAGTGCCGCTGGAAAAAGCGGTGGCGCGACTGGAACCAGTACGCCGGGCGCCGTTTGGCGGTCCGTTTGACGCCGGTGACGCCGGACGACTGCCCGACCAGGTGGATGATCTTGCTGCTCGGCACGTACCAAGTCGGCCAACCGGCCCGCGCGGCGCGCAGGCAAAAGTCGGTCTCCTCGAAATACATGAAATATCCCTCATCGAGCAGGCCGATCGCATCGAAGACGTCCCGGCGGACGATCATGCTCGCGCCGGAAACCCAATCGATCCGCGCCGGCTCATCCGGCGGCGCGCTCGCAACGATGTGCTTCTTCAGCAGGCGCGATACGAATCCGAGTCGAATCGAACCCTCGAACTCGCTGAGAACGGAGTGAAACCGAAAGGTGCTGTTGCGCACCGATCCGTCCGGATTCACGGCCCGTCCGCCCGCGATGCCGACGGCCGGGTGCGCATCCATGAACTTCACCAGCTCGCGCAGCGCGTCCGGCAGCACGACGGTGTCCGGGTTCAGCAGGTAGACGTACTGCGGCGGCTCATCGCTCGCGAGCGCCGCCTCCATGCCGCGGTTGTTCCCGTACGCGAACCCGCCATTGGTCGGCAGCGCGATGACGCGCGCCCAGTCCCAGTGATGGCGCGCAATCGCCGCCTCGATCTGCTGCACGGATCCGTCGCCCGAGGCGTTGTCGGTGACGACCACGCGCGTGCCGCCGGCGATCGTGCCGATCTCGGGTGCGAGCGATCGCAAACACTCGACGGTGAGGTCGGGCGTCCTGTAGTTGACGATGACGACGAGCAGCTTCATCAGGGATGCGGACGGACAACCAATCGCAGGTCCAATATTCTCGCGCGCGGGATACGACACGAGCAAGCGTCAGTTCATTTATCGGATGAAAAACCCTCATCGTGCAAACGTGAGCACGAAACGTTCGTCAATCGCTCTCCGCAAACCCCACATTTAGCCGCGTCGCTTGCGACGCGCGTCCCGTCACGCGCAAAAATTTTAACGCGCAGCGCTCGACGCGAGCGGATGCGTCGTTTCGACCACGCGATCGCGCGTCGCAAGCGACGCGGCTAAACGGGCGCGCTGTCGGTGTGTCGCGTCCAGCGTCTTCGTGCGCGCAATCGCTAAACCGTTCCGCGCCATCTCACCCAGCGCCGCGCGATCATTCGCAGCTTGCTCGAACGCGCGCGACAGCGCGTCAACATCTCCCGTCGGAACCAGAATCCCCGCGCCGCTCGTGCGGATCAATTCATCCGTCCCCGGATTCGCATACATCACCAGCGGGAGCCCCCGCGCCATCGACAGCAGCACGTTGCGGCTGATCTCCGCGGTCAGGTTCGTGATCACCATCACGTGCGCGCTCGACCACGCGTCGAAGAGCGGTTTCCCGTACGGCACCGTGCCGCCGAAGCGGACGACGTCGCTCAAACCCAGCTCCGCCGCGAGCGCTTTGAAGCGCGGGAGGTCGTCACCGTCGCCGAGGACGTCCAGCTCGATCTGCGCGTCGCGATCACGCGCCTGCTTGAGCGCGCGAAGCACGTGATCCGTCGCCTTGATCGCGATCTGCCGACCCGCCGCGACGAGGCGAAGCGCTTTCGTAGCGTCCTGCAAGCGACGCTGCCGCTCGGCGAGTTCGTCATCGCTCAATAAAATCTCGTCGGTGACGAACGACCGGTCGAACGCGTGGCATCGCCGTTCTTCCCACACGTCCTTGAACCGCTCCACGACGGCGGCGTTGTGCGCGAAGACGAGATCGCTGTTCTTCACCGCGTTGCGGCAGGTGCCGGCGAAGCGCCTGACAAGCATCTGCTGGAGCACGCGCTTGATCGGGTTCTTTTGCTGCCGCGCGTGTAGCTCGAGCCGCGGAAACGGGTCGGCCCCGTCGAAGATCCAGATGATTTTCTTATGCATCTTTTTTGCGAGCGGCAGGGCGATTTCGCCCAGCGCCACCGGGTGCCCGCCGTAGCCCATTTGCACGATGTCCGCGTCACGCATCACTTCCGCGAGCCGCTGGATGACGCGCGATTTCGTCAACAAAAACTGCTTCATCGAAATGTAAAACGGCAGCGGCTGATACTCGAAGCCGTGCTCCGCCGGCGTGATCTCGACGAGGTTAAAGCTGCCGCTCCCTTTGCCCTCGAGCTTCTCGACCATCGGCGTCGCGACCACCAGCGTCATCCCCGCCTCGCGGATCGCCCGCGCTTGCGCGCGCAAATCCTCCAGCCACATGTCGCCGACGGCGAACTTCCCGTCGGCGCTGCCGCGGCCGAAGGGGACGTGATTGATGAGGAGGTAACGCACGCGCTACGCCGGTCGCGGCTGCGCGCCGAACACCGGCCTGGCCTGGACCATCTGCCGCGGCGTAGCGCGCCGGGCCATCCGGGGGAACACGAAGTGCGCCGAGCCGACCGCGCCGGCCGCGAGCATGAAGATCGGGTTCACCATGCCGTTCATCAGGTGGTCGAACATGTAAAGCGCGCAGACCATCGCCAACACGACGACCGGCCCGACCAGCGGGTGTTGCCACAACTCGACGCGCCAGTCGCGGATGACCAGGATCATCGGCAGAAGCAGCGTCCCCATCAGCCCGAGCAGCCCGACCCAGCCATACTTGCCGAGCGTGATGATCCAGAGCGAGTCGGTGATCAGGTCCTTGCCGTTCTCGCCCTGCACGCGGGCGCCGCCCCAGGCGCCCCAGCCGAAGAACGGCTTCTCCATCGCGCGCTGGGCCAGCAGGTTCTCGTTGTTGATGCGCATGCCGAGCGAGGCGGCGCGCTCTTCCCCGAACACCTGCGCGGCGAGCGAGATCATGCCCTCGCCCGTCACCGCGCCGGTCGCGCGCAGCATCGTGTACGTCAGCGGCACGAGCAGCAGGCAGACAAGCAGCGCCTTGGTCCGCACCAGTTTCGTCAGGTAGAGCGCGCCGATCCCGGTCGCCAGCAGCAGCACCGCGTATTTCGACTTGCACAGGTAGACGGTCAAGAGCATCGCCGGCATGAGCAGGTACATCGGGATGTCCCACACCTTCTGGATCGTCTTGCTGCGCCAGAGCCACAGGCCGATCAGCGTGGTCATGCCCATCCACATGCCGACCATCAGGCCGTGCTGCATGAAGACCATCGGGCGATAGCCGCCGTCGCGGACGTTCTGAATAAAGCTGTGCTGGCGGAAGCCGTAGATCCACTTGTGCAGTTGCGGGCTGAATCGCACTTCAAACCAGCAGAACGGGACGTAGATCAACCCGCCGATGAAGATGCCGATGGCCAGCTCGCGCAGGCTTTCCAGATCGTTGAAGTAGATGCGCCCGATGATGTACGGCAGACCCCAGATGATGAACTGGCGGACGATCTCAGCGCAGCCGTCGTACAGGCCGAACCCGTTGACGTACGACGACACCATCGGCGACGTGCACCAGAGCAGCATCGGGATGTCGATCCACTTCGGCCGCCATTGCAGCAGTCGGTCGGTGTCAAACAGCGCCGCGCCGATCAGCACGCCGAACGTGGTCGCGGACATTTTCGTGTAGTCCGGCAACCCCTTCACGCCGTATCCCGCCATCGGCAGGAAGAGCCACGCGAGCAGAAACGCCGCGATGACCGCGCGCCGCGGCGGCAGCAGGATGAACAGCAGGATCACGAACGGGATCCAGCCGAAGAGGGTTACCGGTACGAGAAAGCCCATGACGTCCTTTTATGTCCTTCTTGTCATATCGACCGTCGAACCGGCGCCGCGCTTTGCTTGATCGCCTTCTCCAGTGCCGATTCAAAACGGTCGGTCGCGTCGGCCCAACTATAGCCGGTGACGGTTGCGTACGCGGAGGCGGATAATCCCCGCCAATCACTATCGGCCAGCGAGCAAATTCTGACGATTTCCGCCGCCATTGCCGCCGGATCCTCATGCGGGACGATGCTGCCCCCGCCGCGGGCGGCGATCAATTCAGGCGCGGCGCCGGCCGGAGTTGCGATCACCGGGGTCCGGCAGGCCATCGCCTCGAGGATCGGCAAGCCGTAACCCTCTTTGCGCGGCGGAAATAGCCACGCATCGCACCCGCCGTACACAGTCTTCAATTCAGCGTCGGGAATGCGACTGCGAAACGTCATCCAATCCGGCAGCGGCTCGTCTTTATTCTTATCGTGGAGCCCGAAGCCGATCAGTTTCAGGTCCGGTAACTTTTCCTTGGCAATCCGAGCGGCCGCGATGGCGATATCCGCGCCTTTGAAACGCGACTGCGACCAGATCGTGCCGACGACCGGCGACGGCTGCTTGCCGCGCGGCGGGGAGGCGAACTGATCGAGATCGACACTGTTAGGCACGTAACTCATCTCACCGCCGCCCAGCGCGTGCTGTTTCACGAGCGCTTCGATGTAGCGCGAGATGACGATGCGGTGCATCGGCAGCCGCCACGTCGCCGCGAGCTTGTCCATCGGCTGCCCGGCGTTGGCGCCGAAGTCCTGGACGAAATACGCCTTGGCCCCTTTGCCCGGCGAGAGGCGCATGACCCAATCCGCCGTCTCCCACCACGTCGCGACGACGACATCCGCGTCCGGCACGTCCGCGTCGACGATCGGCCGGCGTGATTCAATCACGCGCTGCTCGACGTCAACATTATCGAAATGGTCCGGCAGCGTGTTCGCATCGACCGGCCAACCGGCGCCCTTCACGAGCGACTTCACCTTGTTCGTCAGCGACGGCACCGGCCGTGGGCGCGACACGACGGTGACGGTGTGCCCGCGCTGCTTGAGCCGCTCGGCGTAAATCGCGATCACGCGAATGCCACCGTTGAGGTTGACGTGGTTGAGCACGAAGGTGATGCGCATCAAACGACCTCTCGAGCGGGTTTCAACGCAAGCGCGACAACGCTTCTCAGCACCGCCAGCCGAAGCGGGTCGGTCAGCCACGCGCGCAGCGCCAGCGAGAGGCCTTCGCCCTTATGTCCCGCGCCATGCGCCGCCCAGGCCTGGCCGAGCATCAGCTTCTGGATCTGCTGTTTCACCGTGAGCGGCGAAGAATCTTGCAGCTTCGGCATCGTCGGCGGTCGACCCAGGTCGAGATCGTCCCGGCGATCCGCGCGCGTCTGCCGCTGCTTTTGGAGCTCGAGCGCGCACCCTTCGAAGAACGACCGCTCGGCCGCCTTCTGCACGTGTGTGATCGACGAATTATGCAATCGATACAGGTACGCGCTGCGCGGCTGGTACCAGATTTTCGTGATCTCGCTGAGGCGGAACTGCAAGTCGACGTCTTCGGCCATGACGAAAAACGTCCGGCAGCCGCCGAGCTGTTTCACCGGCGCGGCGCGGAACAGGTACGCGGCCATGTGCGAGCGGCCTTCCCCGAGCTGGAGCTCATGGGTGACGTCGATCCCGCCGCCGTAGGTCTTGCGCTCGGCGAGGATCTTGCCGTTGTGCGCCATCATCGTGAACGACCCGCTGACGGCGCCGAAGTCGGCGTGGTTTTTCAGGAATTCCATCTGCCACGCGAGCCGCCCGGCGGGATAGACATCGTCGGCGTCGCACCGCGCGACGAATTCGCCCTGCGCTTCCGCGAGCCCCGCGTTGAACGCCGCTGCGATGCCTTTTCGCGGGCCGGGAATGATCCGCAGGCGCGAATCATCGATCGAGCGGACGATTTCCACCGATCGATCGCTCGAGCCGTCATCGACAACGATGACTTCGAGGTCAACGCCCGCCTGTTTCAACACCGACTCCACCGCCTCGCGCACGTAGGGCTCGGCGTTCTTCATCGGGATGATGACGGTGGCAAGTGACATCTTCTCAGGGCACGGGCGCCTCGCCTGTGCAGTTCGCCGCGCCAGCGGCTGATTGTGCTTTATAGAAGAACGGCTGGCCGCCGCAAATGCATGGACGAGGCGCCCATGCCACATGAGACGCGGATCATAGCGCAGCCTTGAGCCCCGCGGGTTTCTTCCCCTCGGCGTGAATTTTTTCAATCTCTGCGAAGGTGTCGGTGACGGCGCGACGCCAGGTGTACTTCGCGACGCTCAGCTCGCGCGCACGTTTAGAAATCTCCTTCACCTTCTCCCGATCCGCCGCGAGCTTCTCCAGCGCATCCGCCAGCGCTTTCGGATCATCCGGCGACATTAACAACTCCGGCGTGCCGAGCTCGTTCAATAATTGCGTCGTCTGCGGCTGCCGCGTCGCCACCACCGCGAGCCCGCTGCTCATGTAATCGAACACTTTGAGCGGCGAGGAATAATCCGCCGGCCCCGCGCGGTAGAGGCACAGCCCGACGTCCATCGCGCTCATCCAGCGCGGAAGTTTTTCGTAATCCTCAACGCCGTAGTAATGCACATTCGCCGGCATGTCACCCATCTTGCTCATGCCCTGGCCGATGAGATGGAAGATGATTTTTTGCGGATTGCCGCGCTCCCAGATGATCCGCGCCGCGTCGGCGAGCAATTTGAAGTTGTGCCAGTCGACGTACGCGCTGCCGATCCACAGCACGTTGAATTGCTCTTCGCCGATGCCTTGCAGGCGCGGGACGATCGGCGCGTCCGGCGTGTACAGATCCGGATCGGACCCGTTCGGAACGACCAGCGTCCGCGCGATGCCGAGCTTGGTCTTCACGTAATCGGCCAGATGCGCCGACACGCAAACGGCCAGGTCGCACCCTTTGCCGAAGTGGCGAAAACCCTCCACTTCCTTCTGAATCGCCTGCGGGGACATGCCGCGATATTCGCCGTATTCCGGGACGGTGTTGAATTCCCACACCATGATTGGATCGCCCAGCAGCTTGCGCGTGGGCCCGAGCGTCCAGGTGCACGGCGCGACGACGTCGTGCTGCACGCGGACGTAAATCAAATCCATCTCGCGCAGCTTGATCGTCCGCGACACGCGCCCGCCCGGCAGCGCATGGGCCGCCGGATGAGTTACGCCCGGCCACATCCAGACTTCGTGCCCGATCGCGACCGTGTTCTGCACGAACTGCCGCACGTGCGCGTTAGCGCCGTCATGAGCGTCTGGTCGGAAGCGGGCGTTGGCGAAAGCGAGTTTCATGTACGTATCACCGTCCGCGAATCGCGCACATCGTCAGTCTCCACGTATCCATCGACAGCGGCGCCTTCTGGATCGCGGCCCAGGCGTGGCGGCGGGCGACGGCGCTGTTGCCACTGCGCATCGCCGCCCAGCCCCAGCGGCGGTATTGCTCGGCGTGCGGGAGAATCTTGCGCTCGCGGAACGACCAGTTCGGCGGCATCGGCATCCCGCGGCGCTTGAACGCGTCGCCGACGATCTGCCGCTTGACTGCCTTCTGCTGCTCGTACTTCGTGTAGTTCACGCTTTGCAAATGTTGGCGGTATTGCAGCAGCACGTCCGGCAGGTTCGCGACCTTGCCGTGCTCGGCCATGCGGAGAAAAAGGTCGAGGTCTTCGCTGACCATCAGGTCTTCGCGATATCCGCCGACTTTCATCAGCGCTTCGCGACGCATCATGACGCTCGGATGCACGATCGCCCAGCCGACGCCGTTCAACAATTCCGATTCGATCTCTTCGTGACCGAGCTTGTGCACCGGTTTTTCCACGCGCGAGCCGTACGGGTCGATCACGAAGATCTGCGACCCGACCGCAATGATGTCCGGCTTCGCCCGGAGAAAATTCACCTGCTTCTCGAAGCGGTCCGGCATCGAGATGTCGTCAGAATCCATCCGCGCCACGAATTCGCCACGGCAATGGTTCAGTCCGCGGCGGAGCAGGCTGACGTAGCCGCGATGCTCGAGCGGGAAGAACCGGATGCGCTCGTCGTTCTCCGCATATTCCTGGATGATGTGGACCGAGCTGTCGGTGGAGCCGTCGTCGAGGATGATGAACTCGTAATCCTCGAACGTCTGCGCGAGCACGCTCTCCAGCGCGTACTTCAGGTAGCGCTCGGTGTTGTACACCGGCATCACCACCGAAACCGCGGGAACTTTTCCGTTCGTGTAGCTCACAGCGTCAGTTCAGTTCTTCCTGTCAATGTCCACGCATCGCGCAGAGCAGCGTTCTCCATGATTCCACCGACAGCGGCGCCGCTTTCCACAACGCCACCGCGTGTTTTCGTGCCACCGGCACGTTGCCGGACTTCATCGCTCGCC
>JAXDMN010000157.1:0-8372 GCA_034666045.1 Phycisphaerales bacterium | reverse complement strand
GGTGAAGATGTTCATCGCCATGTCGAACTGGAATTCATCCGGGATGAGCGTTTGCAGGCGCGAGTGCGGATTGTCGGCCCAGGTTTCGGCCTTCACGTTCGATTCTTCGCCGTGGAGGGGCTGAAACAATTCGATCGAGTGCTCGCGCTCGAACACTTTGCGCAGGACGATGATGCGCATCGCTTCGGTCGCGCGGATGGCGGTGGCGTGGCCCGGCGGGAGGAGGCCGAACGAGCCGGCCTTCAGCTCACGGTTTTTTCCGAACGTGCCGGCGCCGGTGAGGACGAAATAGAAGGTCTCGAGCCGGTCATCGCCCGCGAATTCGCCGCGCTTGCCGGCGGGGAGATCGATGAGGTACTGGACGAAGTTCGCCCCCAGCGCCGGCGCGGCGAGGATGCGCACTTCCGCGTCGGGCCAGGTCGGCAGGCGCGAAGGCGGGAATCCTTCCAGCGGGAAGAGGGCGTACCGCTGGCGCACGCGCGCGCGGCTGTAGACAAGCTCGTTCGGCGGTCGCATCAGGGGCGTCCAGTCGCGGGGTCAGAATGAAATGTGCAGGTGCCCGGAACCACGGGAAGTGAGTGTAAACGCCTCGGCGGAATCAGACAAACAAATCCACGTGGCGGAAGGCGTCGACGTCGACCAGGCCCTGATCGGTTAACTTTAACGACGGGATCACTTCCAGGCCCATGAAGCTCATGGCGATGAACGGGTCATGCAAGGTGGATCCGAGCTCGCGCGCGGCGGCGAGAAGGCGCTCGTAGGCCGACGCGATTTCGGCGACCGGGCGATCGCTCATCAGGCCGGCGACGGGGAGCGCGAGCCGGGCGACGGCTTCGTCCATCGCGTCGATGACAACCAGCCCGCCGCCCATTTTTTCGACGTTCAGAATCGCGGCGTACATCGGCGCGTCGAGGCAGCCTATGCAGATGATGTTGTGGTGATCGTGGCCGAACGTGCCGGCGATCGCGCCGCGCTTCAGGCCGAAGCCCTGGATGAATCCGACGCCGACTTTTCCCGTGCCGCGATGGCGTTCGACGACGGCGATTTTCAACAGATCGCGCGCGGGGTCGGCGACGACGCGATCGTTCTGAATCGTCGCGTCGAGGATGCGGTGCTCGGTGATGAGCTGATCCGGGATCGAGCCGATGACGCGGATGCGTTTTCCTTTGGCGGGGACTTCGAGCTTCAGGTGTTCGCGGACGACGTGGCAGGTGTTGGTCAACGCTTTTGGCAACGCAGGCGAGGGCAACGCCGCGAGGAGCTTGCCGTCCTGCGCGACGAGCTGTCCGCCGCTGTAGACGCGCTCGGCGACGGGTGATTTGAGGTCGCGGAAGACGAAGAGATCGGCGAATCGCCCGGGCGCGATCGCGCCGCGGTCGTGCAGTCGAAACCACTCGGCGGTGTTGAGCGTGCAGCAGCGGATGGCGTCGACCGGATCGACGCCGGCGGCGATGGCGCGGCGGAGCATCTGGTCGATCGAGCCTTGGCGCAGAAGATCGGACGGGTTGCGATCGTCGGTGCAAAAGCCGATGCGGCGGCTGTTGGCGGGGGTGATCAGCGGGAGGAGGGCGTCGAGATTTTTCGCGTTGGTCGCCTCGCGGATGAGGATGAATACGCCGCGCGCGAGTTTTTCGCGGGCTTCGTCGACGGTGACGCACTCGTGATCGCTGCCAACTCCTGCTGCGACGTACGCATTGAGCGCTTTCCCGCGAACCCCCGGCGCGTGACCGTCGATGACTTTTCCGCGGAAGGCATCCAATTTAGCCGCGACGCTTGCGTCGTGCGCGATGACGCCGGGGAAGTTCATCACCTCGGCGAGACCGTGAACGACACCATCATTCAGGAGCTTTTGCAGGTCATCTGCGCCGAGGGATGCGCCGGTCGTTGCCATGTTCGTCGCGGGGACGCAACTGGGCGCCATGGTGATGATGCGAAGAGGCAGGCCGCGGCTCGCGTCGACCATGAAGCGGACGCCGGCAGCGCCGGCGACGTTGGCGATCTCGTGGGGGTCGGTGACTGCTGTCGTGACGCCGCGCGGGATGATGGCGGCGGCGAATTGCGCGGGGAGACAGAGGGAACTTTCGATGTGGACGTGGCCGTCAATGAGGCCGGGGGCGACGAAGGCATTGGCGAGGTCGATCGTTTCGCGGGCAAAGTAGCCGGGGCCAATGCCGGCGATGCGGTCGGCGTGGACGGCGATGTCGGTGGATTCGATTTCGCCGGAGAAGACGTTGATCAGTCGGGCGTTTTTGAGGAGGAGATCGGAGGGGATGTCACCACGCGCGGCGCCGAGGTGGTCGGGGTAACTCATCGAGGAGGGATGTTAACAGAGCGGGGGGACAGGGCCACTGAATGGGGCCATGCCGGGAGGAGGAGAAGAGACTTAATCGCGGGACGGAGGGGGACCACCTCCGAGGAGCTTTTGGATTTTGGTTTCGCCTTTTACGGTTTTGATCTTGCCGTTGATTTGGGAGGTGTTTTCGATGTAGAGGCGGCCGCCCATGTTGGTGGCGTTGCCGCCGAGCAGGCCGCTGTGGATGACTTTGGCGCCGCGCTTCACCGTTAAGCTGCCGGCGACGCGGCCGAAGATGTGGAGGCGGCCGCTGTACTCGACGACGATGTCGCCGTAGACCGCGCCGCGGAGATAGCACTTGCCGCCCTCGGCGACGATGAGATTTCCGCCGACGGTGCCCCAGAGGGTCAGCGTGTCGGTGACCGTGTAGTCGCCGGCGATCGTGCCCCGTTCTTCGCGCATGCGTTGTCCCCACCGTCCCGAAGCAACCCAAATCGTTTACGAAATCTCCGGCGTCGCTTCGCCGAGCGCCTGCCGCAGGCCGCGGTTGCTCTTGATCTGGATCGCGGCGAGCAGAATGATCGCAACGAGCGGCATGCCGACGAAGCGCGTCCACTTCATGATCGCGAGGTGCAGGTTGTCGGTGGGGAACTTCGCGTAGAGCACGAGCTCGTTCCAGGTGTAGAGCAGCCCGGGCAGGCGGAAATCGGTCGCCTCGGTCGTCCCGCCGAAGAACGCCTGCACCGGGAACAGCAGCAGCATCAGCAGCAGGCACCAGAGGAACGCCGACGTCGTGCGCGCCAGGCCAAGCAACCGGCCCACGAGCATGATGTTCAGGATCAGCAGCAGATCGAACGCGAGCAGGATCGGCAGGATCATGCCGAAGAAGGTCATCGCGCCGGTGAAATAATTGGCGGCGACGGCGGAGCGCGTGGGCGCGACGGCCGGGATTGTCGTCGGCATCGTCGACGACGGCACGAGGACGTTCGTATATCGCGCGGCGAAGAAGACGGCGATCTGCCCGAGCAGCATCAGCAGCAGGATGAGGAACAGCAGGTGTTTCCCGCGCCGCGCCACGAGCAATGCGTCGGCGTAGTCGGCGGAGGTGGCGATTGAAGTTTGGGTCATGGGCGGACGTCATTTGTCACTTGTCATTCGTCACTTGTCAAAGAGCTTTCAATCAGGCTTTTTCTGACGAGTGACAAGTGACCAGTGACCAGTGACAATTCTCCCCATGCTCGATCCGAACCTGTCGCGCGCACGGCAGAAGCGGCTGCTCGACGAGATGGCAGCGCGAAAGCTCGACGCCGTCGTCGTCGGCGCGCATGAGCACGTGCAGTATCTCTCGGCACGTCGGCCGAACTGGTTGACGTACGGGGCGTTCATCCTGTGGGCGGACGGCAAGACGTGGATGACTAGCGGCGAGACGCTCGAAGGGGCGGCGGTCGACGACGCCGTCACGTACGAAGCGCGCTGGCTGGCGACGCTGCGGCAGGAGCAGCCGATGGTCGTGGCGGCGCAGGTGGTCGAAGCGCTGCGCGCGCGGCGGACGCGCGAGATCGGCGTGGACGCCTCCAGCGTCTCGTCGCAGGTCGCGCTGATGGCCGTCGACGTCGAGCCGATCGACGCGGTGCTGTGGCAACTTCGGCGGCGGAAGGATGCGGACGAGTTGGCGCTGATGCGCAAGGCGGCGCAGTGCGTCGACGCGATGTACGCCAAAGCGCGGGAAATCGTGCGGCCGGGCGTGCTGGAGCTGGAGGTGTTCGTCGAATTGCAGGCGGCGGCGACGCGCGAGGCGGGGGAGCCGCTGTCGGCGTATCTGGGGAACGATTACGCGTGCGGCGCCGGCGGCGGTCCCCCCCGGCCGGGCCGGGCGGCGAAGGCGGGGGAGATTTACGTCATCGACGTCGGGCCGGCGTATCGCGGGTATTTCTCGGATACGTGCCGAGCGTTCGCGGTCGATCAAAAGCCGACCGACACGCAGATGCAGGCGTGGAACGCGATCGTCGATGCGCTGAAGATCGTCGAGCGCACCGCCAAGCCGGGCGCGCGCTGCCGCGACATTTATCAGGAAGTTTTCGATCACCTCGCGACGTCGCCGGTCGGGAAATTCCCGCACCATCTCGGCCACGGCGTCGGCCTTCAGCCGCACGAGTATCCGCACCTGAACCCGAAGTGGGACGACGTGCTCATGGAGGGGGAAGTTTTTACCGCCGAGCCGGGGCTGTACTCGCCCGCGATCAATGGCGGGATTCGGCTCGAGAACATTTATCATGTGACGGCCGGTGGCGTGGAGAACCTGATCGCCGCGCCGCTGGAACTGGTTTAGTCGTACAATCCGATCACGATGCAGGAGCCACACGAGGAGATCGCGCACCGGGAAGTGTTTCGCGGCCCGACGCCGCGCGAGCATCGCATCGCGGCGGCGCTGTTCGTCGGGTTTGCGGTGTTCTTCGTGCTGCTTTACGTCGTGTTGAGCGGGTGGTGGTTCCGCTGGGTGATTCTTGGATTGGGCGTGTGGTCGTTTGTCTACGGGCTTCGTCACTGGATGGATGCGCGAGCGGCGGCCCGCGACGGAAGGCACTGATCGATGGCCGTCACCTTGGAGCACTATCAGCGATACGCGCAGCGCGCGCTCGACGCGTACAAGGCGGCGAATTACGACGTCGCGCGCGAGTATTTTCTGCGCGCGGCGGAAGTGATGACGCTGCTGAGCAAGCAGGCGGACAGCGAAGAGCTGCGCAGCGTGCGGCAGGAGGTCGCGGCCAAAGCGCTCGAACGCGCGCGGCAGTGCGAGCATGCGAAGAAGGGCAATCGTCAGCGTCCGCGCGTCACCAGTGCATCGAGCAACGCCAGAGGGCAAACGGAAGCCTCCGAGGAATCGGAAAGCGACGGCGGCGGCGCCGACAAATGGATCGTCAAGGAAAAACCGAAGCTCCGCTTCGACGACGTCGCGGGACTCGATGACGTCAAGGAAGACATCCGCCTGCGGATGATTTATCCGTTCGAGCATCCGGAGCTGGCGGAAAAATTCGGCATCTCACCCGGCGGCGGGGTGCTGCTGTATGGGCCGCCCGGCACCGGGAAGACGATGCTCGCCAAAGCGACCGCGGGCGAGATCGACGCGACGTTCTTCCGCATCTCGGCGGCCGACGTGCTGTCGAAATGGGTCGGCGAAGCGGAACAGAACCTGAAAAAACTGTTCGACGCGGCGGCGAACGAAGAGCGGGCGATCATTTTCATCGACGAGATCGAATCGCTCATCCCCGCGCGGCGCGACGAGGGCTCGAGCGTCATGCAGCGCGTCGTGCCGCAGATCTTGCAGGGAATGGAAGGGTTCGACGAGAAGGCGAAGTCGCCGATCCTGTTCATGGGCGCGACGAACGTGCCGTGGCAGCTCGATCCGGCGGTGCTTCGGCCGGGCCGGTTCGACGAGAAGGTTTATATTCCGCTGCCTGATTTTCCGGCGCGGCGGAAGATGTTGGACATCTACCTCTCCAAGCGCCCGCTGGCGGACGATATTGACCTCGATGCGGTCGCTCGGCAGTTAGACGGATACAGCGGCGCGGACATCAAATACATCTGCGACCGGGCGGCGGTCATCCCGTTCCTCAAGAGCGTCGCCTCGGGCGAAGCGGGCGAAATTACCGCGGTGGTGCTGGCGGACGCGGTGGCGGAGACGAGGCCGTCCGTGACGGCGGAGCAGCTTCGCCGGTTCGAGGAATGGGGCCAGGCGGCCAGCCGCGCCTGAAAATTGCATACAATTTTTAACTCGGATTTAGCGGCCTGCGTGGTAGACTCAGCGGCGGTCACATCCATTTTTGTGCTGAAGGGAGCGGTCCATGCCCAGGTCGTCCCGTTGCCTGCGTCGCGCCGCGTTCACGCTGGTCGAATTGCTCGTCGTCATTGGGATCATCGCAGTGCTCATCAGTGTGCTGCTGCCGACGCTGCGCAGCGCGCGGGAAGCGGCGAATCGCACGCAGTGCCTGAGCAACCTGCGGCAGATCGGCACGATGCTCCAGATGTACGCGAACCTCAGCAAGGGGAAGGTGCCGCTGGGCTTTGGCGCCACCAATACGGGCGGCCAAGGGTACGGCAACTGCAATTTCCTCTCGCGCGGCACGTCTTCCGCCTTGAGCGCCGAGGGCGGGCAGAACCCGCCGAAGTCGCGATACATCGGCTTGGGGCTGCTTTTACGCGTGAACATCCTCAAGGAGGGCGAGGGGCGGGTCATGTACTGCCCGTCCGTGGGACAGCAGGACCTGTACTACAGCTATAGCACGCCTGGCAACCAGTGGCCGCCGTCAAACGGGCAGACGCGCACGCCGTACTCGGCCCGGCCGTCGCTCAACAGCGATCCGATGAACACGGCGCACGCGCCCGAGGTGGCGGTCGGGTGGCTGAACACGGGATCGTGGTACCCCGCGCGCGTCGCGTGGCCGGGGTTGACTATGATCGATCCGGGCGCGAACGGCGTGAACGCCGCCGAGATGTTCACGCTGGCCAAACTCAAGGGCCGGGCCATGGTGTGCGACATCAACACGGTCGATCCGAACGGGTCGATGCCGGACCGCGTGCTGACGGTTCACAAGAAGGGCATCAACACCCTGTACGCCAGCGGCGCGGCCAAGTGGGTGCCGCGATCGGTTTTCAACGATCAACTCCAGGACTGGATCCAGCGCAAACGTTCGCCGTATTGGAATGGTGATCCCCACGAAATGAACATCTACGAACGCATCTGGAATAACATGGACGCGGAAGCGCAGTTGTATCCCGGCATCCCGCAGCCGTGAGGACCAACGACCAATAACAACCAGCCGGCTCACGTCCGCATAATTCGTCCACTCGGCAAATCTTCACCCCCGTCCCCACGCGCTTCGACCGATTCAAACGAAACTCCCCCGTCCCGCGCGCCGATGTCGTCTATATGAAGAAGAAACTCTTCGTCTATGCGACGCTGTTTTCGTTGTTGCTCTGCGCGGCCACGATCTGGATGTGGATCGGAAGCTCCAGCAAGGTGACGCAGGTCGCCCTGCGGACGCGCGGGCAGTCCTCGTTCCAGTTATGGGGCCACGGCGGGAAGATCGCCTTCAGCCGCGAATCCGTCGGCGATTCGCCGCGCGGGGAACTGAGCTGGTCGGTGACGCCGAACCAAATGAAGGACGGCGAGGCGCTCAAGTCGCTGACGGCGTTCTCGTTCTCCGGCGGGGCGCTGACGCTGCCGATGTGGGCCATTGTCTTCGGCACCGCGCTGCTGCCGGGCATGTGGGTCAAGGGCAAGTACTTCAAGAAGCAGAAGAAGCAGCACTAAACGCCGGCTGCACCACAGAGACACGGAAACACGGAGGCGCGCTCGTTCAATCGGGCGCGCCTCTGTGTGTTGTCGCATCTGCTTTACCGGCGGTCGGCGCACCACTCGCGCCAGAGCGTGCGGTATGCGGATTCGATCTGGCGGGCGAGTCGCGCCGCGTCGGCCAGGGGGGATGACAAGATCATCTCGCGCAGGCGGGCGCGCAGCTCGCGTAAGCGTTCCACATCTCCAGCGAGTTTCACCGCGGTTTCAACGTATGCCGTCGTCGTCGTCGCCTGGGCGAGATCGGAGAGGCCGATGGCGTCGAGGATCGAGAGGCCCATGCGCGCGACGTGCGTGTCGCCGGTCAGCGTGACGACGGGCACGCCCATCCAGAGCGTTTCGCAGGTGGTCGTCGTGCCGTTGTAGGGGAAGGTGTCGAGGGCGATGTCGACGGCGCTCATGGCGGCGAGGTGATCTTCAAATTTTGGGGCGAGCGTGACGAGGTCGATGCGGTCGCCGTGAACACCGTGCGCGCGGAACTGGGCGCGCCAGTGCTCGCGCGTCTCCGGTTCGTCCATGCCGACGCCTTTCATGACCAGCCGCGAGCCGGGCACCTGCACGAGAATTTGCGACCACGCGGCGATCGCCTCGGCGGTGATTTTCATCGTGCGGTTGAACGAGCCGAACGTGACGTGCCCGTTGCGCTCCAGCGGCAGCGGCGCGACGTCCGGCGCGGTCGGCGGCGGCGCGTAACAGAGGAAAACCTGCGGCAGGCGGACGAGCTGC
>JAXDMN010000156.1:0-16055 GCA_034666045.1 Phycisphaerales bacterium | reverse complement strand
GCAGCGGGGCGGCGAGGTCGCTCATCAGTTCGAGCCGCGGCCGCGGGCGCGGGCGGAGGTGCGGGCCCATCGCGACGGCGCTGTCGAGGATCTTGTCACACATCACCTGCATCCGCGCGCGGAGGTTCTCGATCCGCCGCGGCGTGAAGGTTTTCGTGAAGATCGAGCGGATGCGCGTGTGCTCAGGCGGATCGAGGAAGAGCATCGAGACCGTCTCGAGCGACGCGCGAAACGCCTCGGCGACCGGCACGTCGAGCTGCTCGCGCACGGCGCGCGGGAGGCGGATGCTGGCGAACGGGTCCTTCCGGAAGCGCGGGTCGCGCAGCATCGTGAACGTGTCGTCGTAACGCGTGAGTACCCACACCGGCGCGATCGGATCACGCCGGACCGGGTCGGTCTCGCGCAGCTTGCGATAGAGCGGATACGGATCGGTGATGAACTTCGGATGGCCGAGGCTTTTGCGGACGTAGACGTTCCAAGCGAGCGCGGGGTAGCGGCCGAGCCAGTGGAGCGGACGAACAATCGCGCGGAGCGCGCGTGAGGGGATACCGTCCCCCTGCGGCGCGCGTTGCGAACGCCACGCACGAAGCGCGGCCTCCGCAAGCGGTTGCGTGAAGCCGCGTTGCGCAAGCAGGGCGGCTGCGTCGGTGTCATTCGTTTGCGTCAGCGCCAGCGCGATGTGTTCGGTGCCAACCTGCCGATGCTTCCGGAGATCGGCCTGCGCCTGCGACGCTTCGAGCAATCGCATCGCCGCATTCGATAGCCGCGCCGCCCGCTGCCGCACCGCCTGACCGCGAGAGCTCGTTGCATCGAGTTCGTTCTCGATCTCACCGGGCGCGACTCCCGCGTGCTGGAGCATGAACCTCGCCGCGCACTCTGGATCGCGCGCGACGGCCAACAACACGTGCTCCGGCGTCGCCTCCTCAGCGCCGCGCCGGCCGGCTTCTTCCAGTGCCGCCGTCACGACTCGTCGCATTGTCGGCGGGAATCGCTGCCACATCGCGTCGCAATTGTAGTCACAGGGCCAGATGCATCCCCAGGTCCTTCTTGAAGCCGAGGTGTTCGTAGAAGCCGTACTTTGCGGTGAACAGCCCAACGAATGCGCCTTGCGGCGCACCGCGCCGGCGCATTTCCGTCAGCGCGGTCTCGACCATCGACGTGCCGATCTTCTGTCCCTGGTACGCCGGCTTCACGATGACGTCCCAGATCATGTAGTAGCGGCCGTCGCCGGTGGCGCGGAGCATGCCGACGGTTTCCGGCTCGCGCGTGTCGGTCGCGACGACGCCGACCAACGTATGGTCGAGCGCATCCTGCATCGACGGCCTGTGGCGGGCCCAGCCGACCGACGCGCAGAGGTCGACGTACTCCTCGATGCTCGGCACGCGCAGATCGAGGTTGATGTGCGGCGGGAGCGCGTCGGTCGCCGTCGGCGGACGCTCGTACTTCGGCGGGCCGGCGAAGCGAAGGTGGTAGCCGTTCGGATCGCGCACGACGTACTCGCGCATGCCCCACGGCTTGTTCTCCAGCGGCGCGATCACCGGCGCGCCGGCCGCGCGGTGCTCCGCGTGCAGCTTCTCGACGTCGTCGACATGCAGATAGTGGCTGTGCCCCTCGATCCGGCGCGCGAGCTCGGAATTCAGTTGCAGGAAGATCTCGATCTGCCCCAGGCCGACCGCCCCGAACGTCGGGGGATCTTCCCACAGCCAGTGCTGTTTGAAGCCGAGCGTGTTGCAATAAAAATCGACGGTCTGCTGCACGTCCGTGCACGCCAGGACCGCGGTGGATCGGGCGATCACGTGCCTGCCTCCTCTCCTGCCGCCGAAGCTCGATTGGTTGCCGCCCGGTGACGGCTTGGACAATCTACGCGCCGCGCGCGCGAATGTACTCGCAATGGCTTCGCAAGCAAATTCGATTCTGCTACAACCGCCGCCAGCATGGATGAGACCTTGACGCTCGAATTCGACGGCGGCAGTCGCGGCAACCCGGGCCCGGCGGGGATCGGCGTGGTCGTGCGCGCAAAAGACGGCACGCCGATCGTCACGCTCGGGCGATTCATCGGTCGCGCGACGAACAATGTCGCCGAGTACCGCGCGCTGATCACCGCGATGGAAGAAGCGAAAAAACTCGGCGCGAAAAAGATCGCCATCCGCGGCGATTCCGAGCTGATTATCAAGCAAATGAAAGGGGAGTATCGCGTCAAGCATCCGGACATGAAGGATCTCTATGACGAAGCGCAGTTTTTGATTCATCAATTCAATGAGGCGACGATCACGCACAATCTTCGTCACAAGAACGAGCTGGCCGACAAGTTGGCGAACCTGGCGATGGATCGCAAGGGCGACGTGACGGATGCGAACGTCGACGAATCGCCGCTCGATGCGCCGGCGCCGGTCGCGACGGAAGCGGGCGACCGGTTTGAGTGTCCGAAGTGCGGCTGCGCGATCTCGGTGACCAAGCCGTCATCGGTTCGGCCGCACCAGTTGAAGCCGTTTGTTTGTCAGTGCGGGACGAAGATGAATCCGCAGTAGCGTTTCATGTCGTTGCATCTTGGCGCGCGCGGCGGCTACGATGCCGCGTCACACTTTTAGGAAAGGATGCTCGCGATGATTCACACACTCATGCAAGTCAGCTATGGAGGTTCCAGCGGCAGCGGCAACGATGCGGCCGCCGGCGCCGTCGGCCTGCTAATGGCGGTGCTTTTCGTCGCCATCGGTATTGCGATTGCGGTTGCGATATGGGGAACGATCTTCAAGAAGGCTGGCTACTCGTTTTGGATGGGCCTCCTCATGATCATCCCGCTGGTGAACCTGATCTGGTTCCTGATCTTCGTGTTTTCGAAGTGGCCGATTCACCATGAGCTCGAGCGATACCGTCAGCAGGTTGGGTATGCCGGCGGCGGATTCCCGGTCGGTGGTCAGCCGCCGCCGCCGATGCGGTGAATGCGGGCGCGGACATCGGTTGATCGTAAGAGGTCGTACACATGACAGAGCGAGTGCGCGTCGGCGTGATCGGTACTGGCGCCATCAGCGGGGCGTACGTTGGGATGGCGAAGAATTTTCCGCAGGTGGAAATCGCGGCGTGCGCGGACCTGAACCTCGACGCGGCCCGCGCAAAGGCGAAGGAATTTCAGATCCCGACGGCGTGCAGCGTCGACGAGCTCCTCGCCGATCGATCAATTGAGATCGTGTTGAACCTGACCGTGCCGAAGGCGCACGTGCCGGTGGCGCTGCAAGTGATCGAGGCCGGGAAGCATACTTACTGTGAGAAACCGCTCGGCATCAATCGCGAAGAGGCGTCGCGGTTGCTCGAGGCGGCGGCGAAGGAGAAGCTTCGCGTCGGATGCGCGCCGGACACATTTCTCGGCGCGGGTATTCAAACGGCACGAAAGCTGATCGACGACGGCGCGATCGGCAAGCCGGTTTCGTTCACCGCCTTCATGCTCGGCCGCGGGCACGAGCACTGGCATCCCAGCCCGGAGTTTTATTACGAGAAGGGCGGCGGGCCGATGTTCGACATGGGGCCGTATTATTTGACCGCCCTGTTGAATCTGCTCGGACCGGTGAAACGGATCACCGGGTTCACGTCGCAGAGTCGGCCGACGCGCACGCTGCTTCTGAAGATCGACGGCAAGCCGGGGCCGAAGTACGGGAAGCAGATCAACGTCGAGACGGCGGATCATTACGTCGGGGCGATGGAGTTTTCCAACGGCGCGGTCGGCACGATCATCCAGAGCTTCGCGATGCGCGCCGCGGAATACGATCGCGCGCAGCCGATCCACATCTTTGGCACCGACGGCGCGATCAAGGTGCCGGATCCGAACCAGTTCGACGGCAAAGTCTTGTTGTGCCGGTATAACGAGGAGAAAGACGAGTACGTCGAGGTTCCGCACACGTCGCCGACCGGCTACGGTCGATCGATCGGCCTGGCCGACATGGCGGACGCGATCCGAAAAAATCGCCCGCACCGTTGCAGCGCCGAGCAGGCGTTCGCGGTGCTCGATTTGATGCAGGGGTTCGACGATTCATCTACGGGACGCGCGGTCGAGCCGTTGATGAAATATGAGCGCCCGGCGCCGTGGCGGAGCGGGGCGGCGTTCGGCGAGCTCGATTAACCTACGAGAACGATGGGTGCCAAGACCCTCAACTGTCCGACCTGCGGCGCCGCCGTCACCGGCGAGGAAGCGAGCTGCCGATATTGCGGCGCGCGGCTCGCAACTGTCGCCTGCCCCGGCTGCTTCGGGATGATGTTCGCCGGCAGCAAGCATTGCCCGCACTGCGGCGGCGCGGCGTCGCGCGGGCCGAGCGACGACGGGACGGGAAAGATTTGCCCGGCGTGCAGCGTACCGCTCGCGCGCGTCGCGCTCGGCGAGACGATGCTGATCGAGTGCACGCGCTGCTTCGGCATCTGGCTCGACACGGAAAGCTTCAACCGCATCTGCGCCGAGCGCGAGCGGCAGGCGGCGGTGCTCGGCAAGGCGGTTCCGCAGGAGATCGACATCAAGAAGGCATGGCGATACGTGCCATGCCCGGCTTGCCGTCAGCTCATGCATCGCGTCAACTTTGCCGAGCAGTCCGGGGTCATCGTCGACATCTGCAAAGACCATGGCGTCTGGTTTGAGCGCGAGGAGCTGCGCAAGATCGTCGAATTCATCCGCGCCGGCGGGATGAATGAGTCGCGCCAGAACCAGCTCGAGCGCCTGGAGCATGAACGCCGTCGGCTGGAGAACGAACGCCGCGACGCGACGGCGGACTCGATCAGCCGGGCTGACGCGTCCATCTGGGGCACAGACGACAATGGCGCGAACGACGCCATTCGCATCACGTTCGACATCGCCAAGCTGTTCAAAGGGTGGTAGCGGCACGCGATGTGCAACAGACAGCGGCGTGGTGACGCCGCTGCCCCAGGAAATTCACATCGGCTGCTCCGGCTGGTTCTACTGGGGCTGGCGAGGGAAGTTTTATCCGCTCAGCGTGCCGACGCATAAATGGTTCCCGTACTACACGAAGCATTTCAACACGGTCGAGCTGAACGCGCCGTTCTATTCCTGGCCGAAGCGTTCCACGGTGCAGGGGTGGATCCGACAGGCGCCGAAGGACTTCCGGTACAGCATCAAGGTGAATCGCCTCATCACGCACGATTTTCGGATGGAAGGGACGGCGATGCTCGTCGAGCAATTTTATCTCGACGTGGCCGTACCGCTCGGCGAGCGGATGGCGTGCTTCCTCTTTCAGTTTCCGCCAAGCTTTCGGTACACGAAGAAGCGGCTGGACGCGATCTGCAAGCAGCTCGATACGCGCTATCGCAATGTCGTCGAGTTCCGGCACAAAAGCTGGTGGAATGCGGACGTTTATCGCGCGCTGCGGCGAAGGAAGATCATCCTGTGCGCGGTGAGCGCGCCGCGCATTCCGGACAAGCTGGTGCGCACTGCGGATGACATCTACGTCCGTCTGCATGGGACGACGCGATGGTATCGACACGATTACAGCGACGAGGAGCTCGCGGCGTGGGCCGAGAAGATCAGGAGCAGCGGGGCGAAGCGCGCGTGGATTTACTTCGACAACGACCGCGACGCGCACGCGATCAAGAATGCGAAGACGCTGCGGCGGATGTTAATGGGCGCGGGGAGAAAAGCGGGTTCGACCACGCGGAGGACGGAGCCGGACTCTGTGAGTCCGAGTCGTCGCGCAGCGACGAGCTACTCACTCGCGCGGTCGAAGCAACCATCTCACGCGACTTCGTCGCGTATCGGACTCGCAGAGTCCGGCTCCGTCCCCCGCGCGGTCAAGCGGGACGCGATGGTCACTCGGACGTCAGCCATTCCGGGGAAAATTCGTAATCCCACTCGTCGTAGTAAAGATTTCGGCCGTCGATCTCCACTTCGCCGCGCTGGAAGTCGGCCGGCTCGGAGCGGAAGGACTGCTTCGGCGGCGTGAGCGGACGGCCGTAGTCGAGGTTGGTGATCAGGCGATACGAATCCTGGTGCCCGATGTAAAAATCGCGGAGCTTGGGGTCGTCGGTTTTCTTCTGCACGCCGTAGCTCGGATCGGCCGGCAGCCAGCCCCACGGCTCGATGTAAAACTCCGCCCAGTCGTGCATGTTCCACTTGTCGCGTTTCGTTTCCCATCCGCTCTGCCACCGTGCCGGGACGCCCGCGGCGCGGCACATGGTGATGAAAAGGATCGCCTGCACGCCGCAATCACCTCGGCCGCGCGTGAGGCATGCGCCGGAGAAACTCGGGATGACGCCGTACTCTTCCTCCGCGTGGTATTTGATGTTGTCGTCGATCCAATGGAAAATTTTCCGCACCTTCGTGAGCGGATTCTTCTCATCACCGACGATCGTCGCGACGGTCGCCTTCAGTTGCGGCGAAAACACGATGTGCGGCGGGCGTTCTTCGAGATATTTGCGATCGAAATCCGCCGGCAGGGCTTTCGCCTGCTCGTCCTTGAGGATCGGATAGTACGCGGATGACGTGTATTCGAACGCGAGCTTGTAGTTCAGCTCTTTCGCCGGATCGTCGATCGTGTGCGTGAAGCAAACGGTCCGGTGCGGCGATCCGTTTGGCGCGATGATCAGGTCGCGCACCTCCGGCGTCGCGGAGAGCAGCTTGATCTCCTTCTGCTGCCGATATTCCTGCGGAAACGGCAACCAGACACGCACCTGCGAACCGGCCTTGGCGCCTTTCGTGTTCGGCGGGATCGTCACTGTGTAGGTGATGCGGTGACGGATCGGCATGACTTCGGTCTGCCCGGATTTCTCCGCCGCGGCGACGACGTTGGCGAGATGCTTCAGCAGCGTCCAGTCGGTTTTCTTCTCCTCCGGCTTGGCTGCGGCTTCTTTGCGCTTCTTCGCCTCTTCGGAAAAGCGAAAAACATTCGCCGGCTCGCGGCGGAAGTATTTCATCTTTCCGTCGACGCTCCGCTGCTGCACTTCGCCCGCTTTTGTCCAGCGCTCGAGATCTTGCGCGGTGGCGTCCGGGATGTCCTTCCGGATCCGCGTCAGCAGCTCGGGCGCGTCCTGCGAATACTCGCGCCGGGTCCGGCGGAGGATTTCCTTCATCTCCTCGCGCGCCCGCGCGACATCATCATTCGCGTGCCCGTCGTCGGAGGCGAGGAGCGATTGGGCTTCCTTGAACTTTCCATCCGCCATTAACGCGATCGCCTGCTTGACGACGGGGTCATTGCTGGTGAAGGCGAGACTCGCGCCGGTCGATTCGTTTGACATTGAGCGTGATCCTACTGGCTGAGCCGGTTTCTGAAAGATCATGAGGTGCTGCCACGGCAGCATGCGCTTCGTCTCGGCGTGCGTCAGCCCGACCGCCGCCATCTCGCGTGTCGCCTGCGCCTCGGTCATCTTGTGCAGCGGTTTGATCGGGACCTTCGGGTCTTCGCCGCGATACTCGACGAGCACGACGCGCCCGCCCGGCTTGAGGGCGCGGACGATCGCTTCCATCATCTCGCGCGGGTGGGAAAATTCGTGGTAGGCGTCGACAAAGAGCGCGACGTCGATCGCGCCCGGCGCCAGCTTCGGATCATCGACGGCGCCGAGCACCGGCTCGACATTTTTCACGCCTAACTGCTTCGACTTTTCGCCGAGCAGGTCGAGCATCTCCTGCTGGATGTCGACGGCCAGCACTTTTCCATCCGGCACTTTTTTCGCGAGGCGGAAGGAGAAATATCCGGTGCCGGCGCCGATGTCGGCGACGACGTCGGCGGGCTTTAGCTCCATGTTGTCGACCAGGAGATTCGTTCCCTCCTCGCGCTCGCGCTCCGGCCGCTCGAGCCAGTCAGCGCCCTGGTGGCCCATGACGTGCGCGATCTCGCGGCCCATGTAAAACTTGCCGATGCCGTCATGGCTGGCGGGGCGGGTTTCATAAGCGGGAGCGGTGGCGGGCGCGGTTTGCGCGAGCGAGGGCGAAGTTACCGCAGAGGCGCAGAGGACGCAGAGAAGGAACAAACGGGAAGAACTCATCTCTGCGCCCTCTGCGCCTCTGCGGTGAAATTCCCGTTCAAGTTCATGCCGCCATTCTACGACGGCGGCGGAGAATCGTTGTCACGGCGATGACGATCACCGCCATCGCCGACGACGGCTCCGGCACCTGCACGGTCGCCAGCGACATGTCATCCAGAAACTCGCCGACGTAGCGAAGGTGTTCGAGGTGCGAGTCGGCATCCGCGCCAGTGGCGCCCCACAGCTTGAAATTCCCCACCTGCGCCTTGCGATAAAAGTTCAGCGTGCCAAGCCCATTCGCGTTGATCGCCGTCGGCGTGATGCCGAGATGCTGCATCAGCTCGTCCGCGCACTCGTAGGTGCTCTCGTAGGGGTTCGTGCCGACATTGGTGACGACCTGCGAGTGCGAATAGATGAACGTCTTCGTCCCGTTCTTCGCCGCGGTCGCGAAGGTTTTGTAGTCGACCATCTGCGAATCGAGCGGCGTGCCGTCGGCGGCGGTGGTCGCGTAGAGCGAATCGGCGGCGAGGAGCGAGTCGATCTCGCCGCGATAGGCGGCCTCCTGGAGAATCTCGCGCACCGCGCCGTAGCCCGCGCTGAACGACGAGACGCCCACCTTGTCCCAGTTCAGCGTGTCCGGGAAATCCGCCTCGGCGCGCACTTTGGTCAGCGCCTCGTTCATCAGATTGCCGAACAGTGCGGGATTCGAGAACGGCGTCGAGTAGACGCTCGACAGACCGTTGTAGTTGACGGTGACGATGACGGTGTTGAGGTTCGCGTGCTTCGCGTTGTTCCAGTAGGTCTGCGGATCGCCATGAAAATGAACGAGCAGGTCGGCGACGTTGCCCGGGCGGTGCTGGTAGGTGCTCGGGATGAAAATCTTCCACTCCGGCGCGGTCATGCTGATCTGCCGCCCGGTGGCGACGGGCAGTTGCGCCGTCGCGGAAGACGCGAGGCAGAACGACACGATGATCGTGATGGCAAACGTGCGGGTGGTGCGCATGGGCGGTGCTCTCTCCCGGGGGCAGTGCGGCCGCGAGATAATACCACAGTTCAGCGTTTGCCAGCAGGCGGTTCGAGCAACCGGGCGGCCGTGGCGTTCTCCTTCGCGACCGCCCAATCGTGCGGTGTCAGCTTGCGCTTGTCGCGAATGTTGCGATCCGCGCCCGCGCCCAGCAGCGTATTGACGATCTCAACGTTGCCGATGAAACCGGCGATATGCAAAGGCGTCCATCCGTCCTCGTCCGCCACGTTGATGGCGGCGGCCACGCCGGGCAGCGCAAGCACGCGGCGGAGAAATTCATCGTCCGCGCGCATCGTCGCCCAGTGCAACGGCGTGCGACCGAGCCAGTCGGTCGATTTCATCACGCCCGCATCCTCGGCGATCAGCTTTTCCGACGCCGCGATGTCGCGCGATCGAACGGCCGCGATCCATTGGCGGACGCGCTGCTGCTTCGGGTCTTTCGGCTCGACGGAATAGAACTTGAACATCCCGCGCATGCGGTGGATTTTGCCGCGCAGGATCGCGTCGCTGCGCGAACGCTGCTCGAGCAGATTCGCTTCCATCGGGATCCACATCGAGGCGAATATCTCCGCGCGGTCCTCTTCCAGGCCGGAGACGGAGTAGCGGTTGACGAAACCGGGCTCGCGGTTGGTCACGCCGAACTGATCGCTCGTGCGCGCCGTGTGCCCGCCGCCACCGTAACGAAAATCCGGCCGGTTCAGCGACGCCCAGTACGGGTCGGTGCGGTCGATGCTGTCCTGCAATGCCTCGTCGGCGAAGTGGAAGTACTCATGATGGACCACGTGCCGCTTGTACATCTCGTCGTGATCTCCCTTGTACGGGTCGTACCAGACGGCGTGGTTTGGAAAGTCCGGGATGGCGCCGCGCTCCAGATCGGCGAGCTTCATGTTCTTGGCGAGGATGATCGACTTCAGCCCGGTCGCGCGAACGAAGGGCGGCGGATACTTGCCGAATTCTTCGCGAAAGAGGCGCAGGTAAACGCGCATCGCCGGCTCGTCGCTGCGCGTGAGCGGGTCGTATTTGATGTTCGTTTCCGCCGGCGCGTCGGTCGTGAAGGTGATGCCGTACTTTTCGCCGAACGCGAGGGTTTCGCGGTCGATGCTGACATCCGCGGCGTGGGCGGCATGGGATGACAACATCAACATCGTCGTGATGCAGATGATCGATGTACGCATTGGTGCGTTCCCCCCTTGCGGGCCTACTGAGTCACGTGGATTTGCTTCGCCTCAATAACGAGTGTCTCGCTGCCGGCCGGACGGCGAGCGATGCCGGCGACGGTGACTTTCGACAGTGGCTTCAACCCCGCGACGTTTTCCAGCGTGCCGGCGAGCGGTTTGCCGGCGGCGTCGACGACCTGCACCGTCGCGGTCTTCGCCGTGCGCGTTTCGATCGCCTCGCAACACGAATCCCACGGCGTCTTGCACGTGTCCATCGGCGTCTTGTCACACGACGGCAGGCTCACGTCGGCGACGGTCATCATCGCGCGGTTCTTCGCCATCGGCTCGTCCGCGCCGCCGATCCACGCGTTGACGACGACGGCGTCGCCGTCTTTAGCGGATTTCTTGACCGCGTCGAGATCCTGCGCGCCTGCGGGCGCTGCGGTGACGACCATACCGGCCGGCAGCGATGCCGCCGCCACCGGCGTCGCCGCGGGCGCGGCCGAGCGCGTGGATTCTGCTTCATTGTCGCAGCCGACGACAACCAGCAGGGTGGCGACGGACAACACGGCGAAGGCAACGAATGTTTTCATGACAACTCCACAGTTTAATACGCCTTGAGCGCCTCCGCGATCGGCAGGCGCAGACAACGGTAGGCCGGCGGCAACGCGCCGATCACGCCCAGTAAAAGTCCCGCTGTCAGCGCGAGCAGCAGGACGGACGAATCGATAACGAGTCCGAACACGCCCATCGAGAAGCGCACGGTCAGCCCATCGAGTAATAAAAGTCCCGCGCCAGCGGCGAGCAGCGCGCCCGCCGCAGTGGCGAGCACCGATTCCTGCACCAGGCTGGCGACGATCGCGTAGCGCGGGAATCCGATCGCCTGTAGACTGCCGATCTCGCGGATGCGCGACGCGAAGGCCGCGTACATCGTGTTCAACCCGCCGAGCAGCCCGCCGGTCGCGATGAGGATCGCGGTCGTCCAGACCATGAACTGGATCGGGCGGAAGAACGCGCTGAGCTTGCGGAAATAATCGGTCTCGCGCATCGCGACGAGCTCGAGATCGAGCCGCTGCCGCGCGAACGTGTCGACGTCGTCGAAGCCCTCTTGTGAATCCATCGTGACCACGACGCACGAGACGTTGTCACGCCGGGCGGCGATTTGCAGGTCGCTCAGCGGGGTCCAGATTTCGGCTTCCATCACCGTACCGGGCGCTTCGAATCGGCCGGCGATGGTCCAGGTGCGCTCGTCGAACTGAATCGTTTGGCCGACAGCGAGGCGCGCGTCCGGCACGCCCATCTTCGTCGCGACGAGCGAGCCGACGAGGATCTCGTCCTTCCCCGCCTCCGGCGCGCGGCCGTCGGTGATGCGCGCCTGCGAATGCACGAGAAACGCCGCGGGCGTGACGCCGCGGAGCATGAGCTGGTGGGATTGCTCGTCCGCGTGGTCGAGCTTGAGCAGCGCCATCATGAACACTTCGGGCGAAACGTAGGCGACGCCGAGACGCTGGCGGATTCCCGGCACGCTCGCCTGCACGAGCCCGGCGACGCTCGGCCCGATCTCGCTGCGCTCGACGCTCTCTTCGCTCCCCGCGCCGAGAAGCATCACATTGTCCGCCTGCCCGCTGACGCGCAGGCTCTTGTCCATCCCGCGCACGAACGCGCCGGCGGACAGGACGAGCAGCACGACGAGCAGGCTGCCGGTCACGCTGAGCGCAAGTCGCACCGGCGAGCGGCCGAGGTTGCGGATGCTGTAATCGAAGGGAAGAAATCTCATAAATCCGAAACCCGAAGCACGAAATCCGAAACAAATTCAAAATTCAAAAAAGCAATGTTCTAAACGGCGCGGAAACACTGCGAAATCTCACGCCGCGACGCCTGCCACGCCGGCACGAGTCCGGCGGCGACGCCGAGCGCGGCGGAGATGATCAAACTGGTGATGAGCATCCCCGAGCCGGCGGTCATGTTGATGCTGAGCCCATCCGCGCCGATCGAAAAGTGGCCGACCATGGTCACGACGATCGCCGCCGCTGCGCCCATTGTTCCGCCGACCACGCCGAGCAACAAACCTTCGGCGACGATCAGCTTCGCGATGAGCGAGCTGGTGTAGCCGAGCGTTTGCAGCACGGCGTGTTCCTTGATGCGGTCCTGCACGCTGAGCACGATCGCGTTCGCGACCAGCGCCAGCACGGCGGCGAGGCAACCCCAGCCGAGGTATTGCGTGAAGCGCACGAGGTTGACGACATCGGCGGCGGCGCGGGCGACGAAGGCTTTTTCGGCACTGGTTGACGTCGGATCCGGATCACGCGCGAACTCGGCATCGATCGCGGCGGCGATGGCGTCGAGGCGTTTCGGATCGTCGACTTTCACGCTAAATTGCGTCACCACGCCGAGCTTCCGATCGCCGCTGGCGCGCTGGAGGAACGGAAGATGGACGTACGCGACGTTCTGGTCCTGCGGCTCATCGGATCGCACGATTCCCGCGATGAAAGTCGTCACGCCCGCCGCGTCGAAGCGCTCGCCCACGCGCAGGCCGCGCCGCTTCGCAAGCGTCTCGCCGAGCAGCGCGGCGTCGGTTCGGCTTTTCCATTGCTCGATCGACCCCTCGAGAATTTTCAACCCGCCGGCGTAACTCGCGACGAACGATTCCTCCGGCACGCCGCGGAAGGTCACGACATCCAGGCTCGTGCGGCAGTTGTTGACGACGATTTTCATCGGCAAAACGCTGACGACGCCGCTCACTTTGGCGATGCGATCGCCGTAATACTCCGGCAGGCGGCTGGTCGCAGGACAAAAACGGTTCTGGCGGTAGACGATGAGCCGCGTGTCCTTCGCCGTCGTCTCGGTCGCGTCGCGCACGCCCGCCTGCATCGCCTGCACCGCCGCGAACAGAAACATCGCCGTCGCGACGCCGCCGACGGTCAGCAGCGTACGCGTGCGATGGCGGACGACTTGTTTCCACACCAGCGGAATGAATTTCAGTTTCAGCATGTTCGTTCTCGGAAAGAAAGATTCACCACAAAGAAAAATTCACCACGAAGTCACGAAGATCACGAAGCAGTCCCTTCACTCCCAAAGCCTGATGCGCTGGATTCGTTAAGGGATGTGGAACTGAAGGCAACCGCTTCGTGCTCTTCGTGGCTTCGTGGTTCATCCTTCAGTTTTCCCTTTTCGAGATGCAGCGTCCGATCCGCGAACGCGGCGGTTTTCGGATCGTGCGTGACCATGATCAGCGTCTTGCCGAGTTCCTCGTGAAGCTGTTTCAGCAGCGACATGACCTGCGACGCAGCCGATGCGTCGAGATCACCGGTCGGTTCGTCGGCGACGATGATTTTTGGGTCGGCGACGATCGCCCGCGCAATGGCGACGCGCTGTTCCTGTCCGCCGGAAAGTTGGCGCGGGAAATAGTCGTGGCGATCGGTGAGGCTGACGAGATCCAATGCCATCGCCACCTTTTCGTGGCGCTGTTTGCTGCTGAGCGGATGCAACAGCAGCGGCAGCTCGACGTTCTCATACGCGGTCAGCACGGGAACGAGGTTGTAGAGCTGGAAGATGTACCCGACGTACTCCGCGCGCCACGCGGCGAGTTTCGTGCGCGAGAGATCGGAGAGCTCGACGCCGTCGACCTTCAGCACGCCGGAGGTGGGGCGATCGATGCCCGCGATGAGGTTGAGCAGCGTCGTCTTACCGCTGCCGCTCGGGCCCATCAGCGCTAAAAAAGTGCCGGCGTCGACGTCGAGATCGAGCTGATCTAACGGGCGGACGGTGTTCTCCCCGCGGCGGTACTCGCGCGTGAGCTGGCGACATTCAATGAGTGCCATGGCTGGTTCCTCCCTGCGCTTCCTGCGATTGCGACGACGCTTCGCCGACGATGCGGACGCGCTGGCCATCCCGAAGGTTCTCCTGTTCGACGATCAGCGCATCGCCGACGTTCAGGCCCGCGACGACCTGCACCCAGCCGTCCATCTGCGCCGCGCCGAGTTGGATCGTCTTGTGAATCGCGACGCCGCGGCCGCGATCGGCGATGTAGGTCGACGCCTTTTCGCCGTCACGATGAATCAGATTCGCCGGGGCGAAAATCGCTTGTGATCCACTCGACGGTTGCGTGCTGGTCATGCTCGTGACCTGACCACTGAACCGCACGCGCGCCAGCATCTCCGGCTTGAGCTGCGGCGACGGATTCTCGATGGCGACTTTCATCTGCAACGTGTTCTTCTGAATGTCCGCCTCGTTCACGATGCGCGTGACCCGGCCGCTAAAGGTCTGGTTCGGCAGCACGCCGACGACGATCTGTGCCGGTTGATCGACGCCGACCTTCGCCGCGTCGGCGAGCGGAATGTCGACGCGCACCTGGAGTTTCTTCGGGTCGTAGAGGTGGACGACGCTCGCAGACAGCTCGCTGTCGCCGGCGAACATCACCTTCGAGCCGGGCGTGACGTGCCGTTGCATGACGATGCCGCCGACGGCCGCACGGACGTCCATGCGCGAGAGTCGCAGCCCCGCTTCGTCGCGCGACGTTTTTGTGAGATTCACCGCCGCCTTCGCCTCGGCGAGCGTTTTTGCGTCGGCGATGCGGAGGCGCAGATTCTCCTTCGCCGCCGTCAGCTCGGCCTCGCGCTGCGCGAGCTCGGCGGCGACGACGCGTTTCTGCGCGGTCACCGCCGCGAGCGTCGCCTGCTGCGCCTGATGTTGCTGGCGGGCGCGGATCAGGTCGATCTCGCTCAGCGCCCGCTGCGTGGTCGCCTGCTCGGTTCGGGAAAACTCTTCCTTCGCCTGCGTGAGCTTCGCCGATTCAACGGCGATCTCCGCGTCGAGTTTTTCGAGCTGCGCGCGATTCGCGTTGACCATCGCCTCGCCGGTGGCGACGGCGCGCGTGCTCTCGATCGGGTTGTCCCACTGCCGCTGCGCCGCGTCGAGCGATGCCTGTTTTTCCGCGAGCTGCGCCTCGGCCTTCGCCAGCGAAAGCTTCGCATCGTCATCAACCAGCCGGGCGACGACATCACCCGTTTTGACCGCTTGCCCTTCCAGCGCGAGCATCTCTTTGACCACGCCGTCCGTCAGCGCCGTCACCGAGCTGGGAAACGGATCTGCCTCCACCCATCCCGGCGCCAGCACGCCGGAACCGGCGGCGTTCGCGCCGGCAGCCGGCATGTTCATCGCGTTCATCGTCCCCGCGAGGTCTTTGAGCACCACCGGCACGACGGTGACCGCCCGCGCCGGCAGCAGGCTGTCCCGCGCGGTGTACGCGATCAGCAGCAGCAGCGCGAGCAGGATCGCACCCGGCAGCAGGATGCGCGTTTTGAAATTGAACCGAGGCCGCGGAACGACGCTCGTCTTCGAGACGTCCTGGCCGCGCGACAACGTGCGCAGGTCCGCCCGCGGCGGGGCTTGTGTAGCTTGCATGGCAATGGCCGTGTGAATGCGGTCAATCGATCGTTCAGTTCAGAGCGCGCGCAGCGGCGCTCACGTGAGAACGATCAGCCCCGCGGCGGATGGAAAATCGCTTGCGGCTCGCCCAGATCGTCGGCGAGCGCGGGAGGGATGACAATGCGAACGGCGACCGGCGATTCATCGATCGGCGTGGTGACCGGATCCGCGGGCGCACTAACAATCCGGCAGCACGTCATCAAACACGTGCCGCAGTCGCGCTTCTTCTCTTTTTCCTGCGATGCATCCTTCGGCTTGCAACACGAATGCTCGTCCGCCTTCTGCGCGGCCGGCATCCTGTTCGCCCCCATGGCCGAGGCGCCGATCGCGAGCACGAGGATGAGACGGACGAACGCCATGCGTTGCCATGATAGTACGATCACCCGGCCCGGTCGAGCTTCATCATCGCGGCAATGATAGCATAGTCAGGGGGTCAAAAAACCCCTTCGACCACATCGCCCGATCAGGTCCCCGGCCCGTTTTCGCGTCCCGGCCAG
>JAXDMN010000155.1:0-5664 GCA_034666045.1 Phycisphaerales bacterium | reverse complement strand
GTCTTGGCAGCGTCTTCGGGGGAGAGCAGCGGAACAGGTGACGATTCGAGCTGTCCCGCCGTTTGCGTAGTCGTTCCGCGCGTCGTCGGGCCCCGCTCCTTCGACGCATCCGTCGCAATCGCCGCCGGATTCGGCGCACTTTTCGTGGTCGCTTGCGTTTTCCCGGAAGATTTCGTCGCGGGTGTCGCAGGTCTGGTTGCAGCGACTACTGCAACAAGGAGCACGATCAAAAACCATCGCATCATCGGGGAGAAATCCTGCGTCGAGTGGTCAGCGCGTCGTCAGATGGTACAACATGCCATCGCGTGCGTTTAGTGTGGCGAATCACACACCAACGGACTAACAGAAAAGCTTATGCGAAAACCTACCATCGGTCTCGTCATCGTGTTTTTGATCGCCGCCGTCGGGTGCGCGGAATCGCGGTCGCAAGCAGCGTCGCCGTCGCAGTCAAAGTCGGCGGCGGACATCAAATTCACCGTCGACGCGGGCGGCGTCGCGCGGCGGAACGCGCCGGTTGTCGCGATGTTGTCCGGCGTGGAGAACGCGCCACCCTCGGGGCCGGCCGTCCTGACGTCGGATTCCGCCGCGGTGCCGGCGCAGGTCGGAAACCTCGGCGACGGGAAAATCAGCGTCCGCTGGATCGAACCAAACCTGGCGGCCGATCAGATGAAAACTTACACGCTCAAGCTTCAGCCGGGCGTCGCCGGCGACGGGGCAAAATTTCACTTCGTCGACGGCGGCGACAACTGGCGCGATCTTTATCGCGGCAACAAGCCGGTCATGAGCCAGATCATCAAATATGACCCGAAGGACCACGCCGGCACATTCAAGCCATTCGACCAGGTCTACACCTTCCGCCCGACGACGCAGCCCGCGACGCAGCCGCACGGTGAGCTCGACAAAAACTACCAGTTCATCACCAAGGGCGTCGGCGGTCAGTACACACACCATCGCGGGATTTTCTTCGGCTTCAACAAGACCGCCTATGGCGATTTCTGGCATTGCCCGGACGTCGCGCAGCGGCACGCGAGCTTCGACACGCAGCGCGAATGGGCCGGCCCGCTGGCGGCGAAGATGGTTGCGGTGACGAATTGGGTCGGGAAGGACAATCAGCCGAAGTTCCGCGACACGCGCGCAGTGACCGCGTGGCGCGTCAGTGACGATGAGCTCGTGCTCGATTACGACATCACGCTGGAAACGCTCACCGGCAAGCAGGAGCCGGTCGGCGGCGACGCGCATCACGCGGGCTTTCATTTCCGCGCGTCGAATGAGCTCGTCAACGCCGCCGACAAGAGCCATCGCGCCGGCGCGGCGAGTTATCTGTTTCCCGCGGGGGCGAAGCTGGTCAAGGACGATGTGTGGAGCGGCGCGGAGTGGGTGAATGCCACGTTCGAACTGTTCGGCCGGCGGTATTCCGTCACGCACATGGACTCGCCCGAGAACCCTGACCCGACGATGTATTCGACCCGCGGCTACGGCCGCTTCGGCGCGTTCTTCACGAGCGAAACGACGCCGGACAAGCCACTGAAGGTCAGCTATCGCCTGGCGATCCGCGACATCACGGGCGCGGCGACGACGCAGCCGTCGAAGGCGGACGTGGACGCGCAATATCAGTGCTTCGCGAAACCGGTGAAAGCTGCACTCGTGAAATGAGCGCCACGGCAGTCTCAGTCGTCTTCCCCGCGGAAACATTCTCGGCCGGGGCGGCAGGATTTGGCGTGGGCGAA
Organism: Phycisphaerales bacterium; assembly: GCA_034666045.1. Taxonomy (GTDB): domain Bacteria; phylum Planctomycetota; class Phycisphaerae; order Tepidisphaerales; family Tepidisphaeraceae; genus JAICTV01. Next base: position 3,937 of record JAXDMN010000155.1, on the reverse strand, counting down.
GGCGTCGTCGGGACCGCAAGTATCCATGGTCTTCAAACACCAGAAGACCGCGGTCGTGGAATTCCCATCTTGCCAGGACGGTTCGTTTTCCGCGTCGTCGGTTTCGAGCATGTAGGAACCGAACGCCGTCTTCGTGCGCAGCAGGCGGCAGACCTGCGGCCGCGCGGTCGGACTGCCGCCATTGCCGTTGTTGTCGTCCAGCGTCGGCAGGTTCATGCCTTCACTCCCGCGGCGGCGAGGATCGTGCGCGAGATGATCGTGGTGAACAGCGGGATCTTGTAGCCGTTGTTGGTCATCGGCGACGCGTCGGCGAGCGTGGCCTCGGCGGCGGCGCGCGCGAGCTCGACGGTAACCGACTCGCCCTTCAGCGCGGTCTGCGCTTCCTTCGCGCGGCGCGGGACCGGCGACGCGGCGCCGAGCACGATCGACGCGGATTTGCACTTGTCCCCGTCCATTTCCAGCACGGCCGCCGCCTCGGCGACCGGCCAATCCATCGACTCCTTCTCGCCCTGCTTGATGTACGCCGAGCGCGCGCCCTTCGGCAGCGCGGGGATGCGGATCTCCGTAAGAATCTCGCCCGGCTGGAGCTTGTTTTCGCGCGTGACGTCGACGTTCGGCAGGATGAAAAACTCTTCGAGCTTCATCTCGCGCTTGGCGCCCTTGTCGCCGGTCAATTCGATCGTCGCGCCGAGCGCAACCAGTGCAACCGCGGCGGCGGACGGGTGGACGATGGCGCAAACGCCGTTGTTGAAGATCGCGTGATACTGGTTCTCGCCCTGCTGCGCGAAGCAGATCTCGCCGCCCTTCTTGCGGCAGGGGAACTGCTCGCTGCGGAAGTACCAGCAGCGCGGACGCTGCAAGAGATTGCCGCCGACCGTCGCCATGTTGCGTATCTGCGGCGTCGCGGCGTGGCCGCACGCGTCGGCGAGCGCGGTGAAACGTTCGCGGATGAATTTGTCCTGCTCGATGCGCGACAGCGTCACCATCGGGCCGAGTTTCAACGATCCGTCATCGCCCGGCGTGATGTGATCGAAGCCGGTCATTTCGCGGATGTTCACGACGCGCTTCGGCGTCGCGATGCGCTCCTTCATCAGGTCGAGCAGATCGACTCCGCCGGCCTTGAAGACGGTTCCTTCTTCGCGGAGCGTTTGCGCCTCTGCGACACTCGTGGCGTTGGCCCATTCGAATGAGTTCATGGCGATACCCGTTCGTTGTTAGTGGCTAGTTGTTAGTTGTTGTTGCTAGCGGCTGATCACCAACTAACAACTAACGACTAACAACTAACTAACCCTTTCACGCGTTCTTTTGCCTCAGCGCCGCCAATATCACGGCGGGCGTCATCGGGATCTGGTTGACGCGCACGCCGATCGCGTTATAGACGGCGTTGGCGATCGCGGCGGCGGTCGGGACGGTGCTCGGCTCGCCGATGCCGGCGGCGTCGGTCGAGCTGCGGCCCCAGTACTGCTCGATCACGATCGGCACGATTTCCGGCATCTCTTTCGCGCCGGCGATCTTGTACTGCTCGAGATTCGAGTTCACCATGATCGCGGTATTGCGATCGAGGATGCGGTTCTCGAACAGCGCGTAGGACAGGCCCTGGATGACGCCGCCGTTGATCTGGCTTTGCACGAACATCGGATTGATCGGTCGCCCGCAGTCGTGGACGGCGACGACTTTCTCGACCTTGACGACGCCGGTCTGCGTGTCGACCGCAACCTGTGCGAACTGCACGCCGCCGAGACCACCGGAGCCCTGTCCTCGCGGCGTTTTCTCCGTCGGATAATCGCCGTCGCGCTGCACGCGGGCGGCGATCTGCTCGCTCTTGATCTTTCGGCACGCCTGCTTGAACGACATCGACTTGTTCGCGTCATTCTTCGCGATGATTTTCCCGTCCTTCATCTCGAGCTGATCCGCGGCGACGCCCATCTCGCCGGCGACGGTTTGCAGCAGTTGCTGCTTGACCTGCCAGGCGGCGTTGCGCGCGGGCGGGGTGATCGAATTGGTCGTCACGCTACCGCCGGAGTTCGGGCCGGCCGGGTAATTCGTGTCGCCGATCTTGACGGTGACATCGGTCGGCTTCAGGCCAAGCTCCTCGGCAACGACTTGCGCCAGCGCCGTGCGGATGCCGCCGCCGATATCCTGCACGCCGGACATGATCTCGACCGATCCGTCCTGCGTGACGCGCACCTCGGCGTGGGAATCCTTGCTGCTGAAGCGATACCAGATCGCCTGCGCGACGCCGATGCCGCGCTTGATCGGGCCTTCATCCGCGCCGGGTTTTTTGCGCGCCCCCCAGCCGATCTTTTCCGCGCCGATCTTTCGTTCGAATTTGCGCGCTTCGGACTGGTCGATCTTTTCGCGCATCGCCAGCGGATCGAGGCCCAGCTTGTGCGCCAGCTCATCGATCGCCTGCTCGAACGCGAATGCGCCCTGCGGATGCCCCGGCGCGCGGAACGCCGCGGCGGGGCCGGCGTTTGTGAAGACGTCGCTGTCCTCGGTGACGATGACCGGACAGGTGTACAGGTTCTGCGCCGGCCCGGTCGCGCCCGCGCCGCCGCCGGTGCCGCCGGTGCCGTAGTTGGTGATGTGGATGGCCGTCAGCGTGCCGTCCTTCTTCGCGCCGATTTTCACTTTCTGGTGCGAGTCGGGGCGATTGCCGACGCACAGATGTTCCTGCTTGCGGTCGAGCATGAGCTTGACGGGCGCCTTGGCCTTCTTCGACAGGTGCGCGGCGAGGACGCCGTAGTTCCCCGCGCCGAATTTCGCGCCGAACCCGCCGCCCATGAACTCCGTGATTACGCGCACCTGGCTCTTCTTCATCTCGAAGACCGCCGCCAGCTCGTCGCGCACGCTGGAGGTGCCTTGCGTCGACGACCAGCAAGTGATCTGGTCCGGCTTGAAGTCGACGACGACGCCGTGCGTCTCGAGCGCGCTGTGCGTCTGGACCTGCGTCTTGAAATTCATCTCGACGACCGCCGCCGCTTCGCCGAAGGCGGAATCGAGACGCGATTTGTCCCCCTTGACGGTCGGCCCGCGGACGTTGCCGTGCTGCTCGGCGTTCTTGTCCCCGCCCCCGCCGCCGGCTGAGCCGGATTGAGCGGCCTTGCCCTGGAAAATGACCGGCGCGTCCGGCTGCATCGCCTTGGTCGTGTCGACGACCCACGGCAGGAGTTCGTACTCGATCTTGATCAAGCGGGCGGCGTCGTCGGCGTCTTCGCGCGTGAGCGCAGCGATCGCGGCGAGCGGTTGCCCGACATAGCGGACGCGCGGGTACTTTTCCGCCTTCTCGTCCTCCGGCTGCGCCGCCAGGCGATCGCGATCGAGGACGTGGATCGCTTTCACCTTCGGATGTTTCTCCGCGGCTGAAATGTCGATCGATTTGATCTTCGCGTGCGGATGCGCCGCGGTGATCATCCGGCCGTAAAGCATGCCGGGGAGATTGACGTCGGCGGTGTACTTCGCGCCGCCGGTGACTTTGAGCCGCCCGTCGACGCGCGGGACGGATTTGCCGATCGAGGAGAGCTTTTCGTTGATTGGCAGCGGTGGCGGATCGCCGGCGGCGACTTCGCGCTCCTGCTCCTGGATGCCGACGCCCGCGATGCCGATCGGCAGCATATCCGTGCGCTTCGCGTCGTTCTGCGGCGGCGCCGGTTTGGGCTCGGCGGCCTTCGGGACCGGCTTTTTCTCCGGCTCAGGCGCGGCGGCCGGGGCGGTTTGTTTCTCTTTGGTGGTCTCTTGAACGGGCATGGTAGCGCCCTCCGTCATCACGCGTGGTTGTTGCCGGTCATCTTCGCCGCCGCGAGCGTCGCGTCGAACACCTTCGGATAGGTGCCGCAGCGGCAGAGGTTCCCGCAGGTCGCCTGCTTCACATCGTCGAGCGTCGGCTGCTTGTTCCGCTCGAGCAGCGCGACGCAGCTCATGATCATGCCGGGCGTGC
>JAXDMN010000154.1:0-6653 GCA_034666045.1 Phycisphaerales bacterium | reverse complement strand
CGAGCATGTTGAATGATTTCAGCTCGAAGAAGAGCGGGACGATCGCGAGCTGGATCGGGATCATCAACCCGGCGAGGAAGTAAAAGAAGATCGGCTTGGAAAACGGGAAGGTGAAGCGCGAGACCGCGTACGCCGTCATCGCGGCGAGAAACGTCGTGACGATCACGGTCGAGACGGTTATCACGACCGAGTTGACGAAGTAGCGTTGAAAATTCCCGCCGACCCACGCGGTGGAGAAATTGACGAAGACCTGCGAGACGGCGAATTTTCCATAGGTCGTTTCGGCGGGGTCGATCTTTTTCTCCTGGACCGCCTTGTCGTACGCCGCGCGGCCGGCGTGTTTGAAATCGGGGAGCGTGAACGGGTGGAGGAAGATTTCGCGGTCCGGCTTGAAGGAAGAATAGAGCAGCCAGAACATCGGGTAGACGACGATGACGAGGTAGGTGCAGAGGAGCAGGTAGACGAGGGGGGAGGTGAGGGAGAAGCGGTTGGGAGAGCGACGGAGCGGCGGAGCGACGGAGCGACGAAGGGCAGAAGCGCCTGGGGTCGTGGCTTCTCGTGCCTCCGTCGCTTCGTCCCTCCGTCGCTTCGTCGCTTCTACCGTCACATCTCCACCGTTTCCCTTCGCAGCCCGCGCATCGTCGCGGCGGTGCCGACGAAGACCATCAGGAAGAGCAGCACCGCGAGCGCCGTCGCTTCGCCCACTTTGTATTCCTGAAACATCGTCTGGATCATGCGCGTCGCGATGACGTGGTTGTCGGTCTGCGGGCGCTGGTTGGTCAGCAGCCAGATCGTTTCGAACGCTTTCATCCCGCCGATGACGAGGAAGACGATCGAGATCGTCAGCACATCCCAGATGAGCGGCAGGGTGATCGTCCAGAACTGCCGCCATTTGCTCGCGCCGTCGATGGTGGCGGCTTCGTAATAACTTTCCGGGATGCTCTGCATCGCGGCGAGGTAGAGGACCATGTTGAAGCCGCACGCGCCCCAGATCATGATCGGGATCAGCGCCCAGTAGAGATTTTTCGACTCCAGCCAGGCGAAGCCGTTCCAGGCGCGGAACCAGTTTCCCGCGGTCGAGAGGCCGATGAATTCAAACGCTCGTCCGACTTCGACGAACGCGGTGTTGATCAGCCCGCCCTGTGGGTTGTAGAGATGGAGCCAGAGCAGTGTCGCAGCGACGCCGCCGAGGAGATTGGGGAAGAAAAAGACGACGCGGAACAAGGTCGCGCCGTGCACGCCGCGGCTGATCGACGCGGCTAAAAACATCGCCAGCGGGATCACGAACAGCGGCACCATGAACATCAGGAAAAGGTTGTTCTTGATCGCGATCCAGAAGCCGTCGCTTTCAAATAACAGTCGCTTGAAATTGAGCAGCCCGCGATAGGGCATGGAGGACATGCTCGTCAGGCCGTTCCATTCGTGCAGGCTCCAGGAGAAAGATCGCAGGCTCGGGACGATGACGAACGCCGTGTAAACCAGCAGCGCCGGCGCGACGAAGAGCACTACGTTGCGGAAGCCCAGGCGATGCAGGCTCGCCTGCGGGAGCAGCGTGCTGCTGGCGCTGCGGCGGCGGATGTCGCGGGCGGTGCGCCAGATCCACCAGATCGCGCCCAGGCCGAGCAGGCCGAGAAAAACGGCGGGTTTCCACCGGTGATTCACGTCGTAATGCAGCGGGTCGACGCGCTGCTGCCGCACGCCCTGCATGATCTGCTCGTACTTCTGCGCCACCTGCTTCGGCGCGAGCGCGGTGTTGGCCATCGCGTCGTACATCATGTCGGCGTAGACCTGCTGCATCTCGGCGTCGGGGACTCGGCCGTAGCTGATCTTCGCCTTCTCGCTGAGCGCGACGCACTCATCGAGGTCCTTGGAGAGATTGCCGGCGTTGGCGCCCCTGATCGCGGTCGGGACGTCCTGCATCCGCGCAAACTTCGAGGCCATCGTGCGCGAGGTCATGAAGCGCATGAAGTCCATCGCGATTTCCGGCTGCGGGCTGCGCGCCATGACGAAGAAGGGCTCGATCTGGACGTAGAGCGCGGACGGATCGGCCTTGGATTTCGCAGGCGGCGGCGTCGGCAGGTTGAAGCAGCCGAGCTCGAAACCGTCCGGGATTTTGCCGAGCATCTCGCTCTTGAGCCACGCGCCGCACGGGATCATCGCGGTCTTGCCCAGGAAAAACTGGAGCTGCGATTCGGTGTGGCTCATGCCGAACGTGCCGGGCTGAAAATAGTTCTGCGCCAGCGTGCGGATGAGCGAGATCGCCTCGACGCTGTCCGGATCATCGATCGATCCGGGCGCGAGCATCATCCGCGCGTCGAATTTTTCCTTCCCGCCGAGGTGATAGGTGGCGTGATCGTAGAACGGGATCGCGTAATAGGAGTAGCGCCCCTGAAACGCGAGCGGCGCGATGCCGGCTTTCTTCACCTTCTCGCAGAGCGCGAACAGCTCGTCCCACGTCTGCGGCGTCGCCCAGCCGCGCTCGCGGAACATCGTTTTGTTGTACCAGATGACGAAGGCGTACTGCGCCAGCGGGATGCCGTAGTGCTTGCCGTGCTCGCTGTAGTTGTCGAGCGCGCCGGGGAGGAACGTGTCGCGCCACTTGACGTTGGAGTCGTCCCAGCTCGGCCCGTCGAGCCACTTGTCGGTCGCGACGCAGTCGCCGTTGCGAATGAGCGGCCAGTAGTTGATCGTGCCGGCGTTGGCGATTTCGGGGAAGGTGCCTTCGAGGAAACGCACGCGGAGCTTTTCGGCGATGCGCGGGTCGAGGTACATGTCGACCTCGACGTCCGGGCGGAGCTTTTCATATTCGCGGGCAGCGAGGAGATAAAACGCCTTGCCGGAGCCGCCCTCGAAGAGCGGGGCCTCGATTTTCGTTCTCGTGGCGGCGCGCGCGGGGGTGAGGAACACGAGCAGGGCGAGAAGGGCGGCGAGGAAACGATTCACGTCAGCGTCGAATTGTAATGGAGGCGTGAAGCGGTGCCTATTTCCCGCCGCGATCGGACAGTTTTCGCTGCAGCGTAGGGCGGTCGTCACGATCGGCGCCGAGGCCGCGACGGGCGAGGTGCTGGTAGCTCCCGTGCTCGAGCCGCTGGACGAAGTCGGACCAATCCCGCGATTCCTGCGGCGTCCAGCCCATTTCCGCGACTGCGAGCAGGCGCGGCCAGAGAAACTCGTCGCAGGCGATCTCGGTGGGGCGGTATTCGGTCCACAGGCACGCCTGGACGCCGAGGATGCGGGCTTGATGTTCTGCTGACAGGCCGGACGGCATCGGATCGAACTCGTACACCTTCGGCATCGGCGTGCGCGCGTAGTCGTAGTCGAAGTAGAGCCACTCGTGCTGCGAGATGACGACGTCGTGGCCGTTCTTCGCCGCCGCCGCGCCGGCGGTCGGGTCGAGCCACTGGTGCACGATGGCATCCGCCGGCAAATCGCCGCCGGCCATCACTTCGCTCCAACCCTGCATCCGGCGATTCTCCTTTCGAAGGATGTCGGCGACGCGATGGGTGAAATGATTCTGAAGAGAATCTTCGTTCGTCCAGCCGCTGGTCTTCATCAGCGCCTGGCAGCGCGGGCACGACTTCCAGCGCGTGCGCGGACATTCGTCGCCGCCGAGGTGGATGACCGGCGACGGGAAGATTTCCGTCACCTCATCGAGCACGCCGGCGATGAAGGCGTACGTTGCCTCGTTGCTGGGGCAGAGCGGTTCTTCCGATTGCTTGAATTCCGGCAGCACGGCGACCGGCTCGCCGCGGCAACTGATTTCAGGATACGAAGCGACCGCAGCTTGCGCGTGGCCGGGCATTTCGATCTCGGGGACGATCGTGACGTAGCGCTCGGCGGCGTAGGCGACGATCTCGCGAAGCTGCGCCTTCGTGTAATAGCCGCCGTAGCGTTTGTCGGGGGAGGACGCGCGACGCGTGGCGTCGCGGCTATTGCCGCGCCAAGCGCCGACTTCCATCAGTTTCGGATACTTCTCGATCTCGACGCGCCAGCCGACGTCGTCGGTGAGATGCCAGTGCAGGCGGTTGATCTTGTAGTGCGCGAGCAGATCGATCGTGCGCTTGAGGAATTCGATCGACTGCATGTGCCGCGCGGAATCGAGCAGCAGTCCGCGATAGGCGAAGCGCGGGCGATCGGTAATGCGCACGGCGGGCAGGCTGTGGCGGTCGGCGGATAAAAGCTGATCGAGCGTTTGTTCGGCGTAGAACAAGCCTGCCGGCTTGTGCGCGAAGATGCGGATCGCATCGCCGGTCGTGTCGAGGATGTAGCCCTCGTCGCCCAGCGACGGCGGGCCGGTCAGCTCGCGTTCGATCGACTTCAGCGTCGTCGTCCGCCCGGTCTCTTCAACCTGCATCGGCTTCGGAATCACGTGCATGGTCGTATCCGCTGCAAACGCGCTGGCCGAGCAGACGAGCACCACCAGCCAGCGCAGCGCCGCCATCACAGTCTCCGCATATGAAATCCGCCGTCGACGTTGATCACTTCACCGGTGCTGAACGGGAGCATGCCGCCCGCGAGCATGTTGACGGCGGCGGCGACGTCCTCCGGTTTGCCCCAGCGCGCGATCGGCGTGAGGTCCTGCTCGAAGATCAGCTTGTCGTATTTTTCCTTCACGCTCCCCGTCATGTCCGTCTCGATCACGCCGGGGCGGATCTCGTAGACGTTGATTCCGTGCCCGGCGAGGCGAGCGGCGTAGAGCTGGGTCATCATCGCCAGCCCGGCCTTGGAGACGCAGTAATCGCCGCGGTTGGTGCTGGCGGTGTAGGCGCTGACGGAGGTGACGTTGATGATTTTCCCGCGCGTCTGCTTCGCGATCATCGCGCGTGCGACGAGCTGGGTGAGAAAATACGGGCCCTTGAGGTTGATGTTGATCAGGCGGTCGAAACTTTCCTCGCTCGCGTCGAGAATGTCGGCGCGGACCTCCGGGGCGACGCCGGCGTTGTTCACGAGCAGATCGATCCGGCCAAACGCGGCGATGGTTTCATCGACGAGGCGTTTGCGGTCGGCGGTCTTTGAGATGTCCGCCTGCACGATCAGCCCACCGCCGCCGCGCGCATTGACCTCGCGTTTCACTTCTTCGGCGGCGTCGGCGCTGCGCGCGTAATTGATCGCGACGCGCCAGCCATTCTCAGCCAGCCCGAGCGCGACGGCCCGGCCGATGCCGCGCGACGCGCCGGTCACGATGGCGACGTTGTCGGTCATGATTCGCTCTCCGCCTGCATGCTCGCGGCCTTCGCCTCGGCCAGCAGGGTGCGAAACTCGTCCCGCTTGGCGCGGATCGCGCGGGCTGCGCGCGTGGTGCGCGGGTTGATCGTACCGATCGGCGTAAAAATGACCCAGTCGTTCATGCGCTCGATTCCGTGCCGGCCGCGCTGGCCGGCCTTCATGCGCGCGATGCGGAATGGCTCGTTCGCCAGCGTGCCGTCGATTGCATCGTCGAAGAATTCGTGCACCTCGAACCAGAGATACTCGCGCTCGTCATCCTCTGCGTCGTCAACCGCGTAGCCGATCTTCGCGACCGTCGGCATCTCGAATTCCTTCAGCTCGGCTGCCAGCGCGCGGAACAGCGGATAGGTGAGCTTCGCCCGCGCTTCCGATAAATCCGACGCCGCGGCGGAGAACTTGCACATCCCTTCCTCGTCGAAGCCGCTGGAGAGGAATTTCGACGGCCGCAGCTTGTCGAACCACTGGCCCAGGAATTTGCCCGATGGCTCGCACAGGACCGCACGGTCGCGGTTGTGGTCTTCGTCGTGATCCGGATCGTCGCCGCGCAATCGCTTGATCGCGGGTTCGGCGCGGCGGTTGAATTCGGCGACGTCGACGAAGCGGAAATCGCCCTTCGGATAGGCGAGCTGCCAGCGCGGCGTGGATTTCGTCACCTCACCCTCCACGATGGCGAACGCGATCGCGCGCAGGGCGTCGGCGGCGGTGTCTTCGAGCGCTTCGCTCGGTTGCAGGATGTCGAAGTCGAAGAATCCAAGCTCCGCCAGCCCGTGCGTGTGCAGCCACTCGGCCCCGTCGGCTTCGCCGCGGCTGTCGGAGCCGACGGCGTGCAGCGTGTAGAGCGCGACGATGTCGACGTCCGCATCGTGCGAGAGCTCATCGTCGAGCGCGGCGCGCGACCACATCCGGTGCGAGACCAGGTCCATCGCAACCACGCCGTCATTCGCCATCACGGCGCCCAGATAGCGCAAGAGGGATTTGCGGTCGGTGAGGACGTCTTCCTTGCTGCCTTGCGTGCGGACCAGGACGGGCGTTTCGCCGGCGGCGGCGGTTTCTTTTTCGTCGGGAGTGAGATCCGGGTCGAACTCGATAAAAATCCGCGGCGGGCGCGGCATGCCGCGCGGGCAGAGGATGTCGGCGTCGCCCCAACTGTCGTGGCTGGCGCGGAGCAACCAGTGGACGTTCTCGTTGCCGGGATCGCGCGGCTCTAACCGTACGCCGTGCTGGGTGAGGAACTCGAAGTCAGCGGCGCGCGGCGGCATTGAGCCGCGGAAGAAAACCGAGCCGAGCAGATCGACCGAGCGGTTGCGCCAGTTGAACATTGGTCGTCGTTTTCCTTCCGCGTCGCGCACACACGCTTCACGCGCCGGACGAACACCACCGTTGCCACGCCTGACGAAACGCCGATTCCATTTCGCCCGCCAGCCCGC
>JAXDMN010000153.1:0-3187 GCA_034666045.1 Phycisphaerales bacterium | reverse complement strand
GGGGTTGTAGACCCAGCGGTCGTAATACTCGCGCGTCAGGCGGTCGCTGACGTGAATGAAATTGATCGCGGGGGCTTCGAAGGGGGCGAAGGCTTTCATGTCGCCGACGCCGTGACATTGGACGCAGGAGAAACCGCCCTGGCGGGCGACGAGTTTTTTGCCGATCTCAGCGAGTGCGGGGTCGGGTTTCTCGTGCGGCGGCGCGACGATCGGAACGCCATGCGCGGCGGCCTGGCCTTCGGCGAGTGCTTGCGCGCGCGCGGGGAAGCCGGGCATGCGGGCGCGCAGCCACGGACGCGGCTTGTACGGGATTTTTCCGCCGATGAATTCCGCGGCCCACTGCGGGCGGAGTTTTTCGCCGAGCCAGGTGAGCGGCGGACGGGATTGGTCGCCGGCGAACTGTTCTTCCTTCTTCTGGTCCTCGGGCGGGACGTCCTTGAGGATCGTCACGACCTCGTCCTTGAGGCTCGACCACGTGTCGTCCTGCCGATCGCGCGAGTGACAGGCGGTGCAATTAAGCGTCGCGACCTGCCGCTCGGCGAATTCGGCGGGCGTGTCCTGTTTCAGCGATGCGAATTTTGTCTGCGCGAGCGCGGCGATGGCGGCGCGGTCGTCGTCGGTCATCGGGAAATCCGGCGCGCTGCCGCGCGCCGCGGCGTCCTTTGCAAGGCAACCGCGGGTGAAGTCGGTCAGTTCCGGCAGCGCTTTCGTCTTGAACTTGTTCTCGATTTTTGTCGTCGCGTGGCAGTTCACGCAGCCGGCGGATTGAAACAGTTCCTGCCCCTTCTTCGGATCGCCTGCGACGGTGACTTCCTTCGCCTCCGCCCCACTACTCATCAAATACGCGGCGATCTGCCGCGCCTCGTCATCGCTAAAGCGAAAATTCGGCATCTTCGACCACGCGTAGTGCTGCTCGGGTTTTTTCAGGAACTCCATCAGCGCGGGCGGCTTCCATTTTGCTTTCACGTGCGCGAGCGGATTGCGAAGGTTCGGCGTCGCCGTGGGCTCCTTGATGGTCGGGGCGACGTGGCAGCCGACGCAGCCGAGGTGCGCGAAGAGGCGGGCGCCTTCATGAACGTCATCGGCGGAGGCGTGGGTGATGCTGCCGGCGGGATCCGCGCCGTCGGCGGCGAGATAGGCGGCGATGTGGGCGGCTTCATCCGCTACTTTGCCTTCGTCCGCAGCCTTCTTGAAGACGCGCGGCATCGCGGTGGTTGGACGGAAGTGCTGCGGATTGTCGATCCACTGCGCCAGCCACGCCTGGTTCACGCGTCCGCCGATGCCGTCGAGCGCGGGCGCATCCATGGCCAGCTCGCGCATGGCGCCGGCGTCCGGCTTGAAGTCGGCCGTGTGACACTTGATGCAGCGGTGCTCCGCGACGAGCTCGCGGCCGCGGCGGAGGCGGTTTTGGGCGATGAGTTTTTCGTCCTCGCCGTCGTAAGAGAAGACAGTCGGCGGCACGGACTCAGGGAGCACGCCCTTCGGGATCCAGATGAGTCGGACGGCGGCTTCGCCATCCTTCGGGCTCGTGTACTCGGCGCGGAAGGTGTTCTTTCCCTTCTTGAGCATCACGGTCGGCCCGGGTTTGCCGGAGAGATCGTCGCCGGTGACGTCGAGCGCGACCGCGTCGTTGATCGCGACTTTCAATGTGCCGCGGCCGATGGCGGCGAAGGTGTATTCGCTTTTGATGCGCTGGGTGATCACACCTTCCCAGGTCGCTTTGAACGGACCGGCTGCGAGGAACGGGGACGGCGGCGCATCCGCGGCGGCGCGGAACGCGACGAGCCGCGACGCGCGCGTGTCGCTCGCGCCGTTTGATTCCAGCGTCAGCTTCAGTCCCGTCGCGTCGGCGGCGTACGTCGGAACGAGACCGCAAGCGACAACCAGGACGAAACAGCAGATCGCGATTCGCATGCGTCGAATGTTTTTATCGCGCCGCGGCGGCGGTCGTCGGCGCCTTTTCCTTCTTCGTCCCGCCGCCCGGAACCTTGTTGATCGTGTTGTAGATCGAGAACTCCATCGGCGCGCCGTCGGCGGATTTCAGCTTCATCTGGATCTTCATCTGCATCACGGGGATGACTTCCTCGAGCTTCAGCGTCACCGTTTTCTTGTCCGGGGACAGCGTGACTTTCTGCACGTCGACGCCATCGTGGCCCTTCTCCTTCGGATCGATCACGCTGAACTCCGGCGAGCCGTAATCGCTCGACCAGAGATAGTTCCATTGCTCGACGGAATAGTTGCCGATATCGGCGGCGGCCTTTTCGTCGAGCGGCGCGGTGAACGTGATCGCGACGCTGTCGCCGAGCACCTTGAGCGCGGTCGGCATCTTCACCGCCTGCCCGGTGAAGCGCACGCGCTGCAAGCCCGCATCTTTCGCGGCGGAGGTCTGCCAGCCGCGCAGGCCGGCGATGTAAAGCTGCTTGTCGGTCGGATTGAAGCGCGGGCGGCAGATTCCGGTGACGAAATCGAGCCGCGGGAATTGCACGACGCCGCCCTGAACCTGCCCGTCGACGTCGTCGGTCATGACCAGGAAGAGCGCGCACTTGCCGTACGAGGTGTGCAGCAGTCGATTCTGGAACGGGCCCCACTTGTCGCTGGTGACCCAGACTTGTCCGCCGGAGGAGTTGTCGACATCGCCGTGCGGCAGCCAGCAGATCGGCTTGTCGTACGCGGTCGGGAGCGGCTCCTTGTGCGCGAGGTCGACGACGCCGAGGAAGCCCTGCGGCTTGACGAAGCTGAGCCGGCAGGCGGGCGTCCACGTGCCCTCATTGTCGGCGACCGTGACTTCGCCGTTCGGGCCGACGCTCATGCCGTTCGGCGCGCGAACGCCGGTGGCGAAGACTTCAAACTTCTGGCCGTCCTTGCTGACGCGGAGCACCGAGCCGTTGTGCGCGGTGATTTCTTCCCACCCGCGCCCGCCGGGACGGACTGGTCCGGCCTTGGCGAAATAGAAGTTGCCTTGCGGGTCGGTGTGCAGGTCGAAGCTGAACTCGTGGAAGCTGCGCGAGACTTCGCAGTCGTTATTGAAATTCTCGTAGACGTCCGCTTCGCCGTCCTTGTTCTCGTCCTTGAAGCGCGTGATCTGGTCGCGGCCGAGGACGTAGACCTGGTCGTTCACGATCTTCAGCCCCAGCGGCTGGAACAACCCGCTGGCGAAGCGCTTCCACGTGAGCTTCTCGAGCTTGTC
>JAXDMN010000152.1:0-4073 GCA_034666045.1 Phycisphaerales bacterium | reverse complement strand
TGCTCTGTCTCAACCCTCTCGATGTTCGGCGCTCGTTCGGTAGCGCGATGGCTTCGGGCCGGTTACATGCTGAAGGATGATCACCAGCAAGTCGCCACGGAAGGTTCTCAAGCTGGCCTACGCGCTGGGCGTTGAAGTCCTGCCGAAGTACTTCAGCCCTTTCAGTCGCCATGCCTTCACCAAGCCGCAGTTGTTCGCATGCATCGTGCTGCGCGAGCATCAGAAGAAAAGTTTTCGCGGCATCGAAGCGTTGCTCATCGACTCGCCGGCATGGCTGCGGTCATAAAGGGGTCACGCCCCTTTATGACCGCACACAACCCCGGACTCGTTCGCTGTCTTGCCGCGGCGATGCGCGGGATGTTCAGCTCCTTTTCCCATCCCGGCAGCTCTTTGCCCATGAAGACGACCTCGACGCCAACCGGTTTGCCCTTGCGCGTCATGGCGGCGAAGAGATTACGAGTTCGGCGCGCGTCATGGGGAGACGCCGGCGGTTGGAAGTTGTTAACCACTAGCGGCGGCGACGCGAACGGCGGCTGGCCGAGCAGATCTCTTTCGGCGGGCGAGACGCTGGCGGCGCTGAAAGCGCTGCGGCGACGCGAAAATCGCGCCGGGCCGGCGTCTAAACGGGTGTTAAACAGAAAGTTAAACGGTTAGGCGGAGCGTTCGTAAGTCCTTACTTTTCGCGCGGAGCCGCAAAAAGGCAGGCCTAACGCCTGGCCGGGCCGGGAGTAAAAATCGTCGCATTAGAGACCGGCCGCCGCACGATTCACTGCTCGGATGAACTGCAACTCGTCGGCGAACGAAAACGCGGCAAACGCGTCGGCCGTGGCGGCAATCGCTATCCGCGCGAAATCACGCGCGCGTCTTCAGTCGCAGCTTGTTCTCCACCGGCGGTCGGCCCATCGGGTAGTACTGGAAGCCGGACTCGCGCATCACATCGCGATGCAGACAATTTCGGCCGTCGAAAATGATCGGCGTGTTCATCGTCGCGCTGATCTTGCGGAACGGGAGCGTCGTGTACTGCGGCCAATCGGTCAGCAGCGCGACCGCATCCGCGCCGGCGGCTGCGCTGACGGGATCGCCGCACCATTCGACTTGCTCCTTGAAGAGCAGCTTCATGTTTTCCATGCCCTTGTAGTCGTGGGCTTTCACGTGGGCGCCTTTTTCGAGCAGGTAGCGGATGACGTCGATGGCGGCGGATTCGCGGATGTCGTCGGTGTCGGCTTTGAACGCCAGGCCCCAGACGGCGATCGTCGAGCCGCTGATCGCGCGGCCGAGCTTCGCTTCGATCTTGTCGACGAAGCGTTTCTTCTGGTTTTTGTTGACGGTTTGGATCGCGTGAACAAAGAGCGACTCGTAGCCGGCGGTTCGCGAGATGTGCTCCATCGCGGCGACGTCTTTCGGGAAACACGATCCGCCATAACCGCAGCCGGCGCGAAGGAACGCGGGACCGATGCGCGTGTCGGAGCCGATGCCCTTGCGAATGTCTTCGATGTCGGCGCCGTAGTGCTCGCAGAGGATCGTCATCTCGTTCATGAACGAGATTCGCGCGGCGAGCATCGAGTTGGCGGCGTATTTCGTGAGCTCGGCGGATTCCCAGTTCATCGTCATGAAGTTTTCTTCGCGCTTGATGAGCGGATCGTACAGACGCCGCATCATCCGAAACGCTTCCGGCGATTCGCCGCCGACGACAATGCGGTCGGGCGCGAGACAGTCTGCGACGGCGGAACCTTCGCGAAGAAATTCCGGGTTCGACACGACCTGCACGAACGCCTTGGTCTGCTGCTTGAGAAAGCTGTAGAGCTTGCGGTTCGTGCCGGCGGGGACGGTCGACTTCACGATGATCGTGACCATGTACTCGTTGTTATTTTCGGCCAGCGCATCGCAGACTTCCTTGCCGGCCTGCTCGAGGTAGCTCATGTCGACGGTGCCGTCCGGCTTCGGAGGCGTGCCGACGCAGAGGAAGACGACCTCTGCGTCCTTGACGGCGGACTTCACGTCATCAGTGAATTGAAGCTGCCCGGACGCGTAATTTTCCTGCATCAGTTCCTGAAGGCCGGGCTCGAAGATCGGGCAGTGGCCGTCCTGCAAGGTCTTGAGCTTCGCCTGGTCCTTCTCCACGCCGCGGATCGTGTGTCCGATCGAAGCCAGACAAGTGCCCGTGACCAGCCCGACGTAACCGCAACCGATGATTGTGACGTCCATAATACTTCCTTACTGACTCGACCTGCTCAGCCGCGCGGAACAGCGCGCGGACTGGGCATCATAACAAAGGCAACAGACCTTATACACGTGATCGGACGGCGCGGGCACCAGCTTGGATGGCGGGTGTGAAATTCTGAGGGATGTGCGTCGCCGATGGTTATCGGAACACGATTTTGAACGGGAAAATGCAAAAGGCGAGTGCGGCAACAGCGTCGCGGCGCGGCGAGTATCTCAACGGGGCAGGCAAGGAGATCTTTCATGCTCGACGGCACGACGCGACGGACGTTTCTTCAGGCGATGGGGATCGGCGCTGCGGCGGTCGGGTTGGGTTCGGCGGCGGCAAGGGCGGAGGAGAAGAAGCCCATCCAGGGATTCGAGAAAACCGCGGCGGATCCGAATCAGGCGAAAGACTGGACGCCGATATCCGATCGCAAGATTCGCGTCGGGCTGGTCGGGTACGGCGTCTGTCAGTTCGCGGCGGCGTTTGCGTTTCAGGATCATCCGAATGTCGAAGTCGTCGCGGTGAGCGATCTCGTTCCCGATCGCTGCGCGGGACTCGCGAAGGCGGCGCGCTGCACGAAAACGTATGCGTCGCTGGAAGATCTCGTGAAAGACGACGCGATCGAGGCGGTCTTCGTCGCGACCGATGCGCCCAATCACGCGAAGCACTGCATCGAGGTGCTCAAGCACGGCAAGCACGTCGCCTCCGCGGTGCCGGCGTGCTTCGGAACGCTCGAGGAGGGCGAGCAACTCTTCGCAGCGGTCAAGGCCGCGCGCGGGCTGAAGTACATGATGTTCGAGACGTCGTACTTCCACGCCGACCTTCACGCGATGCGCACGATCTACAACGCCGGCGGGCTCGGGAAGCTCGTCTACGCCGAGGGCGAGTATTACCACTACATGGCGACGCCGATCGACTCGTACAAAGGGTGGCGCGTCGGGCTGCCGCCGCAGTGGTATCCGACGCATTCGAATGCTTACTTCGTAGGCGTGACCGGCGGCAGCTTCACCGAGGTTTCGTGCATGGGTATGCCGAGCACGATCGCGCACCTGCGGCCGGAGAACAATCCGTACAAAAATCCATTCGGCACGGAGATCGCGCTGTTCCGCACAAGCGAAGGCGGCAGCGCGCGGATGGCGGTCAGTTGGGACACGCCCGGCGTCGGCGGTGAAATGGGTCGCATCCGCGGGCAGAAAGCGTCGTTCTACGGCAAGTACGACGGCGCAACCGAGAAGCTCCCGGACACCAAGCGTCCCGCGCTCCCGCCGACCGTCGATCCCGGCGGTCACGGCGGGTCGCACGGCTATCTCATGAACGAGTTCGTCACCGCGATCCTTCAGGACCGCAAGCCGCTCGTCGACATCGCGCAAGCGCTGAACATGACGGTGAGCGGCATTGTCGCGCACCAGTCGGCGCTGAAGGACGGGGAGTTGTTGAAGATCCCGCAGTACCAGATCTGACGCGCCGACACCAAGAGAACTGTCACCGCAAACGGGACGGAGCGGGACTCTGTAAGTCGGGTTCTAACGCGCGCAACGCAGTTTTCACCACTCGAATCAACTCCGTACGCGTCGCGCCGCTCGCAGCCTGCACCGCCAATCCGTGAGCGATCGTCGCGATATACCTGGCGAGATGTGCCGGGTCGGCGTTGCGCGGGAGGTCGCCTTCGCGCCGGGCGCGTTGGAAGCGCTTGCGCAGCGCCGCGACGCCGGCCTCGCGGTGGGCGATCAACTCGCGGCGGATGCATTCGGACGTTTCGCCGCCGGCGAGCGCGCTTTGGACGGCGAGGCAGCCGCGCGGATGACCGGGGGCGGTGAGGAGCTCGACCGTGCCGAGCAGCATCAGCTCCGCGACCGCGCGGGCGGTC
>JAXDMN010000151.1:0-16146 GCA_034666045.1 Phycisphaerales bacterium | reverse complement strand
GGTTGAGCACTACGGTCACCAGCGCGGGCCTGCGACTGCAGTTCTTTCCGTTTCACAATCGCCGCATCGCGATCGCGCAGATCGAATCGTTCGAAGCTGACACTTATCAACCGCTACGCGAGTTTGGCGGGTGGGGCATCAAGTGGTCGCTGCGCGATTCGACAACCGCGTACACCGTTGCGGGCGAGGAAGGCGTTCGCCTGCGTCTCGTCAGCGGCGAGAAGCTGCTCATCGGATCGCACCGGGCAGCGGAGCTTTTCGATGCGCTGAAACAGGCCACCGCCGACATGGCGAGCGCCTGACTCGAATTTCACACCCCAACCGAATACGATGCTTCCGCAAAAAGGGTGAACTTTCCCGCGATTGAGGAGCTTATGACGCAGGCGACCGTTCCCGGCGTGGATCCGCAGGTTCAGCAGATGTGCGACGCCTTCCGCCGCGACTACCGCGCGGTGCAGACGGAGATCGCCAAGGTCATCGTCGGGCATCAGGAAATCATCGACGGCGTGCTGACGTGCCTCTTCGTCGGCGGCCACGCGCTGCTCGAAGGTGTGCCCGGGCTCGGCAAGACAGCGCTCATTCGCACGCTCGCCGATGCGCTGCATTTGAAATTCAATCGCATCCAGTTCACCCCGGACCTCATGCCCGCCGACGTGATCGGCACCAACGTGATCATGGAGAACGAGCAGGGCAACCGCGCGTTCCAGTTCATGCAGGGGCCCATCTTCGCCCAGATCGTGCTTGCCGACGAAATCAATCGCGCGACGCCGAAGACGCAGAGCGCGCTGCTCGAAGCGATGCAGGAAAAGCAGGTCACCGCCGGCGGCCAGGTTCGCAAGCTCGAAGAGCCGTTCTTCGTCATGGCGACGCAGAATCCGCTCGAGCAGGAAGGAACGTATCCGCTCCCGGAAGCGCAGCTCGATCGCTTTTTCTTCAAGCTCCAGGTCCAATACAGCGGCCGAAGCGAGCTGCACGAGATTTTGAATCGCACGACAATGGGCCGCGATGTGAAAGTGCAGCCGGTGCTCGATGGCGAGCGGATCAAGCAGCACCAGCAGCTCATCCGCCGGGTTGTCGTCGCGCCGCATGTGCAGGACTACGCGATTCGCTGCGTGCTGGCGACGCATCCCCAGGGCATCTACGCGATCCCGATGGTGAACCAGTTCTTGCGAGTCGGCGCCTCGCCGCGCGCAGCGCAGGCGATCGTGCTCGCGTCGAAAGTTCGCGCGCTCCTCGACGGGCGGTTCCACGTGAGTTTCAAGGACGTGAAGGACGTCGCGATCCCCGCGATGCGTCACCGCGTGATCCTCAACTTTGAAGGCGAAGCCGAGGGCATCACCACCGACATGGTCCTGGAAAAAGTCATCGCCGAAGCGCCGACGCAGGTCGAGGGCGAAGTCCCCATGCAGGCGACGGCGGGGGCGCGATGAAGGAAACCCTGGAGTATGCGCAGCCGCCGCAGCCACCGCCGGATACGTCGAACGTGCCGGCGTATAAGCGGTTGTCTCCAGCGCAAATTATCATTCGATTCTTTCTCGCGTTGCTCCTTGCGGCCGCAATCTTTCTGATCGCTTCGGGACTTCGCATGGCGATCTTCCACTCTCCGTGGCGTTGACGAACTGCATGGACAGAGCTGACACGATGAATGACGACCCTGGGTATGATCCGCTGCCGCCGGTCCTGCCGCCGGAGGATATGCCGCCGGCGCCCGAGCTCATCGCCGTGCCGCTGCCCGACGGGCATGCGCAGTTTGTCGATCCGCCGCGAATCGAGCCGCAGACCGCGGCGACGGCGCCGGACAAGGGGACGAAGCTGTTCGTTCTCTTTTTCCTGCTGATCGTCCCGCCGCTCGGCGTGGTTTTGTTGGCGGCGGTGTGTTGGACGCTGTTCAAGAAGTTGATGGCGGCGTGAGCTGATGCCGACGTACACGATTCCGCAGAATATCGGCAAGGTACGCGTCGCGATGGGGTCGGGCGGCAAGTACACCGTCTGGAACGGCAAGCAGGGGCAGCACGAGTTCGCGATCGTCTGCCGCGACCGCAAGCAGGCGGAAGAGATCGCAAAGCTGCTCAACAGCAAGGATCGCCCGAAGGAAATCAATGTCAGTCATTAAGGGCCGTCACTCATGACCGTATCCGCTGCGACAACGACTTCCACAAAGCCGAAGAACGAGCTGCTGCTCGACCCGACCTTCATGGCGCGGCTCGACCAGCTCGACGTGATGTCGCGCAAGCTGCTGGCCGGCAAGATGAAGGGCGAGCGGCGCAGCAAGCGACGTGGGCAAAGCGTCGAGTTCGCCGACTATCGCAACTACGTCGTCGGCGACGACCTTCGCTTCATCGACTGGAACATCTACGCGCGGCTCGACAAGCTCTTTCTGAAATTGTTCTTGGAAGAGGAAGACCTTTCGCTTTACGTGCTGGTCGACGTGAGCAAGAGCTGCGACTTCGGCGATCCGCACAAGGCGATGTACATGAAGCGCGTCGCCGCCGCGCTCGGATACATCGGCCTGGTGAATTACAACCGCGTGAGCGTGGTCGCGATGGCGGACGGCGTCGTCGCCGAGACCGGCGCGATCCGCGGCCGCCGCCGCGTCGCGCAGATGCTCGATTTCATCGGCAAGCTCCAACCGTCCGGGACTTCGCACATGTCCGAGGCGTGCAAGCGTTTCGCCCTGGCCCATCGCCATAAGGGCGTCTGCGTCGTGCTGAGTGATTTCTTCGACAAGGGCGGCTACGAAAACGGCCTCCGCTACGTCGCCGGCGGAAAGTATGACCTCTTCGCCGTGCAGATCCTCTCGCCGCAGGAGATCGAGCCGGACCTGCAGGGCGACCTGAAACTGCGCGACATGGAAGACGACGACATGGCCGAGGTGAGCATCACGCAGCCGCTGATCAAGCAGTACAAGGCGAACCTGAACGCCTACTGCCTCGGGCTGAAAGAATACGTGACGCGGCGTGGCGGCACGTACCTGTTCACGAGCACGGCGGTGCCGTTCGATACGCTGGTGCTGAACTACCTGCGCGAGCGCGGATTACTCGGATGATCGCCAGCAATGTCATCCCGAGGGGAGCGGTAGCGACCCGAGGGCTCTCGGAGTGCACGACGCGAGCGCCTCTGATGAAAACGTATTACGTCTACATCGTCGCCAGCAAATCCGGCGTACTGTACGTCGGCGTCACGAACGACCTGGAGCGCCGCATCGCCGAGCACAAGGCCAAGCTCGTCCCGGGCTTCACGGCCAAGTACAACTGCGATCGCCTGGTTTGGTTTGAAGAGTTCGCGAGCGTGAACGACGCAATCGCCGCTGAAAAACGCATCAAGGGATGGCGACGAGAGAAGAAGATCGCGTTGATCGCTGAAACGAACCCCGCGATGGTAGATCTGATGGTCGCCACGGGTGAGATACAAACCGAATCGAACACCGTCATCTCGAGGTACTCCGAGGGATCTCGGAGTTGAAAAGTGTCCGAGATCCCTCGGAGTACCTCGGGATGACAGGTTTCACCATGCGGCGAGTGAGGAGTAGATCGCGATGTCGTGGTTCCCAACATTCCTGAACCCCTGGATGGCAGCGCTGGCGGCGGGCATCGTGATCCCGTCGCTGCTCGTCCTCTACTTCCTCAAGCTTCGCCGGCGCGAGTTCGCGGTGTCGTCGACGTTGCTCTGGAAGAAGGCGGTGCAGGACCTTCAGGTGAACGCGCCGTTCCAGCGGCTGCGGCGGAATTTGCTGCTGCTGCTCCAGTTGCTCCTGCTGCTTCTGTTGCTGCTCGCGCTTTCGCGGCCGGTGACGCATTTTACGCCGGGAGCGGGGCAGATCAGCGTACTGCTGATCGACCGATCGGCGTCGATGGGGACGAAAGACACGGACTACAAGGGCAAGACGCGCCTCGATGAAGCGAAGCGCCGCGCGAAGAATCTCGTCGAGACGCTCGGGCGGAATTCGCAGGCGATGGTGATCGCGTTCGACGACACGGCCGAGATCATGCAGACATTCACCAGCAACGTCTCGGACCTCAAGCGGCAGATCGACGCCATCCAGCAGACCGACAAGAAGAGCAAGCTGAAGATGGCGTACCAGTTCGCCGAGGCGCAGACGAACTTTAATCCGGAGCAGCTCCGCGTCGATGCGCGGACGCGGCCGCAGGTGTGGCTCTATTCGGACGGGCGCGTCAGCGACGCCGCCGATCTTTCGATCCGCGGCGATCTGAAATACGACAAGATCGGCTCAGACAAGACGGGCAACGTCGCGATCGTCGCGATGAATGCCAAGCGAAATTACGAGCGGCCAGCGGAAGTGCAGATTTTCGCGCGGCTGGCGAACTTTGGCCCGGATCCGGTGAGCCCGGATGTCCAGCTCACGGTCGACGGGCAGGTTCGCACCGTCGCCGGCACCAAGCTCGTGCCCGAGCGCTGGACCGAGCAGCAGCGGAACAAGGAAACGATCAAGGACAGCGTCGAGTTCACCATCGAGATGACGACCGCGGGCGTCGTGAAGGTCGAGCAGATGGCGCGGGAGAACGACAAGCTGGCGGCGGATGACGCCGCGTCGGTCGTCGTGCCGCCGCCGAAGAATCTCGCGGTGCTGCTCGTCACCGAGGGAAATTATTTCCTCGAGCTGGCGATGCGCTCGCTCAGCCTGCAGAAGCCGGAGCAGATGATCCCGGCGGCGTACGAGAACAAGAAGCCGGACAATTTTGACGTCATCATCTTCGACCGCTACCAGCCGAAGTACATGCCGAACGCCGGCAATTTTGTTTACTACGGCGCGGTGCCGCCCAACTCGAAAATCACCGGGAATGTTCCCGTATACGTCCCGCAGTCGAAAGAGAAGTCGAAGGTCGTCGGCGTGATCGACTGGAAGCGCGATCATCCGATCCTGCGGCATCTCCCGCTGGGCAGCCATGCGTTCGCCGACCCGATCCAGCTCAAGGTTCCGCCCGAAGCGGAAGTGCTGATGGAGGGGCCGACCGGGCCGCTCATGGTGCTGTATCGCGACCGCATGGCGACGCATTTCGTGATGGCGTTCGACGTCGGCGACAGTACCTGGCCGCTGAAGGCGACGTTCCCGAACTTCATGTACAACCTGATGCAATTCCTCGCGGTTGGATCGGAAATGGACGTGAGGCCGCAGTTTGAGCCGGGCGCGAATCCGAAGATCCAGCGCGGACTGATCCAGAAATCCGCGCCGGGCGCGACGCAGCTCGTGATCACCGGGCCGATGGGGCGGCAGGTGAAAAAGATCCCGCCGGACGGCGACATCGCGCTGGAGTCGCTGAACCGCGTCGGCGTCTACGCGCTCGATCCGCCCGTGCCGCCGTTCGATCAGATCGCGGTGAACCTGCTCGACTTCAGCGAGAGCAACACGGTGCCGGTGCCGGACGCGCCGGGCGGGATCGGCGAGACGCTGCAAACCAACGCGGGGCGGTCGCGGCTGGAATTGTGGTGGTGGCTCGTCGCGTGCGCGGCGTTGCCGCTGCTACTGATTGAATGGTGGGTCTACACGCGCCGCGTGCACCTGTGATTCGCTCGCTGCGGCGGCGCTGCTCGTGCTCGCCTTGCTCGGCGACAGCGACATCACCATGCACCAGATCAGCGCGAAGGCGACGTAGCAGACGACGAAGACGGCATACTGCTTGAAGAAGATCTCGAGCGTGTGCGGCTTCTTCACGGCGTGCTTCGCCTCGAGTTCCTGCTGCGTCGCGACGATCAGATCCAGCGCATCGCCGCGACGGATCTTGCGATTGTCCGCCTCCTCGAGCAGCTTCATGCGCTCACTGAGGCGCAGAACCGGCCCGTCAAATGACTTGACGACGAGTTCCGCGTACGGCTTCTCGCCGTGCAACGGCGGGGCTTTTTCGATCTGGCGCGAGTGGACGAACCGCGGCCGTTTCGCCGCTGTAATGGCTGACCGGGGGGATCGCGTGGTGGGCGCAGCGTCGACGGAAGTCCTTCCTGGCATGTCGTCAACGTAACATTCCTTTTGGACCCGTGTCGGATGGGTGCCGCGCGCGGATGGCCGCTCGTGTTTGCGGGTGGATCGCCTGTAGCGACTGCGCCGACTCTTCCGCTAGACTTCGCCGGCAACGCGATGAAAACTGACATCTGATGAAGAACCTCCTCCGCAAAGTGTTGCTCGCCGTTGCCGCGCTGCTCGCGGTCGTCATCGTGTTATCGGTCGTCGGCGTTGTGATGTTCAAGGGCACGCCGGCCTGGTACGGCGACGTGGCCGGGCAACGACCGACCGACGCGCAGCGCGAGCAACTGGCGCGGGCCGCGGAAAATAAGATGATCGACGCGCAGAACTGGGCGGCGACGCTGCGGGCGGACGCGCAGCGGGCCGAGCGGAACGCAAACGACCCCGCGCATCGCGTCGCGTCGACTGCGCCGCGCGCCCAGGCCTCTCATGTCATCGAGTTCAGCGATCAAGAGCTCAACGCGCTGTTCGACAAGTGGTCGACGCTGCACGGCTGGCGCGACAAGTACGCTGAATACCTCGAGGACCCGCGCATCGTCCTTCAGGACGATCGCCTGATCCTCGCGGGGCGGTTGCGCGAGCTGGGCGCGGTCGCCAGCTTTCAGTTCCGGCCGCAACTCGACGCCCAGGGCAAACTGCGGCTCGACGTCGTTCGCGTCACCGGCGGCAGGCTCCCGCTGCCGGAGGGGATGTGGGTCAAGTGGCGCGAGCAGCTCGTCCAATCAAGCCGGCGGCACATGCCCGTGTGGCGCGCGCAGGCGCAGATCGACGCGAGCGGAGCGGCGAATTTCCCGGCGATGGCGGCGACGCTCAGCCGGCTGCTCTTCGCCGTCGCCGGCAAGCAAGCGGCCGAGCCGGTGCTGTTTCTCCCGATCGCGGGCGAGCGCGATTCGGTGCCGGTGAAAGTGGTGAACGTCGCGGTGGAAACCGGGAAACTGACGCTGGTCGTCGAACCGCTCACGCCGGCCGAGCGCGTCGCGCTGCTCCAGCGCATCCGCACGGCGCAGGGTAACGACAACGCGCAGGCGTCGGGTTACTAATCGCGTGGATCAAACGGAGAACCTCAACCTCGCCCGCCAGCGCATTCAATCGGGCGATTTCGCCGGCGCAGAAGCGGCGTGCCGGCAGGTGTTGCAGTCGCAGCCGACGAGCGCGGACGCGACGTACCTGCTCGGCATTATTACTCTCCAGCAGAACCGCCTGCCGGAAGCGGTCGATTGGCTGACGCGCGCGGCCGCGATCATTCCGAACCTCCCGGACGTCCATGCGAATCTCGGCCACGCGCTGCGCGGACTCGGCCGTTTCGATGAGGGGGCGGCGGCGCTGGAGCGGGCGATCGCGCTCAAGCCGAACTATCCGCTGGCGCTGAGCAACCTCGGCACCGTCCGCCGCGCGCAGGGCCGGGCGGCGGACGCGATCGCTTGTTACCGGCGTGCGGCGTCACTTCAGCCGGATTTCCTGCCGGCGCAACTCAACCTCGGCAACATCTTTCTCGAGATCGGCCGCCCCGGCGACGCGGCGCAAGCGTTTCGCGCCGCGATGGGCGTCGCGCCGCACAATGCGGATGCGCACGGCGGGCTCGCCGCCGCGATGGAGGCCGCCGGCGACGTCGCGGGCGCGATCGTGAACTACGAGGCGGTCCTCCGCCGTCATCCGAATCACGTCAACACGCTGGTGAATTTTTCCCTGCTGCTGAAGAAACAATCGCGCCCGGACGAGTCGATCGCGCTGCTCCGCCGTGCCGTCGGCGTGAATCCGCGTTCGCCCGATGCGCAGGAAAAACTCGGC
Source organism: Phycisphaerales bacterium (assembly GCA_034666045.1). Lineage (GTDB taxonomy): Bacteria > Planctomycetota > Phycisphaerae > Tepidisphaerales > Tepidisphaeraceae > JAICTV01. The sequence goes on along the minus strand of JAXDMN010000151.1, from coordinate 8,381 downwards.
CGCGGCCTGTGGGACGCGGGGTTTTACGAGGAAGGACTGTCGCATTTTAATGAGGCGATCCGCCTGCGTCCGTCGCCGGTCGCGCGCGTGAACACCGCGACGCTCATCCCGCCGATCTACACGTCGCTGGAGCAGGTTCAGACGTGGCGGAATCGACTCACTGACGAGGTGGGAAAGCTGCGACGCGAAAACGTGACGATCGACCTGACGAATTCCGTCGCGCGCACGCCGTTCTATCTGCCGTACGCCGGCCTGCCCGATCGCGAGATCATGCGCGAGATCGCGCTGCTGCATCGTCCGCCTGCGGACGCGCCACTTCCGCCGCGGCGGGCGGGGGAGAAAATCCGCGTCGGCTTCATCTCGACACTGTTCAAAGACCACACGATTGGACTATGGACGCAGGGACTGGTCGAAAAACTGCCGCGCGAGCAATTTGAAGTGATCGTCATTTCGGCGGCGCGGCACGACGACGCGGTCGCGCGCTCGATGCGGACGCACGCCGATCGACACATCGATCTGCCGCCCGCGCTGCCTGCGGCGCGGCAGACGATCTTGTCACTGAACCTCGACGTGCTGATTTACACGGATCTCGGCATGGAAGGTTTCACCTGGTCGCTCGCGTTTTCGCGCCTCGCGCGGGTGCAGGCCGCGATGTGGGGACATCCGGTGACGAGCGGCCTCGATTCGGTCGATTATTTCATCTCCAGCGATCTCGCCGAAGCGGCGGACGCCGAGGCAAATTACACCGAGAAGCTCGTGCGCCTGAAAGGCCTGCCGCTCTATTACTACCAGCCGCCGCCGGCGCCGGAACGCGATCGCGCGTATTTCAATCTCCCGGCCGACGCGCACCTTTACGCCTGTCTCCAGGCGACATTCAAGCTGCACCCCGAGTTCGACTTCGTCTTCGGCGAGATCGTGCGCCGTGACCCGAAGGCTCTCATCCTCATCCCGAAAACCCGCGCTGCCAATTGGGACAAGATGGTGACCGACCGCCTCGCGGCGACGTACGGTGGCGACGCGGTCAACCGCATCCGCTTCATCGATCGCGTATCGCGCGAAGATTTTGCGGCGCTGAACAACCTCTGCGACTCGATGCTTGCGCCCTTCCCGTTCGGCGCCGGCGACACGAGCATGGTCGCCTTCGCCGAGGGCCGGCCGGTCGTCACCATGCCGACGTCATACCTCCGCGGGCGCTTCACGCACGCGATGTATCGCGCGATGGATATCGATGACTGTGTCGCCGCGACGCCGGAGGAGTATGTCGAGATCGCGCTAAGGCTGGCGAACGATCCGGCGTGGCGGGAATCGGTGCGTCAGAAGATCCTGTCGCGTAATCACGTGTTGTTCGAGAACATTTCAGGCGTGAACGAACTGGCGGATTTCATTTCCACCGCCGCGACGAGGTAAACGACTCAGCGCGTCACGTTTTGCACTCAGCCGACTTTTCGGACGGCCCGAGCGTGACGATCGTCATCGGGTCGAACGGATAATCCTGCATCAGCTTCTGCAATGTGCCGCGGTTCACGCTCATGAGCGTGGCCATGTCCTGCTCGAGCGAGCGGTATTCCTTGTTGTAGATCCACTGCCCGCCGATCGCGCGCATGCGGCCGAGCGGAACTTCGCCGGAGAGAACGAGCGAGCTGGCAATTTTATTCTTCACACGCTCGATCTCGTCGTCGTTCAGGTCCGTCTTGACCTTTTCCAGCTCCTGCATCGCGATGTCGAGGGCCTTTTGCGTGCGCTCAGGATCCGTCGTCAGCGACAGATAAAAACTGCCGCAGCCGTCGTGCGGATAAAAACCGAAGTCGGCCTCGTCCGCGATCGCGTTATCGACCAGCGCCCAATAGAAGCGCGACCCGTCGGAATCGCCGATCACGTCGGCGAGCACGCGGGCGGCGAAGCGGCGCTCGTCCTGGGCGCTGGGCCCGGGGGTCATGGCCATCGTGTACATGCGGTTCAACTTCGCGTCGCTCATGGAAAATTTCTGGACCTTGTAAAGCGGCTGCGGCTGCTCGCGCGGCGCTTCCACGCGCGGCCAGGCGCCCATGTATTTCTCCGCCAGGCGCACGATCTCATCGAAATCGAGCCGCCCGGTGACGGCCAGCACCATGTTGCCGGGGCCGTAGCGGCGCGTGAAATAGTTCGCCATCTGATCGCGCTCGAGCTTCTGGATCGACTCCGCCGAGCCGAGGATGCTCATGCTGAGCGGGTGATTGCCGAAGTGCACCTCCATCAGCTTTTCGTAGACGCGATGCCCGGGATCGTCGAGGTACATCGCGATCTCTTCGAGGATGACTTTCTTCTCGGTCGTGAAATCCTCGTTGCGGATGGCCGGCCGAAGCAGGTGCGAGAGGTGCTCGATCGTCCGCTCGGTAAACTCCGGCAGGACGTTGGCGTAATACGCGGTCATCTCCTGGCTGGTGAACGCGTTGTAGCGCGCGCCGAGCTCGTCGAAGATGCGGTTGACGTCCTCCCACCCGTATTTCGCCGAGCCTTTGAACATCATGTGCTCGAGGAAGTGCGAGACGCCGTTGACGGCCGTGTCTTCGTCGCGCGAGCCGGTCTTGACGAACAGGCCGGCGGCGAAGGAATGCGAATCCGGGTTCTCCTCGGCGATGATGTCGAGGCCGTTGGGAAGCTGCTTGTAATGAAATTTGAGGGCCATGGTTTTCGGTGTTTAGTAGAGGATGATGAATTCGCCTTGCTCGTTGCAGAACGCGGCGGGGACGCTGTGGGCCGGGACGCCATCCGCGTGACCAAGCTGGGCAACGGGCTCGCCGTTGGAATTATAGACCTGCCAGGCGAGCGAGCCGCCTTTGCCGAAGCGCGTTCCTTCGGTCCAGGTGAGACAAACGTCCCGGGAGGGCGAAATCGCGAGCGACGGATGCTTCTGCGACTTGCTGTTGCCCGTCGCTGGAATCGCACGATCCACCGACGTTCCGTCGCCATGCGCGATTCGACCCCAGAAAATTTTCCCCAGCGTTTCCCACGCGACCAGCACATCGTCGCGGTCGGCGGCGAACGCGACGGTGCTCATGAGGCAAACGCCCAGGTCCATCGGCGCGAGTTCTGAGCCGGCGAACGATTTGCCGTCATCGTGCGACGCGAGCAGGAACAGGCCGCGGTGGGTCACGTCGCTGGCGCCGCGATAGAGGCACTCGATATCGTCTTTGCCGGCAAAAAGTCGCATGCCGCAGCAGCCGCATGCGCCGGTGGGGCGGTCGAAGATGGCGCGTTCGGCGGAAAATGTCTGGCCGTCGTCGGTTGAAGTTGCGAGCCAGATGCGCCGCGAAGCCTCGTCGCCGTTGGGGTTCTTCGCCGGTGCGTGCCACGCAACGTACACGCGGCCATTCGCCGCCGCCGCGATCGATCCGCCGCCGTCCAATCCGGCGTGAACCGTGACGAGATTCCGCGGCGGATCAAACGCCTGCCCGTCCGCCGGCAGCCGCGCGTACATCATCGCCTTCGGCGAAGCCATCCACGCCACGTGCACGATCCCGCTCGGCCCGACGGCGAGGTGTGGGCCGCGAATCGTCCCGCTCGCGATCGCCGGCGCTTCGGACGTGCTCGCGCCCAGCGGCTTGCTCCATGTCGCGTCGCCGTCGCGCGAGCGAACATAATTGATCTCCGCCTTGTTCGGCTTGCCCGTCAGGTAGATCAGGTGAACGGTCTTGTCGCCGCCAACGACGACCTGCGGCTGGATCCCGCCGTCCGGCACGCGCAGGAGTTTCACTTCGCCCGCACCTGCGCGCAAAGACGACGCGGCCGCGCACAATAAAACCAGCGCGAGGATCGACATTCGCCGTGACATCACTTGGGAATCGACAGTTCCTTCGGCCCGACCGTCACAATCGTGAACGGCCCCGGCTTGTTCCGTTCCAGATACGTGTTGACGCGCTCCAGCGAGACGGCGTCGATCGCTTTTTTGATTTCATCGAGCGTGCGAATTCGCCCGCGCATGAAGAAGTCGTGTGCGATGGCGCCGGACCGGGCGGACGTGGATTCGCCCTGCATGATCGTCGCCGCTTTCAGGCCGGTCTTGGCGCGTTCCAGCTCTTCCTTTGCAACGCCGTCGCTGAAACGATGCAGCTCGGTGATGAACGTTTCCAGCGTCGCCTGCGCGCGATCGTTGCTCGTGCCGGCGTAGCCGAGGATGCTCCCCTGGCCCTTGAGGCTCGAGTAGCCGGCCCAAACGTTGTAGACCAGGCCGCGCTTCTCGCGGATCTCGGTGAAAAGTCGCCCGCTCATTCCGCCGCTGAGCACTTCCATCGCGAGGCGGACGGTGTAGTAATCGTCATGCGTCTCCGGGATCGACGGATAGGCGATGCCGATGTGCGTCTGCTCCGACTCCTGCCGCTCGTGATGGAAATTTCCGGGCGGCGGCATGATCTCGAGCGACGGCGGGGCCGATCCGTTCCAGTCGCCGAACTGCCGCTCGATCTCATCGCGGATGCGCGTGAAGTCGACATTGCCCGCGACGGCGATGATCGACTCGCGCGCGTGATACCGTCGGCCGTAGTCCGCCTTGCAGAGGTCGACCGTCAGCTTCTCGAGGTTGTCCTTCTTGCCCATCGAGCTGCGCCCGTACGGCGAGGGGAAATGCCACTCGCGCAGCTTGATGAGCAGCTTGCTGCGCGGGTCATCTTCAAGCCCGGCGAGCGACTGAAGCGCCAGATCGCGCGCCGCTTCAAAGCCCGGCTGCGGCAGGTGCGCCCGACGGACGATGTCGGCGTAGACCGGCAGACCTTCCATCACCTTTTCACTGAGTGCGGCGGCGGAAAAGCGGGTATGGTGGATGCCGACGCTGCTCGATCGCTGCAGGCCCAGGCTGTCGAGGTAATCGGTGAGCTGTCGGCTGTCGCGCGGCCCGGCACCGCGTAAGACGAGGTCTGACAAGACAGTAGCCGAACCGAGGCGGTCCACCGGGTCCGTGGATGAGCCCGCCGGCAGCAGGAGCGTCATTGCCGCTGACTGCATCCCGGGCATTTTCTCGCCCAACAGCGTCAGACCGTTCGGAAATGTGTGCTGAAAATAGCGTTCGCCCAACTTTTGCGACTCCCTTCACTGCCCGCGGTTCGATTCGGCCGACCAAATTATAGGCCGATGCGAGGGGGATACTAGGAGACGCTACGGCGGGCGAATCGGTGGGACAGGACACGGCGAAGAGTGACGGCATGGCCGAGGCGCGCCCAACCGTAATGAAGCCGAAATTCCGCCGCCGGCGAGCGGCGGTGATTGTTCTGGTCGGGTTTGTCTGCCTCGCCGCGCTTCATGCGGGATGGGGCTGGCACGTGGAGCGGGTGTTGCAAGCGCGCGTGGACGAGTTGAGCGCGCTCGGCGAGCGCATCATGCCGGTGGATTTCCGTCCGCCGAGCAGCTCGTTTGGACGGCGTGAAAACGCCGCCGCGGATCTTCTCGCCGCCGCGGCAATTGTGGATGACAACGGGCCGGAGAGCGAGGCGCTCTATTGGCTGCCGACGACGATGCCGGTCAACGCCAAGGCGTGGCCGCACCTCGCGCGGGCGAAGCAGTGGTACGAGCCGGCGCTGCGGCGAATCGAACGCGCGCAGCTCAAGCCGATCTGCCAGTTCGATCACAACCTGTCCTCACCCATACTTGAGAACCTGAAATCGCCCGAGTTGAACGGCATGCGCGACCTGGCGAATTTCCTCGCGCTGACGGCGCTGGTCGAGCATCACGACGGCCGTCATGATCTCGTCGTTCGGCGGCTCGCGCAGATGATGTACGTCGCCGACGCCTGCGAGCAGACGCCAGCGGAGATTGGGCACTACGTTACGCTGGCGATTAACCAGAGCGCGGCGTTTCGCACCGAGCAGTTCGCGCCGGAGCTGAACATCGGCAGCGGTGAAGGACAAGCGCGGCCGGAAGACGTTCGTCAGCTAATCGCGGCGCTATTGGATGAGAGCAAGGTCCAGGCGGGGCAAAAACATGCGCTGCAGGCGGAGCGCATGCTCGCGCTGGACACGATCAAATCGATCGGTCGCGGAAATGCGAAGTCGCTCAACTACGAGATCGGTCCGGTGCTCGGCTACATCGGTCGGCCGTATTTCCATGCCAACGCGCTGCGCGCGATCGAGCGTCAAACTGAGGTGGCGGCGATCGTGTGCGAGACAAGCGACTGGCCGACGGCGGCGGGGCGGTTAGGCGCCATCAAGCCGCTCGAGGATCGATATCTGCTCGCCCGCGCCTTCGCGTCATCGCCCGATCGCGGTGTTCGGCGGCATTTTGAAACGCTTACCGATCGCCGGCTGGCGGCGACGGCGCTGGCGGTCCGCTTCTATCAGCTCGATTACGCCGGCGCGCCGCCGCACCGGTTGGATGATCTCGTGCCGAAGTATTTGCCCGCCGTCCCGCTCGACCCGATGGCGGCCGGCAATCGGCGCATCTCGTACCTTCCGCGCGCCGAGCATGCCATCCTCTATAGCGTCGGCCGAAACGGGAACGAGGACAACGGCAGCGAATCGGCGATGCCGCGGATTTATGGCGAGCTTGATGAATGGGCGCGGCTCGACCGCGTTTTCTATCTCACCAGCCGGCCGCGCGACGTGCTGCTCGTCGAGCGTCCCGGTCAATCCAGCGAAGTCGGATACGCCGCCGCGATCGCCGGCGAACCCGGCGAGCAGACGAATCTGCCGCCGTGGGAACGATTCGAAACCGCCGTCGCCGCACCCGCCACTCAGCCTTTCACGCCGCGGTAGCAGACGCAGACGCCGAAGGTCATGGGGAACTGCTGGACTTTTGTAAAGCCGGTTCCCTCGAGCATCTGCGTCATTTGCTCGCGGCCGATGAACGTGTTCACGCTCTCCGGCAGGTACTTGTACGCGCCGGTCTTGTCGCCACTGATGAGCGTCGCCGTGCGCGGCAGGATCTGGCGGAAATAGAAGTTGTAGAGGCCGCGCAGCAGGCGGTTGGTCGGCAGCGAAAATTCGAGAACGATCACGCGTCCGCCGGGGCGGAGGATGCGATGAAATTCGCGCATCGCGGCGGCGGGGTCCTGCACGTTGCGGATGCCGAAGGCGATCGAGACGACGTCGGCGGATTCGTCGGGCAGGGGGAGGGCTTGGGCGTCGGCATTGATGTATTTGCAATTTGCAATTTGCGATTTGCGATTGGCAATCGGCAGCATTTCAAAGGTGAAATCGATGCCGATCACTCTGCCGGTGACGTTTTCTCGCGGCATGGTCAATTCGCGAGCGTGGTTCAGTCCCGCCGCAAACGCGAGCGAGAGGTCACCCGTTCCGCATGCGACGTCCACAACGTCATCCAGCGGCTTGAGCGATGCCAGTTGAACCGCCTTCCGCCGCCAGCGCTGATCCTGCCAAAAACTGTGCAGCCGGTTATTGATGTCATAGCTCGGCGCTATCGCGGCGAACATCTCGCGCACTCTTCGCCGCTTGTCGGCCACCGCGTGTGGGTTGGCCAACAAAGCGTCGTTCCACGCGGTTTTCGTCTCATGTTGCTGGGCAGCGGGGGGCATCGCCGATAATATTACGGCGGTCGGACATGGATGTCCGCAATGCAGGGCGCGGGGGCTACGGAAGGTGGTGGCGCGTGGGTGAGCAACTCGTCTATTTCAATGGTGCGATCGTTCCGATGTCGCAGGCGCACGTCGGCGTCGAGGATCGCGGCTTTCAGTTCGCCGACGGCGTTTACGAAGTCGTCCGCTTCTACAACGGCCGCACGTTCACGCTGCGCGAGCACATGGAGCGCCTGCAACGATCGGCGGACGGGATTCAACTCGCGCTGCCGATGAACGTCGCTGAAATTGGCCAGGCGATCGTCGACTTCCTCCCGCGCTGCGGACTGCGCGAGGGGACGATCTACCTCCAGGCGACCCGCGGCGTCGCACCGCGGAACCATCTCTTCCCAAAGGATGCGACATCCACGCTCCTTTTCTACGCCAAGCCGCTGCCGCCCGCGAACGAACCCGGGCAGGGCGAGGGCGCGAAACTGCTGGCCGTCGAGGATGAGCGGTGGAAACGCTGCTGGGTCAAATCGATCGGCCTGATCGGCCACATCCTCGCGAAGAACCAAGCGGCCGCGAAGGGATTTGACGAAGCAGCCTTCGTCGAGCGCGACATCGTCAGTGAATGTTCGTCAAGCAACCTTTTCGCTGTTCTCGGCAGCAAACTGATCACGCACCCGGTCGGCTCGAAAGTGCTCCCCGGCATCACGCGCCTAGTCGTGCTGCAATGCGCCGAACAACTTGGCATCACCGTCGAAGAACGCCCGCTGCGCGAGGAAGAAGTCGTGCGCGCCGACGAGCTGTTTATCACCAGCACGACGCGCGAAATCGCCTGGGTGGCGCGCTGGAACGACCGCTACATCGGCCAGGGAAAATGTGGCCCGCTGACGATCAA
>JAXDMN010000150.1:0-4800 GCA_034666045.1 Phycisphaerales bacterium | reverse complement strand
GCCCGAGTGATCGCGGCGGCCAGCCGCTGCGCGGCGAACGCTCGGGCGAGACGCCCAAGCCACGTCAAAGCAGCCGCATCAACTCGCGCACGCGCGCGGGGTCGACAGTGTTCGATGCGACGCCATCCTGCTTGAAGTACGTCCCCACGATAAATCCATCCGCATACGGCAGCAGCGCCGGCAGCGTCTGCGGCGTCACGCCCGATCCTAAGAATACCGGCGCACCCTTCGCCGCGGATTTCACGAGCTTCACCTTTTCCGGATCGGTCGGCTTTCCTGTCCCCGCGCCCGAGACGATCAGCGCATCCGCCATCCCCCGATGCAGCGTGTCATCCACTTCATCCGCGATCGGCCGCTCGGCCAGCGGCGCGGAATGTTTCACATCAACATCCGCGAAAATCTTGATCGCCTCCGCCTTCAGCTCAGCGCGAAGTCGCAGCAGATCGTGTGCGATGCCCTGGAGCAATCCCTGATCCGCCACGCGCGCCCCGCACAGCACGTTGACGCGAATATAGTCCGCCCCGACGGCGTGCGCGATCGCCAGCGCGGACAGCCCATCGTTCCGAAGCACGTTGATCCCCAGCGGCAGATTCGGCAGCACCCGCCTGACCTCCGCCGCGATGGCCGTCAGATGTGCGACGACGTGCGCCGGCACCCGCCCGGGGAAGAATGGCGTGTCGCCAAAATTCTCGATCATCAACCCGTTCACGCCGCCTTCCGCCAGCAGCGCCGCATCGCGCAGCACCGCCTCGCGCACGGCGGAAAGTGAGCCGCCGTACAAAGGCGCCCCCGGCAACGCCGCCAGGTGCAGCATCCCGATCACCGGTTTTCGCACGTTTTTCCATGCAGAAAGGAGCATGGGCGGCGATGATACCCGCCCCGGCGGCCGTCTTGCTCACCCCGCCGCGCTTCGCTACATTCTTTGCCCCCGCCTGCTGCGCGCCGAATGGGGCGCAGGTCGGGCGTTTTCCCTTTTTCCCGGAGTCGATCCCGTGTCTTCCCAATTCCGTCGCAGCACGCACCTCTTCACCAGCGAATCCGTCACGATGGGGCACCCCGATAAGGTGTCCGACCAGATCTCCGACGCCATCCTCGACGCGATCCTCGCCGAGCAGGCCAAGGTGGCGCCGAAGAACCTCGAAAGCACCCGCGTCGCGGTCGAGACGCTCTGCACGACCGGGCAGGTCGTCATCGCCGGCGAAGTGCGCACCGACGCCTACATCGACGCCGCCCAGATCGCGCGCGACATGATCAAGGAGATCGGCTACACCGATCCCGGCATCGGCTTCGACTACAACTGCGGCGTGCTCAGCGCGATCCATTCGCAATCCGCGGACATCGCCCGCGGCGTCGATCACGCGGAAGGTCACAGCACCGATCAGGAAATGGGCGCCGGCGACCAGGGACTGATGTTCGGCTTCGCCTGCACCGAGACCGACGTCCTCATGCCGCTGCCGATCCATCTCGCGCATCGCATCGTCGAGCGCCTGGCCGAGCTGCGGCTGAACGGAACGCTGAAGTGGCTTCGCCCGGACGGCAAATCGCAGGTCACCGTCGAGTACAAGGACGAGAAGCCGGTCCGCGTGCACACCGTCGTCGTCTCCACACAGCACGACGAGAGTGTGCTCAAAGGCGAAGTCTTCGCCGATGAGGCCAAGCGGCAGATCATCGAACAGGTGATCAAGCCGGTCATCCCGGACAATTACTGGAACAAAGAGATCGTCTTCCACATCAACCCGACCGGCCGATTTCTCATCGGCGGCCCGCACGGCGACACCGGCCTGACTGGCCGAAAGATCATCGTCGACAGCTACGGCGGTCGCGGTCGTCACGGCGGCGGGGCGTTCAGCGGCAAGGACCCGACCAAGGTCGATCGCAGCGCCTGCTACATGGCCCGCTACATCGCGAAGAACATCGTCGCCGCCGGCATCGCCGAGAGCGCCGAAGTGCAGCTCGCCTACGCGATCGGCGTCGCCAATCCGGTCAGCGTCACGGTCAGCACCGAGGGCACGTCGTCCATCGCCGAAGACAAGATCGCGGAGCTTGTGCGCAAGCACTTCCCGCTCACGCCGCGCGGCATCATCAAGCACCTCGACCTGCTCAAGCCGATCTACAAGCAGACCGCCCGCCACGGCCACTTCGGCCGCGCGGCGGGATCGGACGGCAGCTTTTCGTGGGAAAAAACCGACAAGGCCGAGGCACTGGCCCGCGACGCCGGCACCAAGGCGCGCAGGGCCGGCTAACTGGCGTCCGGCCACGCGAAATTTTCTTGCGAGCCGCCGCCCCGGTCGGTGTAATGGACACCGGCGATGCGAGCGCGTCGCCGGGCCGGGCATCTGTCGTCCACATCCGAGGGGCACGTCATGATCTGGAGCCAAATCGTTGGCCGCCGGGCAGCGGCCGTCGGCGTCGCGATCGTTACGCTCGTCATGTTCATCGACACCGCTCCCGCCGGCGTCGTCCTGGTCTCGCAGGATCGTTACACGCGAGAGTGGGGCAAGCAGGTCAATAACATCGGCGGCGCGATCGTCAGCCAGCACGACACGACCATCCCCGCATCCGGCTTCCTGCCGTTCAACGATCCGGACGGCGCGGCGAAGCAGACCTCCTCGATCAGCATCAGCAGCCTCTCCGCCAACGGATTCGCCTCCGGCTTCGCGACCCACGGCGCCAGCACGAGCACCTGGAGCGCGGGCGACTCGCAGTACAAGGTGGTGTTCGACATCATCGACGAGCCGACTGGCTTCCAGCTCACCAGCACGCTGAACACCATCCTGCAGAATCGCCGATCGCTCACCGGACCAGGCGGGGCGACTTTCCAGATTCCGACCAGCGGCACGCTCAATGACACGCTCGCGCCCGGCCGCTGGACATTGCTCCTCGGCGTCGCCGCCAGCGGCGAGGGGCTCGGCATCGGAAGTTATTCGCAGACCTACGACATGAACATGACGTTCCTCCCCGAGCCGGCATCCGCGATCGCGCTGATCGCGCTCGCCGCGCCGCTGGTCATCCGTCGCCGCCGCGCTTGACGTTTTGCAGCATGCGTTGCGAGCGATTTTGCGGTACCTTTCCGTTCACGGATGAAACGACTTACAACCCTCTGTTTTCTCGCCGCCTGCCTCAGCGCGACCGGCGTCTTCGCCAACGCCGACGCATCGCCCGCGACGACCGCCGCGCCCGCCACCACGCCCGCCGTTGCGCTGGATCAATCGTCCCCCAAGGCGCTCCTCCGCAGCTTCTTCGCCTCGCGCGGCGAAGTCGACGAGGCGACGCTTCGCTCGCTTCTGCACGCCGCCACGCCGCCCGAGCAGAAGATCCTCGATTCGCTCGTGCAGGTTGAAGTGGCCAACGCGCGCCTGCGCGGCGCGGAGAGACAAAAGTTCGGCGCCAGCTCGCTGACGACGACCTCCTCGCCCGGCTCGTCCGTCGCTTCCGCGCCCGGTCTCGACGTCGACACCGTCGAGGACATCGAAGCCCTCACCGAAAAAATCGAAGGCGACCGCGCCACCCTCAGCTCGCCGATGGACGCCACGATCAAGATGGAGCTCGTGCGCGTCGACGGAAAGTGGAAGCTCCCGATGGCCGCCCAGGTCGGCGCGATCGACGCGACGCTGACGGAAACGCTCGCCGTCGCGACGCGAGCGCAGATCGAGATCATCGACGCCGTCGCCGCCGACGTGAAGGCCGGCAAGTTCGCGAACGACGACCAGGTCCGCCAGGAACTTTCCCGCCGCTTCGCCGAACGCCTCGCCTCCGCCACCCGGCCGGCCAGCCAATCCGCCACGCAGCCCGCCGGAACCTAGAGCAGTGCGCATGTGAGCGGCAACTCGCCGGGTTGTCATCCTGAGGTAGTCCGAAGGATCTGGTACGGAACGACGGATCACGCAGATCCTTCGGGGTACCTCAGGATGACAATGCTTGAGTTGAGTCGCTCTAATGGCCCTGCGTGATCCCGAACACCTTGATCGCGATGCTCGCCAGCCCCAGCGTCGCGAAGAAACCGCAACAGTCGGTCACCGTCGTCGCAAAGATCGTCGCCGACTGCGCGGGGTCGAAGCCCAGCCATTTCATCACAAAGGGCACCGCGACGCCGGTGATGCAGGCCATCACGTGGTTGATGATCAGCGCGACCATCACGATCAGGCCCAGGATGGGGCCGTTGTTCGACCAGTTGAAGAACATCGCGATCAACCCGGTCGTGATCCCGATCGTGATGCCGCTCAAGAGCCCGACGATCAACTCGCGATAGAGGATCCGCTTGAAGAGCGACTTGTCGACCTCGCCCAGCGCGATGCCGCGGATCGCGACGGCCATCGCCTGCGCCGAGGCGTTGCCGCCCATGCCGGAGACGATCGTCTGATAGGCGGCGAGGATCGCGAGCTGCTTGATCGTGTCCTGAAAGATCGCGATCACCGCGGCGGCCATGAACGCGGTGGCGAGGTTCACTTCGAGCCACCAGATGCGCTTCTTGAACGAAAAGTGCCACGGGCTGGTCAGGCGTTCCTGCGCGCCGGCGCCGGCCATTCGCTGCACGTCCTCGGCCGCCTCTTCCTGGATGACGTCGACGACGTCGTCGACCGTGATCAGCCCGAGCAGGCGGTTCTGCCGGTCGGTGACCGGAACGGCCATGTATTTGTATTTGCGGATCAGCCGAGCGACTTCTTCCTGGTCCATCGTGGCGGGGACGGCGACGACGTTGCGGCGCATGATGTCGGCGATCTTTCGGTCCGGCCGCGCGAGGATCAGGTCGCGCATCGACAGCACGCCGACCAATCGCCGCGCGCGGTCGACGACGTAGAC
>JAXDMN010000149.1:0-6513 GCA_034666045.1 Phycisphaerales bacterium | reverse complement strand
CGGCGCCAGAGACCCGCAATGAGGGCTGGAGAGGGTCAAGTTCTACCAGATCTTTGTGGATCAAGTCCCAGTCAAGGCGGGAATAGGGGACATCCCGCCGGCGAAGTTCCGCGACAATGTAGTCCGTGGCGAAGTCTCTTGAATTGGACACCAACAAAATCATTGGCACCTATTCGCCTTTCATGTCTTCGCCCGTTTCAATGTCGGCCTTCTTAGAGACTGGGCGGGGCGGTCGCGGGGGTGGGGCAGGCGTCCCGGCGTGCGTGGCCTCTTCCAACATCAGCAAGCCAGTAGATCGGCACCTCCATGCACCGATACTTCGATCGTAGATCCACGACGAGTTGTCATCTGGCTGAGAGCCCCGAATCGGAAATCGATGTGAACGGGAAATCAGAATGTGTGAGCTCATTTAAGGCCTCCGTGGACTATTCTAACCGCGAACTTCGTGGGTCTTTCACATTTCCACAGTCATTTTCTGGTCGAAATCCGATACATCGCCGGCGGCTCGTCAGAGGAGAAGATAATCGTCCCATCCGCCGCCTCGGCGCAATCGACCGGCCGCGCATGCCGGCGTTTTGCATCGGCCTGGCAGTCGACGATGGTCAGGCTGCCGTAGGGTTTGCCGGTCACGTCATCGAAGAGCACGCGCTGCACGCACGCCCCGACCGGCGTGATCGAGTTCCAGCTTCCGTGCGAGGCGAAGAAGACGTCGCCCGGGTGGTCGACGCCGAAGTGATCTTTTTCCAGGAAGGTGAAGCCGAGGACAGCCCAGTGGGCATGAACGAGCCACTCGGGCGGCGTGGTTTTCTTCGCGAGCTCGATGAAATCTTTCCGATCGGTGAACTCGGGGCGCGGGATGCGATTGGCGGACAGATACGGGTGACCATAAAAGCCGCCCTCAACGAAAAGGTTCAATTCTTCCGGCGGCAGCAGGTCGGTGATCGGCCTGGTCCTTGCCGGTTTTCTCGCCGTAGCGCTGGCCGAAATTGTCCGAGCCGTGATCGAAGCCCCAGATCTCAGTGGTGCCGGGACGCAAGCGGAGTTTCTCGACGTTGCGGACGCCGGTGCAGAAGACGCGCTTGTTTTTCCCATCGGCGTCGAACGCGTAGATCGTCTTGCGCGGCGAATCGAGCTCCTCGGTCATGTTGGTCGGATCGCTGCTCGTCAGGTAGATCGTCGTGTCGGTGACGAGCAGGCCTTCGAAGGGGTGGCCGCCGCCTTTCGGGACGGAGCCGGGCGGGCAGATGGATTCGACGTCGTCGGCGACGCCGTCGCCGTTCGTGTCGCGCGCGCGGGAGACCGAGCCGTCGCCGGCCTGTGAGAAGTAGAGCCAGCCGTTGTGAAAATCCATTCCCTGCACGGATCGGCGGTCCTTGACGAACGTGGTAGTCGTCTTGAAGACGCCGTCCGCGTCCGGATCGCGCAGGGCGAGGATGTAGCCGGGATCGCGGAAGGAGACGAAGAGGGTTTTGCCGTCCGCGGAAAATTCGAGGAAGCGCGCTTCGTCCTTGAGCTGCTTGTCCGGCAACGCGCGCGTGACGCGATATCCGGGGCGAACCCGCATGGCCGGCACGCCGGGGCCCAGGTCGGATTTTTGCAAGTCAGTCGGGAGCTGCGCCAGTGCGGTGGTCGGCGCAAGAATCAGGAGCCACAGAAGCTTTTCGATCTTCATGCACGTGAGCTTATCGCAGCCGATGCAACTTCGCTCGCCGTCGCATCCCATCAACAGCAGCAGCGGCACCGGGCAGCGACCGAACGATTCATACATCCACCGGCCGAACCCTGTCCGGCTCGGGCGGCGTCAGCTTCAGCGCGATCCGCAGCGCCTCGACGACCGCCGCCTGCTCCTCGCGCGTCGCCAGCGGAAACACGACGTACTCATCGCCACTGAACTCGATGACGATGGAAATCCGCCTCGACGACACCTGCGGCGGCTCGAGGTCCTCGGCGGTGACAGCGACGATCTCGTCGCGCCGCCATTGCAGGTCTTCACCCAGCACGCCGCCGCGCATGCGCAGCCCGCCCGGGTCCGCCACGAGATGCAGCGCCGGCGTGTGCCCGCGCACGCCGGAGGCCAGCGCCAGCATCGCGAACAGCACCGCGGCCGCGATCAGCACCGGCGACGGCGGGTCGCTGCCCGGGCGAATCGTCGCGTCGTAAATGATCTTCGCGGTCGGCGCCAGCGCGACCAGGCCGAAGCCGATGACCATGCCCCAGACGCGCTGGTTGCGATAGGTGATGTCGATCGTCGCGCCGCCGGAGTCGAGGTCGATCATCGCGCCGCCCGCGCGCGGCGAGGATTGATACGGAATCGCCTGCATCCGCGTGCCACCCGCGCCGCCCGCGCCCGCGGCGCTTCCGGGTGGCGGTGTAATGATCGACGCATCGCGATTGGCTTCCTGCACGCGCCGGCCATTCTAACCGCAAATCACGCGTCGTCAGCCTCGCGCGCGCCAGCGCCTCGCACCGTTGCCGGCGGCGGGGGCGCGCTTTGAGACGGCTGCACCGTGCTGATCGCCCGCGCGATCGACATCAGCGTATTGCGCGGCTGTCCCGCGAACAGCCGTACCGCCGGCATCGACCACATGCAGATCTCCAACTCCGCCACGATCGCCGTGCCCGGCAGCGGCTCGCGATCGACCACGCGCACGGCCTCGATCTGCTCGTTGCGGAAGACGAATCGCTGCCGTGATCCGAATGGTGAGCTGAGCACCAGCGTCATCTCCTCCGGGGTCACCGTCAGCCGCGTCCGCCGCCAGGTGTTGTTGACGACCAGCGCGCCGATGATCGCCTCGGCGGCCATGAACGCAGCGAAGATTGCGATCTCGCCGAGGTTGCGGTGCCACTTCGCGAGCATGCTGCGCATCGCGAGCGACATGATGAGGAAGGTAAACGCGGCGAGCGCCAGCGCCATGACCGCGTCGCCGCGCCCGGCCAGCACCTGCGTGATGCGCAGCCGCCCTCCGGTTTCATCCCAGTAAATCTCGCTCCGCGTCGGCAACCGCAACGACGCCCGCGAGGCGGGTGAGGCGTAGTCGATGATGGGGGTGGACATGATGACCGCGGAATCAGAACTCGAGCCGGCGACCCGCGCGCGCATCCGTCACCAGCTTCACAACGGCCGAGCCTCCGCCCGCATAAACCAGATTGCCGAGCTGTTCGAGTTGTTGCAGATCGATCTTCTTGTTCGCTTCGACGATGCGGCCAAAGTCGACGCCGTCCTGCTGCTTATCAATCACGCGTCGATGCGGCGACGCCATTGCCGCGAATTTCGCCGCCAGGACGCCTTCGAGCGCCGGAATATGCACCGATTCGCCATCCACGATGACTCGCCGCGTTTCTTTGAGCAGCCGCGCCCAGAGTTTCGATCCGATTGGCTTCATCAGGTCGATCGCCTCATCCTCACCTGCCATGAAGCGAATGACGGCCGGCGTGTCGCGCATGACGAGGTTCGGAAATGCCGCCGCAACCGCTTTCGCCGCCTTTTTTGGAAACTGGACGATGACATCCACATCGATCGTCGTCCGCGGGCGACCGGTGTAGCCGTTGGCTGCATGCGCACCGACGACGACGTATCGAATCCCCGCCGTGCGTAGCACGCGCGCTACGTCAGCGAGCGTGATGTCCTTCCCGTGCATGCGCGCGAGCCTCACACCGGTGTTGATGTCTTGTGCGGTCTTGGGCGCGCGGACGACGCTTTGCAGCATGCGGTCATTTTACCACACGCCCCGTCAATCCGCCCCGATGTCCTCGTTCCACAGTTGCGGGTTTTCGCGGATGAACTTGGACATCATCTCGATGCACGCCGCGTCGTGCAGGTCGATCAATTCGATGCCGTTGGCGCGCATGAAGTCGGGTGACTTGCCCCATTTTCCTTCGCCGCCGACGAAGTTCACCGATTCGCCGACGACGACTTTCGGCACGCCGAACTGCACCGCCGCCCCGGTGCACAGGTAGCAGGGCATCAGCGTCGAATAGAGCACCGTGTCGGCGTACGTGCGCTGCCGGCCGGCGTTGGTGAGGCAGTCGATCTCCGCATGCGCCATCGGATCGCCGTGCTGGACGCGGCGGTTGTGTCCTCTACCAATGATCTGACCGTTGCGCACGAGGACCGATCCGATCGGCAGTCCGCCCTCGGCCAGGCCCTTCATTGCTTCGTCGATCGCGGCGCGCAGAAACGGATCCATATGCTGTCTTTCTTCTGGGCTGACGCGGCAGCCGGCGCTGCGCTGGTTCGCTTGTTTTTGCAGGAAAACTTCCGTGCGGTCAACCGCAACCCAATTCGGCGCGCTGAAGCCGAGCCGCACCTTGTCGCCGCGGATGTCGACGACCTTCACTTCGACGTCCTGGCCGATCATGACCGACTCGTCGCGCAGTCGTGACAACACCAGCATGGCAGCGGCTCCTTCCTCGGGATCAGGGCCGACACATTCGTTCGCGTCGCGCCGCGCGCAGGCGATCTCCGTATCTCATTGCTGCGGGGCGGACGAGGGAAGTATAGCCGTGAGCGGGCGATTCGCCGCCCGGCGATTCGCTCATGCGATCGGCTTGCCTTTCGCCTGCGTGGCGGGGCGGGGGAGGCGCTTGTCGGCGCGGGCGATTTTGGGGATCTCGACGATGACGCGGTGCTCCGTGCCGGGCAGGGCGATCGGGTGGACGATCGCTTCTCCGCCGCCGGTGAGCTTGATTGGACGCCGGGCTGCCGGCAGCTCGTCGACGACCTTGGGGCCCTTCATCGCCAGCATTTTCCCGCCCTTTTTCACGAGCGGCAGGCACCACTCGGCGAGCCAGTCGAGCGTCGCGACGGCGCGGGCGAGCGCGACATCAAAACTTTCGCGGCTGTTGGAATGACCGACCTCTTCGGCGCGCCATTCCGAGACGCTGGCGTTCTTCAGCTCCAGCGTTTCGATCGCCTGCTTGAGGAACGCGGCTTTCTTCTTGGTCGATTCGATGAGGAGAAACGTCGCGTCCGGCCGTGCGATGGCCAGCGGGATTCCGGGCACGCCGCCACCCGAGCCGACATCCGCGACGCGGATCGCGCCCGCCGGCAGGTGCGGCAGCACCGTGAGCGAGTCGCCGATGTGCTGAAGCTCCGCCGCCGCGCGATCGGTGATGCGCGTGAGGTTCATCCGCGCGTTCGCTTCGAACAGCAGGTCGAGATAGCGCCCGAGCTTTTCGTGCTGCGCCGCCGACAGTTCGATGCCAGCGCGGCTGGCGAGTTCATTCCACAGCGTGTTCACGCCGTCATGATAGGAGATGCGGGCCCCGTTACGAACTCGGGCGAAGAGCCGTTACGAACTCGCCACCGGCAGGTGCCGCCGGATGTCTTCCAGTAAACCGTCAAAGGTGAACCTCACCTTGTGGACGATTTCCTTCACGCCCAGCTCGCGCAGCCGGCCGAGGCGGCCCGTGTCGCTGACGCCGGTCAGCCCGATCACCGGGACCTCGCGGAAGCGCGCGTCCGAGCGCATCGCCGCCAGGAACGTCACGCCGTCCATCCGCGGCATCAGCACATCGAGCAGGACCATGTCAATCGGCTGCTGCTCGTCGTTCAGCGCGGCCATCGCCTCGCTGCCGTCGGCGGCGCTGACGACGTGAAAACCTTCGCTTTCGAGCAGCCGGCTGAGCGGCTCGCGGACGATCTGGGTATCTTCGACGACAAGAATATTTCGCATGGACGACGGCCTTCCCGTGAGTACAACATTTCTCACGGGAATTGATATGCAATTCACGTCCGAGAAGGGCAAACTTGCCGCAACGCCCTGCAAGCGCCCAGGCCGCACATCTCCACCGAAAAAGCGACTGCGCCGTCGGAATGATTTACACCGTCGGTAACGAGGCGCGGCCGCCAGGATTATGGGGCGCTAAACCAATCGCAGAATGTCCAGCGGCGTCTCGGCCCAGACATCCGGCTCCATGCGGCGGATTTCGTCGAGATAAACCGGATGCCATCCCGCGGCCACCGTGACCATCTGCGCGGCCTTGCCGGCGCCGATGTCCGCGGGCGAATCACCGACGAAAGCACAATCGTGCGGCGCGACATTCAGCGCCCGCGCCACCGCAAGCGGTCCGGCCGGGTCGGGCTTCTGCGCCGTCACGTCCTCGCCGGTCACGATCGCCCCAAAAAAATCGCGCCAGCCGAGCGCGTCGAAGGTGATCTCCGCGCTGCGGCGACCCTTGCCGGTCATCACGCCGAGCGGCACCTTCCGCCGCCGCAGTTCCGTCAGCAATTCCGTCACGCCGTCGAACGGCTTGACGAACTCCGCGTGTCGTCGCAGGTAATTGTCGTGATAGACCGCGACCGCCTGTTCGCCCGCCGCGTCGGCGAGCTCGCGGCGGATCATTTGCGGGTCGGGAATGCCGAAGCGCGAGATCACGTCCGCGTCGGAATAGGTCTTTCCGGTATGCGGCGTGATGGCCGCGTTCCACGCCGCCACGATCAGCGGGAAGGTGTCGGCGAGCGTGCCGTCGAGATCGAAAATCACCGCGTGAACCTTGCGCGAACTCATGCGG
>JAXDMN010000148.1:0-24747 GCA_034666045.1 Phycisphaerales bacterium | reverse complement strand
CGATTCCTTCGACGCGAAATATCTCAACCCGCCCGGGACCATCGTCGCCAAGATCGCGCGGCCGCAGCGGCTGTCGCAGATCGGCATCGAAAATCTGCACATCGAATCGCCGCTTCAAGAGATCAATCACACGCAGCCGAATCACACGGCCGTTCGCATCACCGGCGAAGACTGCTGGATGCGCAACGTCGCCATCGACGAGACGATGAACAGCG
Organism: Phycisphaerales bacterium; assembly: GCA_034666045.1. Classification (GTDB taxonomy): domain Bacteria; phylum Planctomycetota; class Phycisphaerae; order Tepidisphaerales; family Tepidisphaeraceae; genus JAICTV01. The sequence continues at coordinate 24,532 of JAXDMN010000148.1, read as the reverse complement.
TCGGCGTCGGCGCGGGCGGGCGGCGCATCACGTTGCAGAAAGTCTCGGTCACGCGAAAGGCGAAGCACCAGGGGGCATCCAAGCCGGCGGAGTTCGCGCCCAACGGCACGCAGGTGCTGCTCGATCGGTGCAGCGTGACGGCGGACAACGTCTGGTTCGTCGGCACCGGCGCGGGCGTCTCCGGGCCGGTCGTGATTCTCAACTGCACGTTCCGCGGTGCGGGAAAAGCAGAATCACACCAGCGCTGGTCGACCGGGCTGCTCTACGACAACTGCCGCGCCGAAGACGGCGGCGGGATCGAAATGCGCAACCGCGGCTCGATGGGCTCCGGGCATGGCTGGTCGATGGGATGGGGCGTGCTGTGGAACTGCACGGCGACCGAACTGCTCGTTCAGAATCCGCCCGGCGTCATGAACTGGATGATCGGCTGCGTCGGCGAAGCGACGTCCGCCCCGCGCCCCTGGTCCGGCCCGGACCTGGCCGGCGGCACCGTCGACTCCCCCGGCACGCCGGTCGCGCCAGCCAGCCTTTTCCTCGCGCAGCTTCGAGAACGTCTCGGCCCGCAAGCCGTCAGGAACGTGGGCTACGAAAACGCTTCCGCCATCCCACCCCCCTGACACCGATTCACCCGTTTAGGTGAATTGCGGCGCTCCCGATGGGAGTGGGTATATTTGTACCCACCGCCCATCCCAGGAGGAGCCATGGCCAAGCGTCGCAACCCTTCCCCATCTTCCTCCCGCGCCCGCGCCCGCCGCGGTGCCGACGGAAATGCCGCCGCCAAACGCACGCGTTCCGCCGCCGCCGCGGCATCGCCCAGCGCGGCGCGCGCCGTCCGCGCGCGCCGCGGCGGGATCAGCTACTGCTCGCTGCCGCAGGTCGAGCCGCGCAGGTTTGGGCCGGACGTGAATCCCGGCCGGATGCGGCTGATCATCATGAACGGCAAGAAGTGGGTGAACGGCACCGTGCTGCACTACTACTTCTTCGACCGTAACACCGACGGCGCCGAGGTCGTCTTCGAGAACGGCACGCGCGAGTGGCGCCCGTGGACGACCAACGAGGCGGAAAAACAGGTGGTGCGCGACGCATTCCAAGTCTGGGTCGACGTCGGCATCGGGCTGCGCTTCCAGGAAGTGGCGGCGCGCGAGGACGCGGAAATCCGCATCGGCTTCATGCGCGGCGACGGCGCATGGTCGTACATCGGCCGCGACATTCTCAATCAGGGGCGCGACCAGCGCACCATGAACTTCGGCTGGGACCTCACCCGGCCCGGTGAGATCGACACGGCCGTCCACGAGATCGGCCACACGCTTGGCTTCCCACACGAACATCAAAACCCCAACGCGGGAATCGTGTGGGACGAGGAAGCGGTCTACACGTCTCTGGCGCAGCCGCCGAACGAGTGGGACCGCGAGAAGACCTTCTACAACATCATCCGCAAGATCCGCCCCGACACCGTGCAGGGCTCGAGCTGGGACGCGAACTCGATCATGCACTACCCGTTCGAGGCGGGGCTGATCAAAGAGCCGGCGGAGTTCCGCAACGGCCTCCAGCCGGCGGGCGGACTTTCTGAACGCGATAAGACGTGGGTGAAAACGTTCTACCCGCCACTCACGGCCAGCGATCACACGGCGCTGACGCCGGCGCAGTCGGTGCCGCTCAAGATCGCCGCGGGGCAACAATCGAACTTCACGTTCGCACCGGCGGCGACGCGGTACTACGAGTTGCGGACGTTCGGCACCTCCGACACCGTGGTGGTTCTGTTCGAGAAGCCCAATGGCGCCGGCGAGCCGGTCTACATCTCGGGCGATGACGACAGCGGCGAGGACCGCAACGCGTACCTGCGCGTCAAGCTTTTCAAGGGACGCAACTACATCGTGCGCGTGCGGCTCTATTACGCCGACCGCCCCGGCGAAACCGCCGTCATGCTCTGGTGACGCGGTGCGCGCGGGGGCAGCCCCACCGCGGCATCCATTGCGGCACGAGGTCGGCTACAATGTAAACGCATGGCCACCTCCCCCAGGAAGCGAACTGTCGAATACGACGTCATCGAACCGATCGGCAAGCGCGTCGTCGTGCGCAAGGACGATAACAAGCGCCAGACCAAGAGCGGCATCGTCCTGCCGGACAGTCATGAGATCCCGGTCATCACCGGCCGCGTGATCGCGATCAGCAAGGCGATCGAGAACGACGAGGACCAGACCATCCGCCAGTACGACAAGGTTTTATTCGATCCGCGCGAAGCGATCCCGGTGGAGCTGGAGCATGACAACCGGCTGTTTGTCGTCCATATAGACCGCGTATTGGCGATCTTCCGGCGATCAGGCCCCGGGGCGGCGGGCTCAGGCGGGAAAGCGGGCTCAAAAGATGTGGCCGGCGACGATGACACGTCCGATGATGTGTAGTTATGGAACCTCTGCCGCCAGCATGACGTAGAGTTGGCGTCGGGCACGTTCATCTCGTATTTTTACTAGCTGAGGTCGCTTCTTTATGGGCAAGAAGGTTGTACTCGTCGGTCATTGTGGTCCGGACAGCAGTTTCCTCCGCATGGCGGTCTCAGCCGCTGATCGCGGGATTACCGTTGCGATGGCCGACGATGCGCAGGAAATGAAGGCGGCACTCGACGGCGGCGCTGACCTCGTGCTGCTCAATCGCGAACTCGGCTACGGCTTCGATCAGCCGCTCGGAGTCGATGTGATCAAGGCGGTCCGCAGCCGCTATTCCAACACGAAATTCATGCTGGTCAGCAACTACGCGGAAGCGCAAGCCGCCGCCGTCGCCGCCGGCGCGATGCCCGGTTTCGGGAAGCGCGAGATCGGCCAGCCCCGCGTGGCGCAGCTCATCCGCGAAGCGCTCGGCCTGGCGGCGAAACCGTCACCCGCCGCCGTTTCCGCGACCGCCTGAACCGCTCAGGTTTTCGGCCCGCCCTTTGCACCATTTGCCGCGGAATTCCCGCATCCTCGATTTCGTGGCAAAGGAGCGACTCTATGGGTGAGCGTATTGTGTTGGTCGGTCACTGTGGCGTCGATGCCCCGCGTCTCGAGGCGGCGGTCAGTCGCATTCTGCCGCGGGCGGACGTCATCTCCGTCAACTCCGAAGAGCAACTTCAGGAAGTGTGCGAAGACGGGGCGGACCTGCTCCTGATCAATCGCCAGCTTCCGTTCGGCTTCGAGGCCGAGGAAGGCGTGGAGCTGATGCACGAGCTCCAGCAGATGCACCCGGAAGTCAAAATGATGCTCGTGAGTGATCGCCGTGACGCCCAGGAAGAAGCCCGGGCGGCCGGGGCGATCGACGGGTTCGGCAAAGCCGATCTCGGCTCGCCGAAGATCGCGGACATCCTCCGCGAGGCGCTCAAGGGGCAGAGCAAACCGAACTAACACAATCGACCGGCCCGGGGACGGGCCGGCTCCCCCGGAGAGACGGCCCGTCCTCGGGCCGGAATGTTTCCCGAACATTTCAAAACCGCCCGTTTCTGGTATCAATTCCGCCCATGGCACGAAATGGGTCCGGGCGGAAACTCAGGAAAAAACAGGTGCAGCTCATCGCCAACGGCGATCTGCGCCTCAGCGCGAACCAGGTCTGCTGGCCCGCGCAGCAGGCGATGGAAGAACAGCTCGCGCAGGCCGTCGCCGCCAGCGGCTATGAGCTCGTTCGCGCCCATCCGTACAAAGACGATCAACAGCACGGATTCATCCAGTCGCAGAAGGAAGGGGTCGATGTCTTTCGCACCGGCGTCGACCCGGACGCGCCGCTGATCGTCGCCGAAGCCGTATGGCAATATTCGCATCACCTGCTGCCCGGACTCACATCGCATCGCGGTCCGATCTGCACCGTCGCCAACTGGTCCGGCCAATGGCCTGGGCTGGTCGGCATGCTCAATCTCAACGGCTCGCTCACCAAAGCGGGCGTCGCGTACTCGACGCTCTGGAGCGAAGATTTTTCGTCGAAGGCGTTTTCGGCGCAGCTCGAAAAATTTTTATCTTCGGGCAAATACAAACATAGGTTCGATCACGTCACGCCCCTGAAGAAAGTGAACGTGCCGGGCAAGCAACAAAAACTCGGCGAGCAGCTCGCGCGACAGCTCCAACGCGACAAAGCGATCATGGGCGTCTTCGACGAAGGGTGCATGGGGATGTTCAACGCGATCATCCCCGATTCGCTGCTCAACCCGACCGGCGTCTTCAAGGAACGACTCAGCCAATCCGCCCTCTACTTCGCCTCCATGCAGGTCAGCGATCGCGAAGCCCGCGACGTCTACCGCTGGTACACCGATCACGGCATGCGCTTCCAGCTCGGCCATCACGAGGAGCGCGATCTCACCGAGAACCAGGTCCTCCAGCAGTGCAAGATGTACATCGCCGCCATGCGCATCGCCGACGATTTTGGATGCGCGACGATCGGCATCCAGTATCAACAAGGTCTGAAAGATCTTCTGCCCGCATCCGATCTCGTCGAAGGGACGCTGAACGATTCCGTCCGTCCGCCCGTGCGCTCCGCCGACGGAAAACGAGAACTCTATGCCGGCGAGCCGCTGCCGCATTTTAATGAGGTCGACGAGTGCGCGGGCCTCGATGGATTGATGACCTATCGCGTGCACCGCGCGCTCGGCCAACCCGTCGAGAACACGCTGCACGATCTGCGCTGGGGCGATTTCGATCAGAGCGGCACGACGGACGAATACGTCTGGGTCTTCGAAATCAGCGGCAGCGCGCCGCCGAGCCACTTCATCAACGGCTGGGCCGGCGCGACCGGCGAACGCCAGCCCGCGATGTATTTCCGCCTAGGCGGATCGACCATCAAAGGCATCAGCAAGCCGGGCGAAATCGTCTGGAGCCGAATCTACATCGACGCGCCTGCGGTCGGCAGTCAGGGCGAGCTATGCATGGACCTCGGCCGCGCGAAGGTCATCGAGCTTCCCCATCACGAAACCGAACGCCGCTGGGTCAACACGACCTCGCAATGGCCCATCATGCACGCCGTCACGTACGGCGTCAGCCGCGACCAGATGATGGCCAAGCACAAAGCCAATCACATCCAGGTCGCCTACGCCAACGACGCCAGGAGCGCCGACGCCGCGCTGCTCACCAAGGCCGCGATGGCGGCGGAGCTGGGCATGACCGTAAACCTCTGCGGCACGAAGAAGAACGGCGGGAGCTGGTAGGAGACTGTTCCCCGCGCCCGCCCCGCGCGAGACGTCGGCCGCATGCATTTTATGAAGACCGTCGCGCGGTGTTGCGACGCCCGGCTTTCGCTCGCTGCGCTCGCCCGCCTCGGCGTGGCGGTCGGTGGCCGGCATACTCGTTGGCCGTCGTCCTCGGCGGGGCAGGCGCGACTGCGGGCGCCTGGTGCGCCGCGGCACGTTGACGACCCGTCCGGAAACTCATCGCGCGTCCGGTCGCCTTCTCCTCCACCCTCAGTGACGGCCGCGCGGGCGTCGCCACCGCGAGCGTGCCGGAACCGGCAGGGGTGCGGGGGCGGGGATGACGCTCATGGTTGTCGCGGGGGCGGCAATGCTGGCGCGCCGCCGCCGCCGCCGCCGCGGGGCGCGGTGCGTGAATCCGTCCGCGTCCACGGCGGGTTCACGCCCTGTTGTAGGTTGCGCGACGCCTTGCGCGCTTCGACGGCGCCGATGAATTCCACCCGGCCGTCGACGAACAGGACGTTCATCCCTTTGTCCTGGTGGTGCGCCAGCGACTCGTACATCAACACCGATTCCGGCGCGGCCGCGGTCGTAAGGCCGGCGACGTAGAGGTAGGCGGCGTTCGCTTCGCCACGCGCGGCGGCGGCGGGGCAGTAGAGGTCGTCGTTGGTGAATGAGTGAATCGAATGGAGTTGCTCGACGCGCTCCGGGAATCGGCCGCGATTTTCAGAGGCGTAGGCCAGCAGTGAGTTCCCGGTCGCGCGAAGGCGCTCGGCGCAGCGCTCGCGGGTTGAGACGTCGCGTGCCTGGCGCAACTGCGGCAGCGTGACCAGCACGAGGAACGTGCCGTTGGTCACGATACCGATCAGCGCCAGCCCGATGCCCGCGATGGCCAATCCGCGTCCGCCCACGCGCGGGTCGCGCGCGCGGCGCAGCGCAATCATGCCGAAGACGATCGCCAGCAATGCGGGGATGATCGGGATGCAGAAGCCGATGATCGCGCTGATCAGGCTGCCCATCGCCATCGCGCCTGCCGGCGGGGCGGGCGGAAGGGCGGGCGCTTTCGGCGGCGCGTTTCCGATCCACTGCGAGCGCGGCACGTGTCCCCATGATCCCGCGCCGCCCGCCGTCGGCGCGTCGCCGCGGTCGCCGTGCACATCCGGAATGGTAAAGGGCCGCGCGCAGCTCGTGCAGGCGACCGCGCGGCCCGCATACAGCGGGGCCTGCTGATCGCTCAGCGCGTACGCCTGGGCGCAGTGCGGACACTCGATCTCGACACGCATCTTCCCGTCCTCGCGCGCTGACGTGGCACACTGCGGGCGCGCGCGTCGTTCCGCTCAGCGCGTCGTCGGCGGGTTCTGGCCGGCCTCGAGGCTCTTGATCATCGCCGCCGCGGTTTGCTTGCTCTCCCACGCGACATGCCCGTCGCCGAACAGGAAATTCGCGCCGTCGCCGTCGTGGTTCGACATCGGCTCGTAAGCCAGCACCGCTTCGGCCGACGAGCTGGTCGTGCCGCCCGGCAGGTAGACGTACGAGCAGTGCTTGTGCAGGTTCGGCGCCTGCTCCTGCGCGGTGGCGCCCGGGGCTTTCGTGTCGTTGCTCGACGGGCAGACGAACACCTCGGACGTGATGTCCTGCGTCAGCAGCAGCGGCGGAAAGTCCGGCGGATAAACGCCACGGTTGTCGTTCCCGTACAGCAGCAGCGCCAGACCGATCTGGCGCATGTTGCTGTTGCACTTCACACGGTTGGCCGTCTCGCGCGCGCGGCCCAGCGACGGCAGCAGGATCGACGCCATGCACCCGACGCTGATGATCATGCTGATCGCGCCGACCGAGATGCCCGCGATCGCCAGCCCGCGGCCGCCCACGCGCGGGTCGCGCGTTTTGTTGAGCGCGACGATGCCTAGGATGATGGCGACGATGCCGGGGAGGATCGGGACAAAGATCCCGATGATGCCGAGCACCAGGCTCGCGACGGCCAGCCCGTTCGCGCCCTGCCCCTGCGCCGGCTGATAGCCGCCGTAACCGACCGCGGCGGCGCCGCCCGCGCCGGGATAGGGTGGCGTACCCGGCGGGGGTTGGTACTGCTGCTGTTGTTGTGGATAGGCCGTCGGCTGCGCCGCGCTGCCCGCGGCTGCGTATGTCCCCGCGCCTGCGCCGCCCGCGCCTTGGTCCGCCGGCACGGTGAACGGCTGCTTGCAGTTCGTGCAGGTGATCGTCTGCCCCGCGTACTGCGGGACCTGCTCCGGCGTGAGCTCGTAAGTTTGCCCGCAATGCGAGCAGCGAATCTGGGCCATGAATCTCCCGCGAAAAGGGTCGCCGATCATGTTAACGCGACGCGGCGGGGAAGGAAAAGAAAGAAGGACTGAGGACTGATACGATCGGGATTACAACGCGCGGTTTGTCATCCTGAGGTACTCCGAAGGATATGGCCGTGGAATCGTGGGGCGCAGATCTCTCGAGGTACCTCAGGATGACAAAACGCCTACGGCGCAGCGCGCACGGTTCAATCGCGACCCGTATGAGTAAAGCGCGCGTTCGCGCGATCGCCGCTGCCGGTTAGCTTGATTCGTGAAGGAGTTTGCCCAGATGAACAAATTCGTCGCCGGAACGCTCGCCGGGCTGACCGCCACCGCCCCGATGACCGCCGCCATGATCGCGATGCACAAGGTGCTGCCCGCCCACGAGCGTTATCCACTCCCGCCGCGGAAGGTGACGATGCGGGCGGCTCGCATGGTCGGGCTGAAAAAACATCTCGACGAGCCGGAGAAGAAGGTTGCCACGCTTGCCGCCCATTTCGGCTACGGCGCGGCGATGGGCGGGCTGTTCGCGCTCCTCGCGCCGCGCGCGCCCGGCCCGGCGGTGCCGAAGGGAATCGCCTGGGGATTAATCGTCTGGACGACCAGTTATCTCGGTCTGTTGCCCGCGACCGGGCTCCATGAACCCGCCACGCAACATCCGCGCGAGCGCAATATTCTCATGGTTCTCGCCCACATCATCTGGGGCGCTTCGCTGGGTCTTTTGCTTTCGCGGCGCGTGCGTTAATCTCGCCCGCCGCATGAGAATTCTGCTTACCACGACCAGCTACCAGGACACCCCCGGCAAGCACCACGACATCCTCGCCGCCAGCGCGTTTCAGGTCGTCCGCGCGCGCGGACCCTTGACCGAGCAGCAAATGCTCGACCTCGTCAAAGGCGAAGGTTTCGACGGATTTCTAAATGGTGACGATGTCATCACGCAGAAAGTGATCGACGCATCACTGCCGCGCCTGAAAGTGATCGCGAAATACGGCATCGGCCTCGACTCCATCGACGTCAAATACGCCACGAGCAAAAAAATCCCCGTCCTCTTCACCCCCGGCGTCAACCACACCACCGTCGCCGAGCACACGTTCCTCTTGATGATCGCCCTCGCCAAACACTTCTGGCCCCACGTGAAGTCCGTCAAGTCCGGCGGCTGGAAACGCATGACCGGATCGGAACTCGCCGGCAAGACGATCGCCATTCTCGGCATGGGCCGCATCGGCAAGGAAGTCGCCAAGCGCGCCCGCGTCTTCGACATGAACGTCAAAGGGTTCGATCTCTACTGGGACGAACATTTCGCCAAAGCGTGCAGCGTCGACCGCTGCACCACCGCCGAGGACGCGCTCAAAGACGCGGACGTGATCAGCCTGCACATGAATCTCGATGACAACAATCGCGGCTTCATCAACAAGACCAGAATCGCCGCGATGAAGAAAGGCGCCGTCATCATCAACACCGCGAGAGGCGGACTAGTGAACGAAGCCGACGTCGCCGAAGCGTGCAAATCCGGCCAACTCGGCGGCTACGGCGCCGACGTTCTCGACCACGAACCCCCCAAGCCCGGCCACCCTTTTAACGAAATCGACAACATCCTCATCACCCCGCACATCGGCTCGAGAACGTTCGAAAGCGTCGAGCGCCAGGCGATGCGGGCAACCCTGAACATCGTGAACTTTTTGAATGGCGAGAAGGACTACATTCAGGCGAATACTTTTTGAAACCACAGATGAACACAGATGAACACGGATGCAGTTGAAAGAAGGATCTGTGTTCATCCGTGTTAATCTGTGGTTCCCTTTTCTGAGGCACCAATGGCAGAGCAAGCAGTAGCAGACGTCGGTCTCATCGGTCTCGCCGTCATGGGCGAGAACCTCGCCCTCAACATTGCCGACCACGGCTACAAGGTCGCCGTCTACAACCGCACGACGGAGGTGATGCGCAAATTCGTCGCGCGCGAAAATCCGCCGGGCGGTCTCGTCGGCACCGAGACGCTCCAGCAGTTCGTCGCCGCGATCAAGAAGCCGCGGAAGATCATCATCCTCGTGAAGGCCGGCGCGCCGGTCGACGCCGTGGTCAAAGAACTCATCGCCGCCGGCGTCGAGAAGGACGACATCGTCGTCGACTGCGGCAATTCCTTGTGGACCGACACCATCCGCCGCGAGCGCGAGTATGCCGAGAAGTGCAAATTTTTCGGCTCCGGCGTCTCCGGCGGCGAACTCGGCGCGCGCTTCGGCCCTTCCATGATGCCGGGCGGCGATCCGGAATCGTGGAAACATCTCAAGCCGATCTGGGAAGCCGTCGCCGCCAAGGTCGACGCCAAGACCGGCAAGCCGATGGAGGATTATCAAGCCGGCAAACCGATCACCGGCGGCGTGCCGTGCACCGCCTACATCGGCCCGAACGGCGCGGGCCACTACGTGAAGATGATCCACAACGGCATCGAGTACATCGACATGCAGCTCATCTGCGAAGCGTACACGCTGATGCAGAACCTGCTCGGCATGAAAGCGCCGGACCTTGGCAAAGTCTTTTCGCAGTGGAACGGCGGCGACCTTGATTCGTATCTGATTCAAATCACCGCCGACATCCTCCAGCAGCCCGACCCGATGCAGAAGGGCGGTTATCTCGTCGATTACGTCCTCGACACCGCCGGCCAGAAGGGGACCGGGAAATGGACGAGCGTGAACGCGCTCGACATGGGCATCCCCGCCAACGCGATCAGCGAAGCGGTCTTCGCGCGCTGCTTGAGCGCGCTGAAAGACGAGCGCGTCGAAGCGAGTAAACAGTTGAAGGGCCCCAGCGCGCAGCCACACACCGGCGACCGAAACGAACTGATCGAAGCGATCCGCGTCGCGCTCTACTGCTCGAAGATCTGCGCCTACGCCCAGGGCTTCCAGCTCATGCGCGAGGCCCAGAAGGAGTACAAGTGGAAGCTCAACTTCGCCGAGATCGCCGCCATCTGGCGCGGCGGCTGCATCATCCGCGCCCGGTTCTTGCAAAAAATCACCGACGCCTACACCCGTAACGGCGAGCTCGTGAATCTCCTGCTCGACCCCTACTTCAACGAGCAAATCCAGAAGGGCCAAGCCGCGTGGCGTCGCATCGTGAGCCTGGCCGCAGCCAACGGCATCGCCGCCCCCGCGTTCATGTCCGCCTTGGCTTATTACGACGGCTACCGCGCCGCCCGTCTCCCCGCGAATCTTCTCCAGGCCCAGCGCGACTACTTCGGCGCCCACACCTACGAGCGCACCGATCAACCGCGAGGCCACTTCTTCCACCTGGATTGGCCCGAGCAAGGCCGCCCGCAATTAGCGATCCCGCCCGCGGCGAAAGAGAAGGTCGCGGTCGAGCAAACGATGGACAAGAAGGATTCCGCGAAGGAGGCGGCGAAGAAGTGACGTCCTCTCCGCGCGGTCGTGTTGCGGTTAGCCCGCTCATCCCGCGCGGCGTGCGAGCAGCTTGCGAACTTGCGGCAGCAGCTTGACCGGAACTTCGATCAGTGCGCTGTTTCGCTTGCGGTACGCCGCCTCGGCCTCGGCGATCGCCGCTTCGTCGCTCTGCGTCTCGTAATACCGGATCAGCGCCTCGACCTTCTTGCGGTTCCACCCTCTGGGATAGCGATTGGGGTCCTTTTTCTTCATCGCGGTCTCCTGCGCAGGCGCCGCCGCAACGCGCGCACTTGTCGCGGCGGCAGGTCGTACGCTGTAATGACAAAGATACCCGCTCCGCCCTCATCCGGCACGTAGATTACCTTGAGATAGCGACCCGCCCGGGTCTGCCCATGGGCGATCGTGCCGTCCGGCGACCTTTGATTTCCTCCAGCGGCTTGCGCAGAACGTCCACTACTTCGTCCTCGTCGACATCGTGTGAATAGATGTGCGGCAAGCCGGTATCTGAATCCCGATGAAAGCGTAGCTCCATTTACCGAAACCACCCCTTCTTCTTACTTACAAAGATTCGTCCGACCGAGCGCTCCCTTGATCCCTGTTCGCACGCGGATAGCTTAGCGATAACGCAAACGCGAGGAAATTTAGAGGATGGCTACCAACTTCGTCGTGCCGCCGCAGCAACACAACGACCTCGTCGCCGCCGCCTATCGCAAGCGCGGCTTCACCGCGGAAGAATCCGACGCCGGCGCGCGCTTCTGCGAGATGGCTTCGCGGCACGGCATCAAGACGCACAACGCGATCAAGGCGCTGCATCTCGACGAGCACTTCGGCTCCAAAGCCGGCGGCTGCAAGCCGGGCGCGACGATCGAGAAACTTCCGTCGAAATACAAAGCCATCCAGCGCTGGAACGCGAATCGCAAACTCGGCCAGGCGACTGCGTTTGAAGCGATGGATGCGTGCATGAAACTCGCCGACGAGTTCGGCGTCGGCGTCGTCGCGGTGGACAACGCATTCCACTACTTGTGGGGCGGCGGATACGTGATCGACGCGGCGAAGAAAGGCTACATCGCCTACACCGCCTGCACCGCCGCGCTGGCGGAAGTTGTTCCGTTCGGCGGAAAATTTCCGACGCTCGGGACGAACCCGCACTCGTGGGCCTTCCCAACTCAAGAAGCCGTCGGCTTCCCCATCTGCGTCGACTGGGCCACGTCCACCGTCGCGATGGGCCGCGTGCAACAGTTCCTTCGCGAAGGCAAACAACTCCCGCCCGGCAGCGGCGTCGACGAATCCGGCAAAGAAACCACCGATCCCGCGAAAGTGAAAGCACTTCTCCCCTTCGGCCAACACAAAGGCTACGGCCTGTCGCTCATCGATGAGCTTCTCGGCGCTTACATCGGCGGCTCGCTCCCGACGCTGCGCAGCCGCTGGGGCACCGGCCCGCAGGATGAAAAGCACACGCCCAACTTCTTCTTCCAGTGCATCCGCGCCGACGCCCTCGACTGCGGCGACTTCGCCCAAGCGCGCTCGCAATCACAGAACGTGAAGGCCGTCATCGACGACATCCGCGGCCACGGCAACGAAGGCGCCATGCTTCCCGGCGAACCGGAAGCCCGCTTCGCCAAATTGAGCGAAAAACACGGCGGTCTGCTATTCACACAAGCAGAGATCGACGCGTTCGCGGAGATCGCGAAGGAAGCGGGCGTGAAGTTCGAGACGGCGAATTTGAAAACGGTGGAGATCTGACTGACCTGTTAGTTGTTAGTTGATAGTCGTTAGTTGTAAAAAATTTCCCCTAGCCACTAACCACTAACAACTAACAACTAACAACTAACAACTAACAACTAACAACGAGCATCCATGTACAAACCCCTCGACGTCTCCAACAAAGTCGTCCTCATCACCGGCGGCACCAGCGGCATCGGCCGCGCGATCGCGCTTGGCTTCGCCGAAGCGGGCGCCAAAGTCTGCGCCGGTTCCACGAATCCCGAAAAAGTCTCCGCCATCGCCAAAGAGCTCGGCCACGGCCATCACGCTGTGCGCATGGACGTCTCCGACGAAGCCTCCGTGCGCTTGGCCGTCGATGAAACCGCGAAAAAGTTCGGCCGCCTCGACGTCGTCGTCAACGCCGCCGGCGTGATCATGCGCAAGCCCTCGCTCGAGCTCGAGACCGCCGACTTCGAGCGCATCGTGCGCGTGAATCTCACCGGCAGCTTCATCGTCTGCCGCGAGGCCGCGCGCGTGATGAAAGACCAATCGCCGGGTCAGAAAAACGAGCGCGGCAACATCATCCTCATCGCCTCGCTCAACAGTTTTATTTCCCTCAGCGAAGTCCTCGCCTACGCGTGCAGCAAGTCCGGCGTGCTCGGCCTGATCCGCGGGCTGGCGAACGAGTGGGGCACGATCGGCGTCCGCGTCAACGGCATCGCGCCCGGCGTCATCCCAACCGACCTCAATCGCCCACTCATCGAAGGCACCCCGCGCGGCGCCTCATTGAAAGGCCACACTACCCTTGGCCGATTCGGCGACGCCGATGAACTCGTCGGCGCCGCGATCTATCTCGCATCGCCCTCCGCGAGCTACGTCACCGGCGAAACGATCATTGTTGACGGCGGTTTTCTCGCGAAAGGCGTGTGACGCGCGGCCGCGCAGATTCATTCCCGGATCTCTATTTGACCGCTTGTTCCAGAATGGCTACTGTTTTCCTCCCCCGGGAGGGTCCCGGGTGGATTCTGCCGCCATACTTCGCAGCCGACACATGGCCCGCCCCAAAGAATTCGATCCCGACGACGCCGCGCAGGAAGCCATGGAAGCTTTCTGGGAGCGCGGATACGCCGCCACCAGCGTGAACGATCTCCTCGCCGAGATGGGCCTCAATCGTGGAAGCCTCTACGGCACGTTTGGCGACAAGAAGCAACTCTTCCTTGCCGCCCTCGACCGTTACGAAGCGCAGCGCGGCGATGAGCTGCGCGTCATGCTGGAGCGCCCCGGATCGGCGAAAACGGCGCTGGTCGATTTCATCCACGTCGCCGCCGACTGCTGCACCAGCCAGGAGGGCCGCCGCGGCTGTCTCGCAGGCAAGGCCGCGATGGAGCTTGCGCCGCACGACAAGGACGTCGCCAACTGGCTGAAGAAATTTCATCGGCGCAACATCGATCTCGTCGCGCGTACGATCGCGCGCGGGCAGGAGCAGGGCGAGATCGACCCGACCCTCGACGCGCGCGCCGTCGCGCGTTTCCTGCTCAACGCAATGACCGGCCTGCGATTGCTCGGCACCATGTCGCCAAGCGAAGCGGAAGTGCAGGACGTCGTGGAACTGACTTTGAAGGTGCTGGATTGAACATGAATGACACGTTTTCGCGCAAGAGTTCACTCCCTCTTCCCGGTACTCCGGGGAGAGGGCAGGGGAGAGGGGCGAACGACGTCCCACGTCGAGCATCGTTCGAATCGCAGATCGGCACCGCGACTGCGATTCGAACGGGGTTAGACTCCTCGCGCCGCTCGCCCCTCTCCCCAACCCTCTCCCCGGCGTACCGGGGAAGGGGAGTAATGCGCGTAGTCCTCGCGCTCGGCGTACTGACCGCCCTTGCCCTCGTCGTCGCCGGCTGCCACAAGGACGAATCCGCCGCCGCTGCTGCGCCCGCGCGGCCGCCGGCGATGGTCGCGGTGGCGCAGGTCATCACGCGCGACGTGCCGATCTACCTCGACGAAGTCGGCCGAACCGCGCCGAAGGAGTCGGTCACCATTCAGCCGCAGGTCACCGGCAAGGTGACCGAAGTCCACTTCGCCGACGGCGCTGATGTGAAGAAGGGCCAACTCCTCTTCACCATCGATCCGCGTCCGTTCAATGCGACGCTCGCCGAGGCCCAGGCCGCGCTGGCCCAGGCCCGCGCGCAATTAAAATTCTCCGAGGACGAAGTAAAGCGGCAGGAAACCGTCCGCGGCACCGGCGCCGTCTCGCAGCAGGAATTCGAGCGCGCCGCCAACGCCGCCGCCGTCGCCGCCGCGCAGGTTGAAGCCGCCATCGCCCGCGTCGAGACCGCCAAGCTCAATCTCGAATACGCCACGATCAAGTCGCCCATCGACGGCCGCGCCGGCCAGCGACTCGTCGATCCCGGCAACGTCGTCAGCGGCGGATCGGACGGGACGAAAATGCTCGTCATCCAGCGCTTCGATCCGATCTACGCCGACTTCACCGTCACCGAAAACGTCCTCGGCACCGTCCGCAAGTTCATGGCCGACGGCGTGCTCGCCACCGAAGACCCGGTCAACAAGCTCATCGTCCTCGTCGACGTGCCGGGCGATGCGCGACAAGTCATCGACGCGCTGGCCGGCACGAAGCCGACCACCGCGCCTGCCGGCGCCGCGCCGGCGACGCAACCGATCGCCGATCGTCCCGTCGTCCCCGGCAGTGGTTCCGGGCCGCGCACCGGACCGCTCACCTTCCTCGACAACCGCGTGCTCGAAGGCAGCGGAACCGTCAAGCTCCGCGCCACGATCCCGAACTCCGACCGCTATTTCTGGCCCGGCCAATTCGTGCGCGTCCGTCTCGTGCTGACGACCAAGAAAAACGCCACGCTCATCCCCGAGCGCGCCCAGCAGATCGGCCAGCAGGGCCCGTACGTTTACGTCGTCAAGCCGGACGGCACCGCCGAGATGCGCAACATCACGGCCGGCCAGCGCCAGCCGGGCGAGTTGATCGTCGTCAATGCCGGCGTCCAGCCGGGCGAACAGGTGATCGTCGAAGGCCACATGGCCGTGATGCCCGGCGCGAAAGTGACCGTTCTTCCGCCAAGTCCGCAGCAACCGACCGCACCCGCTGAAGCGGGGGCGGCCAGCACGAAGCCGGCGGACGTCGCCGCCGCGGAAGGAGCGAACCGCTCGTGAATTTGTCTGAACCCTTCATCCGCAGACCGGTCATGACCGTCGTGCTGACGGTCTCGGCGATTTTGTTCGGCCTCCTCGCGTACACGCAGTTGCCGGTCAACGATCTGCCCGCGGTCGATTACCCGGTCATCCAGGTGAACGCCGGCTACCCGGGCGCCGCGCCGGACACCGTCGCCGCCACCATCGCCACGCCGCTCGAGCGGCAGTTCATGCAGATCCCCGGGCTCGAGCTGGTCACCAGCCGCAGCACGCAGGGAAATTGCGCGCTGACGCTTCAGTTCTCCATCGAGAAAGGGATCGACGCCGCCGCCACCGACGTGCAGGCCGCCATCAGCCGCGCCACCGGCTTCCTCCCGGTCGATCTCCCGAGCCCGCCGACCTTCACCAAGACGAATCCGAACGAAGAGCCGATCATCTACTCGGCGATCACCAGCGACAGCATGACGCAAGCGCAGGTCTTCGACCTCGCGAACACGCTGGTGTCGCAGCGCATCAGCATGCTCTCCGGCGTGAGCCAGGTGCGCGTCTTCGGTTCGCCGCCCGCCGTGCGCATCAAGGCGAACCCCTCCGCGCTCGCCGCGCGCGGGATGTCGATGGATGACCTTTCCACCGCAATCAAGCAGGGCACGACCTACCAGGGCGCCGGCCAGTTCGATGGCCCGGACCGAACCTTCCTGCTTCGCCCCGAGGGCCAGCTCGCCACCGCCGAGCAGTACAACCAGCTCATCATCTCGATGAAGGACGGCACGCCCGTCTACCTGCGCGACGTCGCCGAAGCGACCGACACCTTGCAGGACGAGCGCATCAAGATGCACTTCTACGTGCGCGGACGCGAAGTCCCCAAGGCCGCCGTCGTCATGGCCGTCTACCGCCAGGCCGGCTCGAACGCGGTGCAGGTGACCAAATCCATCCGTGACCAGTTCCCGATCATCCGCCAGAGCCTGCCGGCGTCGGTGAACATCATGCCGATCTACGACCGCTCGCGCTCCATCGTCAACAGCGTCAGCGACGTGCGCGAGACGCTGATCATCGCCTTCTTCCTCGTCGTCGTCGTCATCTTCATGTTCCTCGGCCGAGTCACCGACACGCTCATCCCGGTCGTCGCGCTGCCGCTGTCGCTGCTGCTGACGTTCATCGTGATGAACATGCTCGGCTACAGCCTCGACAACCTCTCGCTGATGGCGCTGACGCTGGCGATCGGCTTCCTCGTCGACGATGCGATCGTCTTCCTCGAGAACACCGTCCGCCGGATGGAGCAATTCGGCGAAACGCCGCTCCAGGCGTCGATCAACTCCGCCAAGGCGATCAGCTTCACGATTTTGTCGATGACCTTGTCGCTCGCCGCGGTGTTTTTGCCGCTGGTGTTCATGAGCGGCTTGATCGGCCGAATCTTCCGCGAGTTCGCGGTGACGATCTGCGTGTCGATTCTCGCCAGCGGCATCGTCTCGCTGACGCTGACGCCGCTGATGTGCGCCCGCATGCTCGGCCAGCGCGGGCATGGGACGAAAAAGACCTGGGTCGAGCGCGTCATCGGCGCGGTCGAGCACCGCATCCTCGGCCTCTACTCGCGATCGCTCTGGGTCTTCCTTCGCCACCGCTGGGTGTCGCTGATCATCTGGGCCGTCTGCCTGGGCGGCACCTTCTATCTCTTCCAGGCGATCCCCAAGGCGTTTTTGCCGATCGGCGACAGCTCGTTCATCCAGGGCTTGATGGTCGCGCCGGAGGGAACGTCCTACAAGCAGATGCGCATCTACCAGGAGCGCGGGCAGGAAGCGATCTCGCAAAATCCGGCCGTCAACATGAGCGTCTCGGTCACCGGCGTCTCGCAGTTCCTGCCGAGCAACCAGGGCTTCTTCTTCATGTTCCTCAAGGACCCGAAGGAACGCCAGCCGATCGGCAACGTCGCGCTCGGCCTGACCGGTGAAGTCTCGCAAAAGCTCGGCGGCGCGATGGCGTTCTTCCGACCGAATCCCGTGCTGCAGATCTCCACCGGCGCCGCCGCGCGGCAGGGCGGACAATTCAACTACACCGTCTCCGGCATCGATCCCAAGGAAGTCTACACCACCAGCCAGCAGCTCATCGGAAAGCTCAGCGAGCAGCAGGGCAAGATCTTCGCCAACATCATCCCGGACCTTTATCTCAACACGCCCAACCTCAGGATCGACATCCTGCGCGACGAAGCCGCCAGCTACGGCATCTCCGCCTCGCGCATCGAGTCGCTGCTGCGCACCTCCTACAGCCAGAATTACGTCTACCTCATCAAGAAAGCGCAGGACCAATACCAGGTCATCCTGGAAGCCGACGATCGCCTGCGCGAGCATCCGGAAGATCTCGAGGCCCTCTACATCCACAGCGACGACGGCACCAGGCTCGTCCCGCTCAAGGCCGTCGCGCGCTGGGAGCCGACCGTCGGGGCGCAGTCCGTCAACCACTTGAATCAGTTCACCAGCGTCACGCTTCAGTTCAACCTGATGCCGGGCGTCCCGATCGGCAACGCCGTCACCCACATCGAAAACGTGGCGAAAGAAATCGTCCCGACCCACCTGCGCAGCGAGTTCCAGGGCGAGGCCCTCACCTTCCGCGAAACGCTGCGCAGCCTGACCATCCTGATGGTGCTCGCCGTCTTCGTCATGTACGTGATCCTCGCGATCCTTTACGAAAGCTACATCCACCCGATCACAGTGCTGTCGACTTTGCCCACCGCGATGGTCGGCGGGCTGCTCACGCTCTACCTCTTCGGCCAGGAAGCGTCGCTCTACGCGTTCATCGGCCTCTTCATGTTGATGGGCATCGTCAAGAAAAACGGCATCATGATCGTCGACTTCGCTCGCCAGCGCGTCGAGGAGGGCGAGCCCGCCGAGAAGGCGATCCACGACGCCAGCATCGACCGTTTCCGCCCGATCATCATGACGACGCTCGCCGCCATCATGGGCGCAGTCCCAATCGCGCTCGGCTGGGGCGCGGACGGCGAATCCCGCCGCCCGCTCGGCCTGGTCATCGTCGGCGGGTTGATCGTCAGCCAGTTCATCACGCTGTACGTGACGCCGGTGATTTATCTGTACATGGAACTTTTCCAGGAGCGCGTGCTGGATCGGATTCCGTTCCTGCGATCGCATCACGCGCACGCCCAACTCACCGGCGCGGGCGCGGGTGTGCAACGTGAACCCATCCCCGTCCTCCCCCACGGGGACGGAAATGGTGACAACGGGCACAAGTCGTAGTTTCACAAAAGAAGAACGGCGCAAACCACACCTTCACGCCGGGGTAGAGCCAGCGAGCTACGCGAGCTCGCGCCACCCCGGCTTTTCCGCCGCGGCGCCCCCGTCTTCCCCGCCGATTCGGACACCCCCGTTGACAACACCACCCCCCCTCGCTTGTTCTGTCTAATGCATGACCAAGCTCCTCCCCACCCTCGCGCTGATCCTGTTCGTCTCTCAAACCCTCGCCCACGACGTCGGCGTCGCCTCCATCGACATCACCCCCGACTATCAAATCCGCCTCAACGGTTTCGCGCATCGCAAGGGTGAATCCGAAGGGGTGACGCACAAGATTTACGCGAAGGCGCTGGCGTTCCGCGACGACAAGAACGGCGCCGCCGTCATCGTCGCCGTCGACAACCTCGGCGTTCCCGATTACATGACCCGCGACGTCGCCGCCCGGCTCGAGAAGAGCGCGAAGCTCGACCCCGCGCGTTTCGCGATCACCAGCACGCACACGCACACCGCCCCGATGCTTCGCGACTGCTGCCCCAACATCCAGGGCGCGCCGCTGCCGCCGGAGCAGCTCGCCACCATCGACCGGTACACCAAAGAACTCGCCGACAAGATCGAAAAAGTAGCCCTCGCCGCCCTCGCAGATCTCAAGCCCGCGACGGTCGAGTACGGCGTCGGCACGCACGCCCTTGCGATGAACCGCCGCACGCCCGGCGGGCCGGTCGATCACGATCTGCCCGTGATGTCGATCAAGGACCCCGCGACTGGAAAACTTCGCGCCGTCTACCTTAGCTACGCCTGCCACTGCGTCACGCTTTCGCACATGAAAATCAGCGGCGACTGGGCCGGCTACGCCGCCAGCGCCATCGAGACCGCCCACCCCGGCGTCATCGCGCTGACATCCGTCGGCTGCGGCGCCGATTCCAATCCCACCTCCGGCGTCACCGGCGAAAAAATCGACGTCGCCACCGAGCAGGGCAACCAACTCGCCGCCGCCGTCGATCGCGTCCTCAAGACCAGCCTGTCGCCGATCGATCAGCCGCTGAACGCGCAGCTCCACCGCATCACGCTCGACTTCGCCGCGCCGCCGACGCGCGAGCAGTTCGAAGAGCTCGCGAAAAAGCAGGATTTCCAGGGCTACCACGCCCGCGTGCAGCTTCAAAAACTCGACCGCGGCGAAAAACTCCAGACCGAACTTCCCTACGCCATCCAAACCTGGACCTTCGGCGACCAACTCGCGCTTGTATTCCTCCCCGGCGAAGTCGTCGTCGACTATTCGCTCCGCCTGAAAAAGGAATTCGACCGCGGCCGACTCTGGATCAACGGCTACAGCAACGACGTGCCGTGCTACATCCCCTCCGAGCGGGTCTTGAAAGAGGGCGGCTACGAAGTCGATTCGTCGATGTGGTTCTACGATCGCCCGACGCGCCTCGCGAGCGGCGTCGAGAAAAAAATCATCGACGAAGTGCATCGCCAGATGCCGAAGTCCTACCTCGCGCCGAAGGGCGTCGAAGGCGTCGCGCCGAAAGCGCCGGAGCAATCGCTTCGCTCGATGCGCACGAAAGATGATCTCGACATCGAGCTCGTCGCCGCCGAGCCGCTCGTCACCTCGCCGATCGCGATCGACTGGGCCGCCGACGGACGAATGTTCGTCTGCGAGATGTTCGACTACCCAACCGGCGCCGACGGCAACTGGAAACCGGGCGGCCGAATCCGCCTCCTTGAAGACGCCGACCGCGACGGAAAATACGAAAAATCGACGATTTTCCTCGAAAATATTCCCTTCCCCACCGGCGTGACGTGTTACGGCAAAGGCATCCTGATCTGCGCCGCCCCCGACATCTTGTATGCGCAAGACACCAACCACGACGGTCGCGCCGACAAAGTCGAAAAGTTCTTCTCCGGCTTCGCCACCGACAATTACCAGGCGCGCGTCAACAGCATCTCGCTGGGTCTCGACAATTGGCTGTACGCAGGAAACGGGCTCCTGGGTGGTCTCATCACCACCGGCCAAGTCCAGGGCTTCAGCCCCAGGTCTGCTCCCACGTCCAAGTCCTCCCCCCTCGACATCCGCAACCGCGACTTCCGCTTCCGCTTCCCAAACGCCTCCCTCGAAACGGTAGAAGGTCTCTCCCAATTCGGCCGCTCGCGCGACGATTTCGCCACGTGGTTCGGCTGCGACAACAGCACTCCCATCATGCTCTACCCCCACGAGGAGCGTTACCTCCGCCGCAACCCCCACGCCCCTGCGCCGCCGCCCGTCGTTCGCCCGCAAGCAGATCACGACACGCGCCGCGTCTATCCCATCAGCCGCACGCTCGAGCGCTTCAACGATGTGAACAATGCGAATCACGTCACCTCCGCGTGCAGCGTCTCGATCTACCGCGACGACCTACTCCCCGGATTGTCCGGCCACGCGTTCTACTGCGAGCCCGTCCACAACCTCGTCAGTCGCATGATCGTCTCGACCGACGGCGGCTTCCGCATCGCCCGCGCCGCCGACGAAAAAGAATCCGAGTTCCTCGCGTCGACCGACAACTGGTTTCGCCCGACGCAGGTCCGCACCGGGCCGGACGGCGCGCTCTACGTCGTCGACATGTATCGTTTTCTCATCGAGCATCCGCGCTGGATCCCGGCCGAGCGTCTCGCCCAGATCGACATCCGCGCCGGCGCGGACAAGGGGCGGATCTATCGCATCAAGCCGAAGGGAAAATCGAAATCGCTGCGCGAAATCCGCGATCTCACCAAAATGTCCGCCGCCGATCTCGCCGCCGCGCTCGATTCGCCCAATGGCGTCGAGCGCGACCGCGTCCACATCGAGCTTTTAGCGCGCGGCGACGCCTCCGCCGCCGGCACGCTGGAAAAACTCGCGAAAGACGCGACGTTGCCGCAGGTTCGCGTGCAATCGCTCGCCGCGCTCGAAGGTCTCGGCGCGCTCAAAGCTGAATCACTCAAAGTCGCGCTGACGGACGCAGACGCGCGCGTTCGCCAGCACGCCGTTCGCATGTCGGAATCCGTCGAATCGCTCGATCGCGATGTGCTCCTCACGCTCGTGAAGGACCCCTCGCCCGCGGTCCGCCATCAGCTCGCATACACGCTCGGGCAGGTGCAAAACGCGTCGGCGGGCGAGACGCTGGCGGCGCTGGCCGTGACGTCGTTGGACGACGTCGAGATGCGAATCGCCGTCCTCAGTTCCGCTGCCAAACAGGTCGGCCCCATCCTCGAAGCCGTCGCCGGATCCACCTCGCCCGCGCGCGATGACTGGCTTCCACCGCTGGTCGCGACCGCGGCTGCGTCCGACGATGACGCGCTCCTCCAGCGCGCTCTCGCCGCCGTCACGCCTGCGCCGAATGCGAAACCGACCGCCGCCCAGTTCGTCGCGCTGGCAAGCCTTCTCGACGCCCTCGCCCGCAAAGGCGTCGCCGCCGATAAAAATCTCCCGCACCTCGCCGCCGCCCGGCGCGTCGCCGGCGATGAGAAAGCCGACGCCGCCACGCGCGAAGCCGCATTGCGCGTCCTCGGTCGCGGCGAGCTGTCGGATGAAGAGATGACACTCCTTTGCCGCCTGGTCGCCCGCGGCGAATCGGATTCGCTTCGCGCCGCCGCGCTCACCGCGCTGCGCCGTCAGCAATCGCCGGCGGTCGCGAAACGATTGCTCGAAGACTTCTCCGCCGCGGTGGCGGGCGCGCGGGCGGAGGTGATCTCGCTGCTGCTCGAGCGGGATGAATGGTCGCTCGCGCTGCTCGACGCGCTCGCGAAAAAGACCGTCGCCGCCAGCGAAATCTCACTCGCCGATCGCCAGCGCCTCGTCGATAGCCAGACCGAGCGCGTCCGCACCCGCGCCGGCGAGATCTTTCAATCGCCGCCGCCCGGCAAGCGCGCGGAAGTCGTCGCTCGCTACGCCACGATCAAATCCCTGACCGCCAACCCCGCCGCCGGCGCGGAGCTCTTCGCCAAAAACTGCGCCGCCTGTCACGTCCACGCCGGCGTCGGTCACGACGTCGGCCCCAGTCTCGCCGCCCTGCGCGACAAGGACGCCGACTACTTCGTCAAAAACATCCTCGACCCGTCCGCGATCGTCGAGCCGCGTTTCGTCAGCTACCAGCTCCAGACCAAAGACGGCCGCTGGATCTCCGGCGTGATGAAAACCGAATCCGCCAGCAGCCTCACGCTCATGGGCGGCAACGGCGTCACCGAAACCGTCGCGCGCCCCGACGTGAAAACGATCCGCGGCTCCGCGGTCTCGATGATGCCGGAAGGTTTCGAAGCCGCTTTCGCGCCGCAGCAGATGGCGGACCTGATCGCCTTCCTCAAGCAACCCGGCGCGCGAAAAGAATTCGCCGGCAACATGCCGACGCCGATCAAACCGTCGAAAGACGGCGCGCTGATGCTCCCCGCCACGAAAGCGGAAATCTTCGGCGGCGCGATCATGCTCGAAAGCGAATTCCAGAACATCGGCTACTGGAGCGGCCCGAGCGATCACGCCGCCTGGTCGATCGAGCTGGCGAAGGCGGGCGACTTCGACGTCTACATCGATTACGCCTGCACCGCCGACACCGCCGGCAATTCATTCATCGTCGATGCCGGCGGCGGCAAGACCATCGCCGGCGTCGTCGCCGCGACCGGGCCGGACTGGTCGCGCTACGTGCAGAAGAAAATCGGCACGCTTCGCCTCGACGCCGGCCGGCATCGCCTCATCGTCCGCCCGGACGGCACGATCCGCGGCGGCGCGCTGATGGACCTGCGTCACATCGCCCTCGCCGCCCCCGGTGCGACGATCAAATGGCCCGCGACCGCGCGTCCCGAGTTGCTCAAGCCGGACGAACTCGCCCGCACGCCCGCCGCCGTCGCCGCGGTGATTCTCGATCCGGCGAAATCCACCGCCGCGCGCGAAGTCGCCGTGACGGCGAATCCGCAATTCTCGGCGGATTTGATCGTTGAGCTGACGCGCGACCTGACCGCCGGTACGCCGGACGAATACAAGCGCATCCCCTGGATCTGGCGCGTCGCCATCGCCGCCGGCAAACGCAACGACGCGGCGATGCTGAAAAAAATGCTCGACGTCTCGCTGCCGAAATCGGACGAGCCGCTGCGCGACTGGCAAGCCGTCGTCGTCGGCGGCGGCATCATCAACGGCATCAGCCAGCAAGGTGCCTGGCCGGGCGATCGCCTGCTGGAAATCATCGGCGACGACGCCGATCTCAAATCACGCTGGCAGCGCGCCCTCGATCTCGCGTCAACCATGACCGACAACGAAAAAACCCCGCCCGGCACGCGCTACGACGCGCTGCGAATGCTCGGCGTCGAACCGTGGGAAAAGCGCGGCGAACAGCTTGCGCGATACTTGAAAAATGAAAACGCCGAACTGCAAATGGGCGCGGTGAGCGGGCTGGCCGATGTGAAGTCACCCGAAGCCTCAAGCGCGCTGAAGGCCGCGCTTCCCACGCTGACCGAGAAGAATCGGAATCTCGCCGAGGAAGGTCTCAAGCGTCCGCGCTAGAGCGCCTTTGTCAGCTTTGTCATCCTGAGAGCGTGTCTGAAAAGTCGTGGCATGGGCGCCTCGCCCATGCATCTCGCCGCGCCAGCGGCTCTTCGTTGCGTCACAGA
>JAXDMN010000147.1:0-8248 GCA_034666045.1 Phycisphaerales bacterium | reverse complement strand
TCATTCGCATACCAGGGATGCCCACATCGCTTGCAGCGCCAGCGCGGCGTGACGCCCCAGACGAGCATGGCTAGCCCGACCGGCACGAGCAGCAACACCCACGCAGACCAGCGTGAGCGCGCTTCGGCGAATCCGATCAGCACGACGAAGCCGGCGAGAATCGCCCACGCCGCCCAGCGCAGCGGGTGCATGATGCGCTTCGGGTTCGGCGTGTTGCAGTTCGGACATTTCAGGCTCGCCGCGTCCTGTCGCTTCGCGCGCTGCTGGTCGATTTCCAGCAGCAGCGTCCGCGCCGCGTCGGCTTGTTCGGCGATCACCTGGACCTTGCTGTTGGCGATCCCTTCGTAGAGAAGGCCGAGATCCGCGGCGTTCTCCATGTCGACGCGCGCGTGGATGCCGTGCTCCTGCAACGTCGCGACCGCGAGATTCGCCTCCATCGTATTGCGCGCCTTCCAGACGTTGACCCACTGGATGCCGTGCGCGGGCGGCGTCCGGTAGTTCAGCACATTGCCCTCCGCATCGTCCGCCGGCCGGTCGTCGGTCATCGGCTGCTCCTTTTTCATTGGGGATTATGGTATCCGCAGGCGGGGTGGATCGGCCCGCGGAAACTTTGGCGCCTGCGGCGCGTCATACCTATGTCCTGCCTAGGAGAACCGCACCATGAGCCATCCAAGCCGCCGGTCACAATTGCCCCGCGTCGCCGCCGTTGTCAGCGCGATCGTTCTGGTCGGGCTTTACATTGTGTATCGCAGCGGCGGCGAGGTCGTGCTGCCGAGTTCGAAGTCGGCGCGGGTCCATCCTGTGCAGGGCCGTGAGAAACCAGCGGCCACGACGGCGCCGACGACGAACGAAGTAGCGACGACCGCACCAGCGATCGTCGCCGTCACGCAGCCGTCTGAATTCTTGTTCAGCGGCTCGAAATCCGGCGCCGTCTTCACGCCGGCGACGCTGAGACAGCAGAACGCGGCCGCGCCCACTTCGGCCCCCGCTGCCGTTCAACCGGCGGCCAAGCCATGATGATCGGCGCGGTCATCTTCTCCTGCGGGCTGAGCTTTTTATTTCTCTGTCTGGTCTTTCGCCCGCTCGAGCTCGCGTTCCCCGCGCGAGCCGGACAGAAATTCTTCCGCCCACACTGGTTCACGGATCTCTGCTTCTTCTCCGGACAATACCTGCTCTGGACCGGCCTGGTGCTCTGGCTGCTCGGCCGCTTCGGCGGATGGATCAGCGTGGTCGTCCCGGCGAATTTCCGCGCGGGCGTCGCTGCACAGCCGTGGTGGCTACAAGCGATCGAGGTCGTGTTTCTCAGCGACTTGTTCGTCTACTGGGGACACCGACTGCAACACCGCGTCGGCTTTCTGTGGCGCTTCCATTCGGTGCATCACAGCGCGGAGCATCTCGACTGGCTCGCCGCGCATCGCGAGCATCCGCTCGACACCGTCTACACGATGGGCCTGATCAATTTGCCGGTCTTCCTGCTCGGCTTCCCGCTTCAGACGCTCGCCGGGCTGATCGCGTTCCGCGGGATCTGGGCGATTTACATTCACTCGAATGTTCGCCTGCCGCTGCCGCGTCCGATGCGCGTGCTGCTCGGCGCGCCGGAGCTTCACCATTGGCATCACGACCGCGACCGCAACGCCGGCAACTACGCGAACATCTCGCCGCTGATGGATTTGATTTTCGGCACGTACGTCTGCCCGGACCACGAGCCGGCAGCGTTCGGCATCCACGAGCCGACGCCGCGGACGTATCTCGGGTACCTGATCGCGCCGTTTCTTCCGAAACGCCGCGCACGCATCGAGTCACACGTCGTCGAACTCCCGGCTATAGACCGCCAAGCCGCCGCGGACCTCCTGCATCATGAACGGGTTGAAGATGCGAATCATGAAGACGTCGTCCGGAACGTCCCACTTGCACCGCACACCGTGGCGTGATCCCGCCGGCTCGAAGCCGAAGCGCGGGTAGTAATGCGGATGCCCGAGCACGACGACGAACGGATCGCCGCGACGCTCGACTTCATCCATTCCCGCGCGAATCAGCGCCCCGCCGATCCCGCGCCGCTGAAACGCCGGCAACACTGCGACCGGCCCCAGCGCCGCGCCGACGATTTCGCGATCGGGAAGGCGGATCGTCGCCATCGTGACAAACACGTGCCCGACGACGGCGCCGCTGCGCGTTTCGGCCACCAATGAGAGGACGCGGAAGCCCCCGCGCAGCCGATCGACCAAGTCCGCTTCGCCCGCGCGCCCGAACGCTGCCTCGTTGACTCCTCGAACGGCCGCGAGATCGTGCGGCCGCTCGTGTCGCACTTCCCAGTCATGTGTCATGTTGCGATCCGTTACGAAGCTATTTTATCGATGGCGGTGGATTCTGGCCGGGCTGCAGTTCAGCAAACACGTTCGCCGCCAACGGAGGCGTGACCAGTTCAGTGGGTTGCATGATGCGTTCGTTCTCGCGCGCACGCACGTGCGCCTTACAAGGTTCTCATCATACCGGCAACAAACTTTGCACACTTGACCGCCGCCGCTGCCCGCCTGACCATCGGCTGCATGTCCAGCAGTGCGGGCAGCGCGGTCCCTGAAGTCATCTCGGTCGGCGTGATCGGTTGCGGCCGAATGGGGCAGCTTCACGCGCGGGTTTACTCGCAGATGCCGCAGGTGCGCCTCGCCGGGTTGTACGACGCCGATCCCGACGTCGCCGCCGCGGCGCGCGACAAGTACGGCGGGGAAGTCTTCTCGTCCATCGAAGAAATGGCCGAGCGCGTGCGCGGCGTGACCATCGCCGTCCCGACGCAGTTCCACGCCTTCGTCGCCGAGCCGATGCTGCGCCGCGGCGTGCATTGCCTGATCGAAAAACCGCTCGCGAAAGACGTCGCCGAGGCGCGGCAAATCGTGCAATGGTCGAAGGAGCACGGCGCAATCTGCCAGGTCGGGCACATCGAGCGCTTCAACCCGATCGTCCGCTCGATGAGCAAGCTGGCCGTCGAGCCGCGCTTCATCGAGGTCATTCGTATCAGCCCGCTCACGTTCCGCAGCATCGACGTCGGCGTCGTCCTCGACATGATGATCCACGACATCGACATCGTCCTTCGCCTGGCGCGATCGAAGGTAGCAAAAGTCGACGCGATCGGCGTCAGCGTCATCGGCGGGCCGGAAGACATCTGCAACGCCCGCCTGACGTTCGAGAACGGTTGCGTCGCGAACATCACCGCCTCGCGGCTGGCGCTCAAGACCGAGCGCAAGCTTCGCGTCTTCAGCTCCGACGCGTACGTCTCGATCGACTACCAGAAAAAGTACGGCATGGTCGCGCGCAAGACGAAGAACCTCAGCGCCATCCGCGACGCCGTCGCCAAAATCCGCGCCGGCGAGATCGACGACCTCTCGCAACTGAATTTCCCCGACCTGGTCAGCATCGAAGAGCTTGAAATCGACGACATCGAGCCGCTCCGCGCGGAACTCGATTCGTTCATCCACGCGATCCGCACAAATTCAGAGCCCGAAGTCCCCGCCGAAGACGGCCTGGCCGCAGTCGAAACGGCCATGCGAATTGTCGAAGCGATGGGGTCGCAGAAGCTGGAATGAAATTCAATTAACCACAGATAAACACAGATACACACAGATCAACTTTATTAGTGCAAGAAGAATTGCTGATCTTCATCCGTGTCCATCTGTGTTCATCTGTGTTCATCTGTGGTTAATTTCCCCTTCACTTCCCCGCCCAGCGCGAATAGTTCTGCATCGCCATTTCCAGCACGGTGTTCATCATTGCGGGGTCGGAGCGGATGACGGCGTCCTGCTCGAGTTGCTCGAGGACCTTGCGGCGCATCTCGCGGAAATCGCGGGAGCGCAGGTCGTCGGCGATCCGCGCCTGGACCGCTTCCTCCTCGAACGGTTGCACACGCGAGAGCTTGCGCTCGAGCACCTGCGCGATGTAGAGCGCGTCGGCGGCGTCGATGACTTCGGTGACCTGCCCTTCCGGCGTCGACCAGACGGCGTCGTCGACTTCTTTCACCGCGAACGCGCCCTGGTCGATCTTTACACTGCCGCCGGTCCGCAGCAGGAGCGGGTTGTCGTTCACCGAGCGCGCGATCGACTCGAACGGCTCGCCCGCCTTGACGATGCGGTTGCGCAGCTCGGTGATCTTCCGCATCGCCGGCTCGTGTCCGCCCGCCTTTTTCACGTCAATCTTGATCAGGCGGAACTGTGCGGCGGCACGCTGGCTGAAATACTGCTCGCGGTTGCGGTCGTAGTAATCGCGCATCTCCGCGGCGCTGACCTGGATGCGCGGCATGATCTTCTTCTCGTAGTACAGGCGGCTCATGAAGGTGCGGTAGGTCTCGCTCACCAGCTCATCGAAGCTGCCGCTCGGGTTCAACTGGTAGCGACGCGCGATCTCCGGCGCATTTCGCCGCGCCAGCTCTTCCGATCCCCCCGCCTCGGTGATCTGCCGCGTGCGCCACTGCTGCGTCAGCAACTCCGCCATGTCCTTGTCGCGCGCTTCGAGGTTGCGCTCGGCGGCGGCGTACTCGAGCTCGAGCTTCACCAGTTCGTTTCGCTGCGCGCGAAGCTCCTTCTCCGCGGCCATCTTGAATCGCTCGCGGTCGAGTTCCTTCGCCCGCGCGGCCAGCACCGGCTCGACAAGATGAAGCACCTTGTTCGCGTAGATCGCCGTGCCGTTCACCTCGGCGATGACCCCGCCGATCGTGAAGAATTCGCCGACGGTTGCGCCGCGCGTCGCCGGCGGCGGCTTGGGCGCGTCGCCATTCGCGGCGGCTGTCGTGGGCTGACTTGATGCCCCACCGTACGCCCCGGAGGGTGTGACGTTCTCCTGCACGGTTTTGCTCACCCCTTCGATCGGCTCGCGCGCGGGCAAGGTGAGATCGTTCCGCTTTTTTTGCTCGTGCATGGTGCCCGGCTGATCCGCGCTCGACATGGGATCGGCCGCCATTGTCCTGTTCGCGGCCGCATCCGTGCTCCTCGACTGCGGATCGAACTCCCCGCCGCCGTGAGAGCGCGCGCAACCGCCGCCGGCAAGCGCCAGCGAGACGATGACGCCGCCAATGATCAAAGACGTGCGGCGCAAGTGAGAATGTGGCGAAGAACTGGTCATGGCGGTGTTCATCGGCGGTTGAAAATAGCCCGCGGCGCACGCGCGCACAAGCGACGGCGCGCCTTGCCGCCCGCGATGTCAGCCGGTTCACACGCGGAAGATCGCGCCCATTCGTTTGCCGAGCAGCGCGCTGGCCGACAGGATCGTCAGCGTCAGCAGCGCCATCGCCCAGACGCCGAGCGCGCTGGCGATGTACGGCCCGTCGCCCAGCCGCTGGAAGAGCTCGTAGATCGCCTTCGTGATCGGCCAATAGCTCTGCCGCTGCGCGAGGATGAGCGAATCGCTCACCTCCAGCATCGCGAACGCGAACGCAAGCAATCCGCCGGCCAATAAATTCGCGGCGATGAGCGGCACGGTGATCCGCCGGAGCGTGAAGAAGTTCGACGCGCCGAGATTGCGCGCGGCCAGCTCGAGATCGACCGGCGTTTGCTCCAAGCCAGCCACCGCGCTGCGGACGACGTAAGGCAATCTTCGCATCGCGTACGCGACGATCAGCAGCACGGTGGGGTTCTGCTGCACGTCGACGAGGTCGCGCAGCCACGCGCGATCGCGGCCGACCCAGGTTTGCAGCTCGAGGCTGATCGCGAGATACCCGAACGCGAGCACCACGCCCGGCACCGCCAGCGGCAGCATCGCCAGCCCGTCGATCATCCGCCGGCCGGGCAGCGTCGAGCGCACGATTAGCCACGCGATCATCAGCCCGAGCACAATGTCGAGCGCCATGCTCGCCGACGCGAACACGACGCTGTTGCGCACCGACGGCATCGTGAAATCGTGGGTGAGCGCGTGGGCGTAATGCTCGGCGGTGAAAATGCGCGGGAGCTCCGATTGATACCAAGCCCCGACGCCGCTGACGCTCATTAGAAGTACGCCGACGTGCGGGAGCAGCGCGAGTCCGCCGACGAGGAGGAAGGGAGCGAGCGCGAGGAGCGCTTTCGATCCGCGAAGAGGCGAAGCAGTGGATTGCACCGATGCTTTCGTCACGCCCGCGTCCTGTCGACGGCCGAGAACAAACTTGCCGACGACATACAGCGCCATGCTCGCCAGCAGCATCACGACGACCAGCGCGTACGGTAGCGGGTTGCCTGTCACCTGCGTCAGCCGATGAAAAATCTGCACGGGCGTGACGTCGTAGAAATCGAACATCAATGGCGTGCCGAGTTCGGTGAAGCTCCAGATCAGCACGATTGTCCCGCCCGCGAACAAGCCGGGGCGCATCAGCGGCAGCGTGATTTTCCGAAAAATCGTCCAGCGCGACGCGCCGAGGTTCGCCGCTGCCTGCTCCATCGCCGGATCGATGTTCGCCAGGGCGGCCGCGACGTTGAGCAGGAGGATCGGATAGAGCGCGAGCGATTCGACCAGGATGATGCCAAGCAGTTGCGCGTTGCCGAACCAATCGATCGGGGTGTTGGCGTCGACGAATCCGAGATCGTGCGCCATCGCCGTCAGCGCACCGAATCGCCCGAGGATTTGCCGCATGCCGATCGCGCCGACGAACGGCGGCAGGATCAGCGGCACGAGCAGCAGCGCGTTGACGATCGCCTTGCCGCGAAAGTCGTAGCGCACCGACAGCACGGCCAGCGGCACGCTGATGAGAATGCACACGGTCGTCACGCCGACCGCGATCAACGCGCTGTTGATCAACCCGCGGCGGAGATCCGCGTCGAGAAAGATCGCTTTGAAGTAGCCGAGTGTGAATCCGCCCGCGTTCGCGTCGCCCGGCACGCCGAAGAACGCGACGCGCACGACCTGGTAGATGGGCCAGAGCAGAAACGCCGCGAAGATCGCCAGGACCAGCGCGAGCAGCAGGTAAGAGCCGGTGCGACGCATGTTCAGGATCAAGCAGTTACTTGAAGACACAGAGGGTTGTCATCCTGAGGCACTGCGAAGGATCTGCGTTCCTTTGCAATCAAGGCCAGATCCTTCGGAGTACCTCAGGATGACATCTTCCGTTTCCGTCCGCTCCCCATCATGGCGCCGGCGACGGCGGTGTGACCTGCTCCTGCTGTTGTTGCGCTTCGAATGCGACCGCTTCCAGCTCGGTGAAGATGTCCCGGAATTTCTGCGGCAGATCGGGCGCGATGTCGTTGGCGACGACCGCCTTGTCGCCGTAGTGGATCGTGATGGTGTAGGCGTCCGGGATGTTGTTGGTCAGATATTCGGGCTTGAGCTTGCCCCAGCCATCGAACATCCGCGCCAGCTTGGCGCGCCGCTCATCCGACAGCCGCAGAATCGCAGGCGTGAACAACTCCCCATCCACCTGCACAAACCCGTCGGGCCAGACGACGAGATGATCATTCGTTCCCGCGATCCCGCCGGTGCGATGGAAGAGAATCGGTTGCGTTGTCGCCGCTACGAAATTCGTCTTCGCTTCCCCCTGCCGCACGGCTGGCCGGGTCGCTTGCGCCTTCGTGGCGCATCCCGCCACCAGCGCACCCACCACGAAAATCGCGCCAAAAATCTTCGTCATGATCCACTCGGCGCCAGCCGGCTCCCAATCGTGAACCAACCCTTCGACGGATCATAAATCAGTTGCAGATTCCGCCGATCGAACTCCTGAAACCACCGCCACCACTCGATCGGTTGCAACTCCTCGCCCAGGTTCGCATCCGGATCGCCGCCGAGGCGGATTTTCGTCGTTTCACCGGCGACGCAGGCGGGATAGAGCCCGCGGCTGGTCGCCCAGTGGTAGATCGTGTTGTGGTTGGTCGTCTCGTAGACGGTCATTGGGGGTCGAAGATAACCGGGGGGTGTAAGGACAGAAAGGCCTGGTGGGCCTGCGGCCCGACCGCTACGCGCGCGGAGGTGTACAACGCCGCGAAGTCGCTCTATTGTTCATGATTATGCAGCAATCGATCACCGGCCGCGCGTATGTGCTGGGCGACAATCTCGACACGGATCAGATCATCCCTGCGATCTATCTCAAGTTCAGCACGACCGATCCGGAAGAGCGGAAATTCTTCGGCATGTACGCGATGAGTTCCGTCCCGGAGGGCCAGCGCGGATTGCCCGACGGGAATATTCCGTTCGTCCGCGAGAACGAGTTCAAAAGCGATTTCACGATTGTCGTCGGTGGAAAAAACTTCGGCTCAGGCTCGTCGCGCGAACACGCGCCGCTTGCCCTTGCAGAAGCGGGAGTCAC
>JAXDMN010000146.1:0-32348 GCA_034666045.1 Phycisphaerales bacterium | reverse complement strand
AAGATCGACGACGCGTACTTCGCAAAGATGAAGCAGATCGGCTTCAGCGGTTTCTCCGTCAACTGGGAGAACCTCTCGAAAGAGTTCGTCGACGCGGCGCGGAAAAACGGCATGAAAATTTACGTCTGGACGATTAACGAAAATCCGGACATCGCCGGCGCCGCGCTGCTCGGCGTCGACGGCGTGATCACGGATGACGCAGCCGTTACGGCAAAAATCCTCGCCGAGCTCGCGCGAAAGTAGCTTTCCCTCGATGTCAACGACGACCGTCCCAAGTGCCCCGACGCTCGCGTACGCCCAGCCGCGGGAGATCGATGCGCGCTATCGCTACTGGCGCAAGCGCATCCTCATCACGGCGATCGTCGGGTACGCGCTCTACTACTTCGTCCGCGCCAACGATTCCGTCCCTGTCACCGACATGCAGAAGAGCCTCGGCTTCACCAAGGCGCAGCTCGGCATGATCTCCAGCATCGGCGGCGTGACGTACGGCATCTCGAAATTCGTCAACGGCTTTCTCGGCGACCACGCAAACCCGCGCTACTTCATGGCCATCGGGCTGTTCGTGTGCGCGGTGATGAATTTCTTCTTTGGCTTCTCGTCGACGCTGCCGTTCCTCACCGGCTACTGGCTGATGAACATGTGGGCGCAGGGCATGGGCTTTCCGCCGTGCGCGAAAAGCATGGCCCATTGGTTCGCGCCATCGGAGCGCAACAGCACGTTCGGCGTCTGGCACATGAGCCATATGATCGGCGGCGCCGCGATCCACGCGCTCA
This sequence comes from Phycisphaerales bacterium, assembly GCA_034666045.1. Taxonomy (GTDB): domain Bacteria; phylum Planctomycetota; class Phycisphaerae; order Tepidisphaerales; family Tepidisphaeraceae; genus JAICTV01. Next base: position 31,575 of record JAXDMN010000146.1, on the reverse strand, counting down.
CCGGTTACCTCGTCGTGTGGTACGGCTGGCGAAGCTGCTTCTACATCCCGGCGGCGATCGCGCTGGTCGGCGTGGTCATCATCCTCATCTTCATGCGCGACACCCCGCCGTCGCTCGGCCTGCCGCCGGTCGAGGTCTACAAGGGCGAGGAGACGGTGGAGGAACTCGCGGAGGAAGTGAAAGCGCAGGAGCCATACTGGAATGTCGTGCGCGATTACGTCCTGCTCAACCCGTTCATGTGGGTCGTCAGCATTGCGAATTTCTTCGTCTACATGCTGCGCTGGATCCAGATGAAATGGGGCCCGACGTTTCTACAGCAGGCCAAGGGTTTCGGCGTGATCAATAGTGGATGGCTGTCGTCCGGCTCCGAAATCGCCGGCCTCGTGAGCGCGCTGCTGGCTGGCGTCATCGCCGACCGCATTTTCCGCGGCCGCGCGGGTCGCGTCTGCGTCATTGCAATGCTCTGCATGACCGCCGTCATCTACGCGTTCTGGAAAACCCCGACCGGCTCGCCCTGGACGGCGACCGCGCTGTTCATCACGATGGGCTTTTTCCTTTACATCCCGCAGATGCTGATCGCCGCGATGGCGATGAACCTCGGCACCAAGCGCGCCAGCGCCGCGGCCGTCGGCATGACCGGTTTGTTCGGCTATCTCGCCACCATCCCCGCCGGCTGGGGCGTCGGGTGGATGGCCGACCACTACAACTGGGACGGCCCGTTCGCCCTGATGTTCGGCTGCGCGATCGGCACGGCTGTGCTGATGGCATTCACGTGGAATGTGGGCGCGCATCCGCAAAAAGCCGCGCACTGATCGTCACACAATCTTCACACGCTCCAGTATGATATCGCCGCGTGACCACTGACTCCGCCGCCGCACCCGCCGCCACCCTCGACTACGCCGCCGTCGCCGAGCAGGAGCAGGACCTCCGCCAGCATCCCGGTAAGCGCATCGCCGTTTTCGCCCTCACCTGGATCGCATACGCGTCCTACTACTTCGGCCGCAAAGGGTTCCCGGTCGTGAAATCGACCTTGCAGGATCGCCTGGGCCTCTCCGTCGGCATGCTCGGCTGGATCGACACTGGCTACCTCGCCGCCTACGCCGTCGGGCAATTCCTGAGCGGCATTGTCGGCGATCGCATCGGCTCGCGGCGGCTGATCGGCTACGGCATGCTCGGCACCGCGGCCGCGTGTGCGGCGTTCGGATTCGCGTCCGCGGCGTGGCTCTTCCTCGTCCTGTTCGTCATCAACGGTTTATTTCAATCGACCGGCTGGCCCGGAACCGTCAAGGCGATGGGCGCGTGGTTCACGCCGAAAGAACGCGGCACGGTCATGGGCGTCTGGTCAACCTGCTACCAGGCCGGCGGATTGATCGCGACCGCCGTCGCGACGTTTCTCTTTGTCCACTTAGGCTGGCGCTGGGCGTTTCTTGGCCCGGCGATCTTCATCGCGGTCGTCGGCATCGTGAACCTGATCTTTCTTCCCGAGCGAAGCGGCGCAACGCGCTCGAAAGAGATGCGCGCCGAAGCGGCCGCGGCGCCGCCATCGCAGATCTCGAGCAACGTCCTCCACTCTCCCGTCCTCTGGAGCCTCAGCGCCGCCTACTTCTGCCTCAAGCTGATCCGGTACAGCATCCTCTTCTGGCTGCCGTACTACCTGAACAAGGTGCTCGGCTACAGCAAGGCTCAAGCGGGCTACCAATCGATCTCGTTTGAAGTCGGCGGCATCGTCGGCTCGATCGTGATCGGCTACATCTCCGACCGCTACTTCCCCGGACGTCGGCGTTACGTCGCATCGTTCATGGTCGCGGCCCTCGCGTGCGCACTGCTGCTCTACACGCGCCTCGCGCCGATCTCCGTCCTGCTGAACTTCTGCGGCATGGCCCTCGTCGGCTTCTGCCTCTTCGGCCCGGACACGCTCATCAGCGGTGCGGCGGCGCAGGATATCGGTGGCAAGCACGACGTCGCCAAGGCCGCCGGTTTCATCAACGGCTTCGGCTCGACCGGCGCAATCTTTCAGGGCCTCGTCACGTCTGGCGTCTCGTCAAAGTTCGGCTGGGACGCGCTTTTCTATGTGTTTGTTGTGCTCGCGCTCATGTCATCCGTCGCCCTTCTCATTGGACGTCGCCCGAGAGGCGAGGAGAACTCATCATGAAAAACCTTTTCGTACTTCTCGTCGCCCTCCTGTTGCTTGTGCTTTCGCCGGTCGCGCACGCAGCCGACGCAAACCAAAAACCGAACATCGTCTACATCATGGCCGACGATCTCGGCTGGACCGACGTCGCCTGTTACGGCAGCGGCTACTACGAAACCCCCAACATTGACCGCCTCGCCAAGCAAGGCACGAAGTTCACCAACGGCTACACCTGCGGCCCCAACTGCCAGCCGACGCGGGCCGCGCTTCTCTCCGGTCAATACGAACCACGCACCGGCGTCTACACCGTTGGCAACATCAACCGCTTCGACTGGCAATCTCGCCCGCTCAAGCCGGTCGAAAACGTCACCACGCTCCCGCTCGATAAGATCACCATCGCCCAGGCGATGAAAAACGCCGGCTACGCGACCGGCATGTTCGGCAAGTGGCACCTCGGCCCGCTCACCGGCAAGACGCACCCGGGCGCGCGCGGCTTCGATGAGGCGATCGAATCGTCTGGCAAACATTTCGATTTTCCAACCAGTCCGAAGACCGAATACCCCCAGGGCCAATATCTCGCCGATTTTTTGACCGACCGCGCCATCGACTTCATCACGCGGCACAAGGACGAGCCGTTCTTCCTTTATCTCCCGCACTTTGGCGTCCACGCCCCGCACCAGGCCAAACCGGAGCTGATCGCCAAATTCAAAAAGAAGCCCGCCGCCGGCGGACATCGCGATCCGACGTACGCCGCGATGATTTACAGCGTCGACGAATCGGTCGGGCGAATCATGGCGCTGCTCGATGAGTTGAAGCTTGCCGACAACACGCTGCTCGTCTTCACCAGCGACAACGGCGGCATCGGCAGCTACGCCGCCGCTGGCATCAACAAGATGAACGGCATCACCGACAATGCGCCGCTCAAGGGCGGCAAAGGCACGCTTTACGAGGGCGGCGTCCGCGTCCCGTTCATCTTCCGCTGGCCTGGAAAAATCGCCGCCGACGCAACGAGTGATCAGCCGATCATCTCGGTGGACATCTACCCAACCCTGCTCGACCTGGCGCACGCGAAGCCGCCCGAGAATTATCCGCTCGACGGCGTATCGCTCGTCTCCCTGCTCACCGAAAAAAAACCGCTCGCGCGCGGCGCGATCTATTGGCATTTTCCCGGCTACCTCGGCGCGGGCGCCGATGACTGGCGCACAAAACCCGTCGGCGCGATCCGCAGCGGCGAATGGAAGCTCCTGAAATTCTTCGAAGACGGCCGACTCGAGCTTTACAATCTCAACGACGACATCGGTCAAAAGAACAACCTCGCGGAGGTCAACCCGGACAAGGCGAAGGAGCTCGACGCGAAATTAAAGGCTTGGCAAGCACAGATCGGCGCGCAGATGCCGACGCGGAACGACGCAAAACAGCCCTTGACCAAAGTGCGTCGCCGGAATCGCCAGCAGGCGAGCGAAGAAGAGTGAGCTAATTCCACGGCGCGTCGAGCGACTCGCCGGCCGCTTGCGCGCGGTTATATTTCGCCTGCGACAAGGTCGCGGCCGCCAGTTGCAATGCCGCGATCGTCCGCCCAACGCGGCGGCGGACGTCGCCGTCGGCGAGCAGCGATTGCTTGAGCGGCACGTCCTCGAGAAACGTGAACGCCGCCAGGTCCGCCACCGCCGGCGTCGCCAGCGGCGACCTCACGATCTCGCGAAACTGCCGCCCCGCGCCGATCGCGCCGAGCGGCGTGTTCATAAACAACGCGTGCAAGCGGCGGCGCTCGTCTTCGAGATCGATCTCCAGCGCGGGCGTTTCTTCCAGTGGTTGAAGCTGTGCTGTGCGATATGGCGTTTCGACCGCTGCGCCGCCCGCTGCACCGCCGCAATTCTCGCGGACGATTTTCGCGCGCAGCACGCCGCGCAGCAGAAAATTATATTTCCCGTCCGGCAGTTTCTCGTGCGAAAGGATTCGCCCCACGCAAACGACCGGCTCGATCGCCGGCCGGCCGTAGTAACTCTTTTCCCACCCTGGCTTCAGCAGCGCCATCGCGACCACCTTGTCGGCGGCCAGCGCATCCGCAGTCATCGCGCGATAACGGTCCTCGAAGATGTGCAGCGGCAGCACCGCGCGCGGAAACAGGACGACCCCGGGCAGCGGGAACAGCGGCACAGCGCTGAAGTCCAGGATCGAGTCGTCGTGCATGACAAAATGATAGTCGCGACCGCGAAGCGGGACGAGTTTTTGTTACTGACGACGCGCACGCGCGCGCGAACATCTCGCGCACCTATTTAGCCGCGTCGCTTGCGACGCGCGTAATCGTTCCTCCGTCCGTGAGCCGCGCACAACAACGCACGCGCGTCGCAAACGGCGCGGCTAAATGAGTGAATGACGGTGGAATCGCTCCGACGCGGACGAGAACGGATCCTTAGATCCCGCGCAGCTCGCGCTCCGCGCGAATCCAGTTTTCCAGATCCGTGCCACCCTGCCCCGAAGCCCATATCTCATAGGCGCGGCGCGCGATCAGCTCTTGCGAGATCGGCTTGGACGTGGGTCGCGCGGATGGCGTCGTCGTCGAGGGGAACTTCTGCTGCGACGTGCCACGCCCATTCGGCGCGGGGGCGACTTGCGGGATCGGACTGTTTCGCACCCCCGTGCGGGCGACCGGTTTCGACGGTGCGGCAGCGGCGGCGGGCTTGGACGCTTTGGCCATGATGCGAATCCTCCATCCTTCGTCGTCGGTCAGCGGCGGCGGTCAAACGGCATCCGTGCCGCGTGATTCGGTCCCTGCGGGCGGAACTCCCATTCTTCCCGCGGGCCTTGCGCCGCATGTAACCGAATTTTCAGCGCGCCGCAAGTTCACGACTAAGGCTTTCACGCCTCAACCGACTTCAAATACGCCAGCACTTCCTGATCGTGCCCTTCCGGTTTCACCTTCTCGAAGACGTGCTCGACCTTGCCGTCGGGTGAGATGACGAACGTCGTCCGCGCGGCGCCCATGTACTTCTTGCCGTACATGCTCTTCTCCTGCCACACGCCGAATCGCTCCGTCACCGCGTGATCCTCATCGGCCAGAAGCGGGAAATTCAGCTTGAACTTCTCCGCGAACTTCGTCACGTCGGCGACCGGATCCGGGCTGACGCCGAAGACCGGGACATCGAGTTTCTTGTACCCGGCGATCGCGTCGCGGAAGCCGCACGCTTCCTTCGTGCAGCCGGGCGTGTCGGCGCGCGGGTAAAAGTAGAGGACGATGCGCTTGCCTTTGTAGTCGGCGAGATCGACGGTCGCGCCGATGCTCGACGGCAGTTTGACCTTCGGCACCGGCTTGCCGACTTGTAGAGTTGTCGTCGTCGTCGTCTCGGGTTCGCTCATGCGCGTATCGGAGGCGCGACGGTGGGAAAAGTCAAATGACCTTCACATGCCCAGCGGCGGCTCCTGCGGCGGCGGCGGCGGTTGCATCCTCGGCGGCAGAGGTGGCGGCATCGGCGGCGGCATATCGCCACCCATCGGCGACGCGGGCATGATCACGGGGAACGCCGACATCAGCACCGGCATCCGTTCAACGATGATGTTGTACTCCGGCCCGAACTGGCGCAGGAAGTAGAGCGAGTAGCAACGGTGGAAAACAAACAGCGGCAGGAACAGCACCGTGCCGATGTACGGCAGTACGGCGATGAGGCAGGTCGCGCAGGTTGCGAACATCGCGATCACCGCCGTCGCAATGCCGAGCACAATACGCATCAGGTAGAAGAGCACGAACGACCAGAAGTTTCCCGGCAGAAGCGCGCTGCGGAATTCCCGCCATGCCGGGACGATCGACGTCGTGCGCAGGTACATGAGTGGGATGAGGAAATCTCCCGCAATCGCGTGCACCACTCCGAAAACGACTACCGCGCAGATCGTAACGAGCGACCCGATGATGATCGCAGCGATCGAGGCGCCGCCGAACTGCTGCGCCCGGATGTCCGGCATCACGAGCAGGAAGAGAACTCCCGCCAAGACGGCGAACGACATCAGCCCCAGCGCGCTCAGCAGCAGCTCGAAGCGGAAGTAGCTGTTCGCCTGCGGGCGCAGGCGTGTCCACGGCTCGGACACCGCGGCCCGATCGTTTGCCACGCCGTCGAGGAACATGAATTTCCCCCGCGCGCGCACCCACATGAGAATGATGATGATCACGACCGCGGCGATCGCCACCGGCACTATCCACCAGGCGTTGTTGAAAAAGAACTGCTTCGCTTCGTTGAGGAAAGTCTGGAACTCCTGCTGCGGCGTCGGCGGCGCAGGGTAGGTTGGCGGCGACGGGAACGCACCGCCGGGGCCGGGCGCCGTGGACGGAAATGTCGGCGGCGCCGGAATCGGGGCGCGTCCGCCGCCTCCGCCGCCGCCCGTTGGCCAGTTGAAGTTGTTCCCCCCGCCGCCGCCTTCGCCAAGCTGCGCCAGCCACGCGCAGAAGCCGAGCACGAACCATTTGCCGATGCTGAACGGCTTGAACAGGATCTGCGCGGTGCGCTCGTACGCGAGCGAGACCGGCTCGGTGACGGACTTGAGCATGGGACGCGGGCCCCTTCCTGGTTATTTTCCGGTGAGTTTCTGCTTCAGGAGTTGATTCGCCTGCCCGGGATCGACGTTCGCACCGTGCGCCTTCATGAACGCGCCCATCGCGCGGCCGAAGTCTTTCTCGGTGAACTTGTTCTGAGCGAGAAAGGCGTCGACGAGCTTCTCGGTGTCGCCGGCAGATGCTTTCTTCGGGAGGTACTCCTCGACGATGGCAACCTCGCTCTTCAGCTTGGCCGCCTCATCGGGACGATTGACCTTTTCGTATTCTTCCGCGCTCTTGCGGAGCTTCTTCGCGTACGCCTCGACGACCTGCTCCGCCGTGGGCTTGTTGGGCATCAGGTCGATGTTCTTCACGTCGCTGAGAACCATGCGAATGACGGCCAACCGGTCCTTCTGTCCGGACTTCAAGGCGGTCTTCATGTCTTCGGTCAGGCGGGTTTGCAGATCCATGGGTTTTGCTCCGTCGGTGTTTCCGGCTATAGTTATAACGTCAAGGGGAGGGGTTTTCCCGTCACAGACGCAGGTCACCCGACAGATCGCGCGAAGGTAGTGAATGCAGAGCGGACAAGTTGAAGGAATCCTTCAGTTCACGGACGAGCGCCAGGACGGCCAGCTTCGCGAACCGCTGCACCCGTTGCGGCCGGTGCGCGGAAACGTGCTCGTCCCCAAGCAGGTCATCCGCCAGATGCAGTTGCGCCCCGGGCTGACGCTCAAGGGTACGCCGCGCGGGCGGAACCTCGATCGCATCGACACCATCGAGGGCCTCCACCCCGACGAATACGCGTCCAAGGTCCACCTTTACGAAGGCACCGCGCTCGACCCCGCGCCGATGATGAAGCTCGAGCACGACCCGAACGAGCTCACCACGCGCGTGATCGACATCCTCACGCCGATCGGCTTCGGCCAGCGCGGCCTCATCGTCGCGCCGCCGCGCACGGGCAAGACGATCCTGATGCAGAACATCGCCAAGGGGATCCACGCGAACTATCCGAACGTGGAGCTGGTCCTGCTGCTGATCGACGAGCGCCCGGAAGAAGTCACCGACATGCGCCGCAACGTGCCCGGGCAGGTCTACGCCAGCTCGAACGACAACACCGTCGACAAGCATCTCGACCTCGCCCAGCTCGTCATCGAGCGCTGCAAGCGGCAGGTCGAGTTCGGCCGCGATATCGTCGTGTTGCTCGACTCGCTCACGCGCCTCGGGCGAAACTTCAACGTGGGCGGCCCAAGCGGCGGGCGCACGATGAGCGGCGGATTGGACAATCGCGCTCTGGAGATCCCCAAGCGCCTGTTCGGCGCGGCGCGAAAGCTCGAAGAAGGCGGCAGCCTCACGATCATCGCCACCTGCCTGATCGACACCGGCTCGCGGATGGACCAGGTGATCTTCGAAGAGTTCAAAGGCACCGGCAACATGGAGCTGACGCTCGACCGCAACCTGTCGAACTCGCGCATCTACCCCGCGTTCAACATCGCCTCCTCTGGCACGCGCAAGGAAGAGAAGCTCATGAGCGAGAGCGAGCTCGCCGCCGCACGAACCATCCGCCGGCATCTCATGAACATGCCGCCCGCGCAGGCGATGAAGAACCTGCTGGAAGCGTTGCAGAAGAACAAGACCAACGCGGGTTTGTTCCAAACGCTGCGAACGTAGGCGCCCGCGTCCCGTTCACCCAAACATTCGATCAAAAAACATTGCCCCCGCGTCGCATGGTGCGGCGCGGGGGCATCTCACCCTTAAATTGAATCGAACGCGGCGCGCTAACGGCTCAGCCGGCGGCGACGGCGGCTGAACAGTCCGGCGGCGGCCAGGACGACCACGCCGAGCGATGCCGGCTCGGGGACGGCCGTCACGCCGGCCAATCCGCCCGATCCGCTCGTGTAGAACGGCGCGCCCTGCGCCGCGTAGTTGAAGTCGATGGTGCTGTAATCGTCGCCGGAGATGATCCCGTCGTAGTTGAAGTCGCCGTTCACCCAGCCGTCGGCGCTGGTGCCGACGTTGAAGTCGATCGTCGAGTAGTCGTCGCCGGAAATGAAGCCGTCCAAGTTCGCGTCGCCGGCGTATGTGTACATCGCGATCGTGCTGGCGCCGTTGATCGTTTGACCTGCGAAGAGATCGGTGTCGGTCGGTCCGAGGCCGCGAATCTGCTCGCCGGTGGCGACGCCGATCGAGGTCAGGCCGGTCAGCGCGTCGGATTCGGACGTGGTCAGGCCGGGCATGTCCCACGCGCCGCCATTCAAGGCGCGTTGAACGTCGCCTTGCACGCCGCTGTAGACGCCGCCGCTGGAGATGCCGGCTGCGTTGTTGGTGATCAGCTTGTTGTTCGTGATATCGAGCCTGCCATTGGCGCCGAGCGTGATCGTGTTGATCTTGCTCGCGCCGGACGCTGGTCCGGTCGGGCCGGCATTGCGGACCTTCGCGATGCCGTTAATGGTCGCGGCGCTCTGGCGCAGATGGTTGGCGATGAGCGTCCCACTCACATCGACCGTCGTGCTGCCGCCGCCGCTTACATTGCCGACGTTCTTCGTGCCGTTGCTGACCTGCAATCCGACGATCGTCGAGTTGTTCGTGATGTTGACGTGGTCGACGCCGTCGCTGAGCGCGTCGGCGGTGCCGTTGAGGCGAAGTCCCGCGCCGGAGAGGACCTGGATCTCCGCGCCGGGCGTCACGGCGATGGTTCCGCCGTTGCGGGTGATGTGGAACGATCCGCCGGTCGTCCCGCCGGGGTCGACGATCAGCGTGCCGCCCCAGGTGGTGTCGCCCTGGTTGTAGACCGGGATGCTGGGCGTGCTCGTCGCGGGTCCCTGCGCCCCGGCAACGAGAGCGAGTTCATTTCCGCCGGTCGGATTGGTCGCGAGAATGTCGTAGACGAGGACCTTCGATGGCGCGCCCGGCTGGACGGTAAAGTGTCCGCCCCAGCGCGAGCCGGCGATGCCGCCGCCGTCGGAGGTGAACGTGCCGCCAAGGCCGGAGGTGTTGCCCGCGGTGGCGATGGCGCCGCCGGCGAGAACGAGGTTGGCGCGGTAGTGGCGCGGGGTTGCGCCGGGCGCGGGCGGCTGCGTCGCGCCGTCGCTGGGAAGCTTCGGGTTGTTGTTCATGCCGCCGAGGATGCCGCCCGTGACGGTCACGGTGCTGGCGTTGCGCGCGCTGCCGCCGTCAGCCGAGAAGCCGGCGGCATTCAGCGTTTCCGCCGCTGCCGATGCGGGCGTGGTGCGCGGGCCGAACAGCAGCCGCCCGCTGTTCACTTCGAGCGCGCCCGAATACAGGATCGGATCGCCGCCCGTGCCGCCGGTGTTGATCTGCGTCGTGCCGGCGCCGTTGAAGTGAAGCGTCGCGTAGCTCAGAGTCGTCGGGCTGTGGTTCGTCTGATTCCGGATCTGCGAGCTGAACGTCAGCTTGTCGGTGGCGTTCTCGACGTTGATGTAGGCATGCACCGGCGCTCCAGCAGTGCCATTGTTGATGCCGGGCGAACCGCTCTTGCTGTAGGCGACGGTGCCGGTTGCCTTCATCGTGGCGCCATTATTGAGCCACACGCCGATCGCCGTGGAATTGCCCGTGGTCGTGAGATTATGCAGGTGAACCGTCCCGCCGTTGTTCACGTTGATATGCGGGTTGGTGCTGAGGGCGGTGGTCAGGTTGACCCGCAGCGTGCCGCCATCGACGGTGAACTGCGGCGAGCTGCCGGTGCCGATCGTGTTGAACACGAGCGTGCCGGCGCCGTTTTTCGTCAAGGCGCCGTTGAACGCGACGCCGCCCGTCGTGCCGTCGCCCATGGTGACCGTGTGACCGGTATTGACGGTCCACGTCTGCGCGGCGGCGACGGTCGTATTGGCGAGGATGTTCGCGGAGTTGTTGGCGAGCAGTCCGACGCCGCCCGCGCCGTTCAATGTCAGCCCGCCCGCGCCGGCGAGCGTATAGACAGGCGAGTTGGCGGCGAACGTGACGCTGCCGGCGCTCTCGGCGGCAGTGAGCGTGGCGGTCTCGCCTGCGCCCGTGCCGGCGCCGATGCCGAAGATCGCATTGTCGGGCGTCGCGCTGTTCCACGGCGCGTGGGCGAGGGCGACGCCATCCCACCAGCGGTCGGCGTCTTCCCAGTTGCCCGATCCTTCCGCCGGGTCGGGTGTGACGAGGCCGTTGCCATCCCAAACCAAGTCCGCAGCTCGTGCGACCGCTCCACCGCCCCCGCCAGCCGCGACGAAGCCAACTCCCAGCGCAGCCGTGACGGCCAATGACAGTTTCGCTTTCGCGGTCATCCGATGCTCCTCGACCCGGCGTAGCGGGTGGTTGGTTGAACGGTTAATCGTGCGAGGGGCGGGGTAATCGGTATGCCGGCAGCGGCGACGATATGGATGTGAACCACAGCAATGCCCTCGCGCCGACGCAAGTCCGGCAGAAGCCGCGAACAGCGGCTTCGCCCTCAAGAGCCAAAAATACCACGGTTTAGCGTAGGGTCAAACAGATTGTATACAAGATCCCGCAATTCTTAGGTCCGGTCGGCGGGCTCATCGGTGGAGCGCTCCCCGATAACACGACCGACATGGCTAAAGCCGTCTCATAATGGGTCGAAACGCGCCCACGGAAAAGTTCACCGTGGGCCGGTCCCATAGCGCCTTCGCAATCAAATAAAACCTAAGGCAGAAGTTGCACGTACCCCATAAACGGCCGATTAGAAGGCTGGGAGAGCATGCGATTGCACGTGTGCGGTTGCCCCAGACCAGCCGCCAATGGCATGGTTGTTGCCAGCGAATGGGCCTCGGAATTGTTGCAGCGTTGTTGAGGGAGCCGTGCCATGGATGTGGGAATCACCAAGTCGAATAAGAGCCATCCGATCCACTTTATTACTGGTCTGTTGGTCGTGACGATCAGCTTCAGCGCCGTGATGTTCGCCGTCCGCGCACTGGTCGTGGGATAGCGTCTCCGCGGCCCCATGGCGGGCCGGCGGCGGCGTGATCAGCTCATGCCGAGCACGTCGTCGATCGTGTAGCGGCCCGGCTTCTGCGTCGCGAGCCATTTGGCGGCTCGCAGCGCGCCGTGGACGAAGGTATCGCGGTTGGTAGCGACGTGCGTGAGCTCGAGGCGCTCGCCCAGCGCGGCGAAATACGCCGTGTGCCGGCCGACCTCATCGCCCATCCGCAGCGAGTGCATGCCGATCTTGCCGCGCTCGCGCGTCGCGTCGTCGCCCTGCCGGCCGTGGACGAGTGCGTCGCGGCCCTTCCCGGTCGCCTTGAGGATCGAATCCGCCAGGCTCAGCGCCGTGCCGGACGGCGCGTCTTTCTTGAAGCGATGATGCGCTTCGACGATTTCGATGTCGTAGTCATCGCCAAGCTGTTTCGCGACCTGGGCTGCGATGCGGTTCAGGACGGCGACGCCGAGGCTCATGTTGGTCGCCTGCAGAATCGGAATCTCCGCCGCCGCCTGGTCGATCGCGGCGTGATCGCCCCACTGCAGCCCGGTCGTGCCGATGAGCATCGCGATGCCGCGGTCGCGACAGGTCTTGAGCCAATGCCGCGTGGACGGCGGCGACGAAAAATCGATCAACACCTGCGGCATCGGCTTCAGGTCGTGCGTGATCCGCGTACCGATCGTGCCGACGCCGGCGATTTCACCTGCGTCGCGCGCGATGTTGGGATGATCAGGTTTCTCGATCGCGCCGACGATGTTGAAGCCGCCGTCTTCCCTGGCGAGCGCGATGAGGCGCAGCCCCATTCGTCCCGCGGCGCCGGTGATGGCGATGTCTGTTTTCTCTTGTGACATCAATACTCGCGAATGGGAACGTTGCTCTTGTGTGCCGGAGTACTGACGCCGGAAAGCATCGCCGGGTTTCCGCCCATGGCGCGCACGATCGCTTCGAGGTCATCCGGCACCGCGATCGGACGATTGGACAGCTTCCCCTTGGGTTCCGTTTTCGGCGCAAGGTCCTGCACGGATTTCATGTCGACGCCGGTGTGGTATTGCACCGTCACGTTCGGATCTTTCAGCTCGTGGCCGGTCAGGATGCAGACGACCGACTCATCCGGCGAAATGATCTGCTCGGCGAGGAGTTTCGTCAGGCCGGCGACGCTTGCCGCGCTGGCGGGTTCGCATCCGAAGCCCCAGCGCGCGACCATCGCGCGGTGCTCCAGGATTTCTTCGTCGCTCACTTCGCGCACGACGCCGTTCATCACGTCCAGCGCTCGCAATGCCTTCGGCAAATTCACCGGGCGGCTGATCTCGATCGCGCTCGCGACCGTGTGCGGACGATACTGCGATTCATCGAGCGCGGCGTAGTGATCGGACACCTTCTGCTGGTCCCAGTTACCGTCGTTCCAGCGCAGGCCGCGCTGGTTGACGAGGACGTTCAGCGTGTTTGCGCCGCTGGCGTTGATGACCGCCAGCCGCGGGATCTTTTTGATTAGCCCGAGTTCCTTCATCTCGATGAACGCTTTGCCGAATGCCGAGCAGTTCCCGAGATTTCCGCCCGGGACGATGATCCAGTCCGGCGGATTCCAGTCGCGCGCTTCGAGGATGCGCAGCATGATCGACTTCTGCCCCTCGAGGCGGAACGGGTTCACGCTGTTCATCAGGTAAACGCCCATCGCTGGCACGTCGACCGCGATGTGGCGGATGCGGCGGAGGCAGTCATCGAAATCGCCCTGGATCTGAAGCGTGAGCGCGCCGTAATCCAATGCCTGAGCCAACTTCCCGAACGAAATCTTCCCGCTGCCGATGAAAACGATGCCCTGCATCTCGGCGAGACTTGCGAACATCGCCAGCGACGCCGAAGTGTTGCCCGTCGACGCGCACGCGACCTTTTTTGCGCCCACCATCTTCGCGTGCGTGAACGCCGCCGTCATGCCATTGTCTTTGAAGCTGCCGGACGGATTCAAGCCTTCATACTGAAGTTGCAACTTCCCCGGCTTCATGTTGACCTGCCGCGCGAGCAGGTCGGCGGTCTGCAAAACGGTTCGGCCCTCGCCGATGGTGACAATCTGGTCTTCGGAGCGGTAAAAAGGCATCAGCTCGCGAAAGCGCCATACGCCGGAGAAGTCGGCACGCCCTTCCGTCGCCGTCCCCTTGGTGGCCCAGCGACTTTCAAACTCGGTAAGCGACTTCGGCGTCTTCGGCAGGCGGGCCCAGTCGTACTTAATGTCGAGCAACCCGCCGCAGCGCGTGCATGCGACGCGGGCCTCATCGACCGAGTAGGTCGTGCCGCAGGTCGGGCTGATACACTGCTGAAACGCGGCTTCGGGCATGGGGAAAACATTAAGTCAAAGCCCACCAATTGTCATCCTGAGGTACTCCGAAGGATCTGGCACCGTGCGACGAGGGAACGCGGATTCTTCGGAGTACCTCAGAATGACAATCGGTGAACCTACCGAGCGCGGCGGGCGCGCGCCAGATCGGCTTGTCGTTGTCGCTCCGTCGCGCGCGCAAGGACTTTCTTCTCGCCGCGCGTCAGGCTGTTCATCCCGCCGTCGTGCACCTTCTGGAGAATACGATCGATCGACTCGCGCTCATCCTGCTCGGCGACGCTCTGCCGGCGCTCGCGGGCGACGCGCATCCGATTGCCGAGATTGCGGAAAAAATCTTTCCCCCAGTACGGTGCGGCAAACCCAAAGCCAAGCCCACCGAGGTGCGCCGCGGCGGACGGATCGCCCGAGCTGATCACCACGAGGAACCACAACAGCCCCAGCAGCAGCGCCAGCAGCCGGATCGAGATCGGAATGATGAAGAAGAGCATGATCTGCATCTCCGGCATCAGCAGAGCCAGCGCTCCGAGACACGCGAAGATGCTTCCGCTCGCGCCGACCAGCAGGTGCAGCGGCAGGAAGAGGTTCATCACGCCGTACAGCGCCCCGGCCGCGATGCCGCCCGCGGTGTAGAACAGAAATGTGTTCCGCCCGCCCCACAATCGTTCGATCGGCGGCACGAGAAAGTAGATGCCGAGCAGGTTGAAGAAGATGTGCCCGGCGCCGCCGTGCAGGTATTGATAGGTAATCCATCGCCACGGCTGATAGAACGCCCGCCCGCCGCGGAACGTCAGGCCCAGCCATTCCGAAAGCGAGATCCCGCTCGCTCGAAAATCCCCGGCGATCGCCTGAAGCACGAACACCACCAGGCACGCGATGATGATCCCCATCGCGACGGGCGTCGGCGGCGTGAAGCCGAACCGCATGCGGAAACTCGGATCATCGCGGTAATAAGGCCGGTCCTCCCACGCCATCTGAAAATCTCTCCTCGCCGCGCCGTACGGGCGGTTGCCTATTCCCCATCCACTCCGCCCGCGTTCGGGCCGCCGCCCGCGCGGAAGAACTTGTCGTACATCAACAACGCCGCGATCGTCTTCCCGTCGTGGATCTCGCCGCGGCGGATCATTTCGATCGCGTCGTCCAGCGTCGCGAACTCCACCTCGATCTCCTCGCCCTCTTCCAGGGCCTGCTCCTGTTTCTCCAGATCGTACGCGACGAAGGCGTACATCTTCTCGCTCAGGATTCCCGGCGAGGTGTAGAAGTTGCCGATCGGCTTGAGCCGACCGGCGAGGTAGCCGGTTTCTTCCAGCAACTCGCGGCCGGCGCAGTTGATCGGGTCCTCGTTTTTCTCCAGTGTCCCGGCCGGCAGTTCAACGAGGATCTGCCCGACGGCGTATCGACGAGTGCGGATCAGGATGATGCGTTCGTCCGGCAGGACGCCCATCACGACGACCGCGCCGGGATGGACGACGACCTCGCGGATGTGTCGCGTCTGCGTCTCGTCGTCCTCGAGGTGATGAAGCTCGAGCTTCACCTTTTTGCCGTTGTAGACAACTTGCTTTTCGACCAATCGTGAAGACATAGGCGGCTCCGGGAAATCGATTATATGCTCGGCCTTCGCTTCACCGCCGACCGGATTGGCGCGGGGACATTTGCGACGATTGCAGCCGGTTTGGCGTCTGCTAAGGTACGCGCGTGACAGCGAAGTTGAAAATCGAGCGGGCGACGAGCTGATGATGGCGCGGGCATATCTCGTTTACATCGTGATGTTCGCGGCGCTGATCGGCGGGATGCTGCTGATCATGACGATGGGCGACTCCGTTCGCGCGCCGGACGATCTGTCGGGCGAATGGGTCGTCGAATGGGATAACGCCCCGCCGCCCGAAAGCGCCGAGCCGAAGATGCTCATCGATCAATCCGGGCGATTCTTCGTCGTGCACTTCGGGCGGCGGCCGCCGATGAGCATGACGCTCCAGCCCGGCTGGACCGGCAAGGGCGAAGGGCGAAAACTCAGCATGCGACTCGCCCGGCCTCAATGGGAACTGCACCTCAGCGGTGATATTCCCGCGAAACACGACGGGCAGGTGCCGGAAATGACGCTCGAGCTGGTCGGATCCACGCGACACGTCGGGATCGCGCGGCGCGTGCGTGCTGCAACGGTCGCGGTTGACGCCAAACGTCCGGCCGATCGACCGATCGCCCCCCCGGCGACGCCCGCACCCGCACCCCACGCACCGGCAACCGCGGCGGCCGCCGAGACTGCACATGCACGGTAGCCTGCTGCTGATCCTCCTCGTACAGATCGCGCTCATTCTCGCGCTCTCGCGTGTCATGGGATGGTTGTTCGCACGCTTCCACCAGCCGCAGGTCGTCGGCGAGATGGTCGCCGGCATCATGCTCGGACCGTCGCTGTTTGCCTGGCTCGCGCCCGGGCTGTGGATGCGCATCTTCCGTCCGGACTTGATGCCCGGCAGCGAGATTCACACCGACCCGACGCAGTACCTCGCGATGCTCAGCCAACTCGGCGTGATCTTTTTCCTCTTTCTCATCGGCCTCGAGCTCGACCCGAAGCTCATCCGCAACCGCGGCCACGCCGCCGTCGTCATCAGCCATGTCAGCATCATCGCCCCGTTCCTGCTGGGCGCGCTGCTGGCGTACTTTCTCTATCCGGAAGTGTTCACCTCGACGCCGCAGATGCGCTTCACCTCGGTCGCGCTCTTCATGGGCGCGGCGATGAGCATCACGGCATTCCCGGTGTTGGCGCGCATTCTCACCGAGCGCAACCTGCACAAGACGAAGGTCGGCGCGATCACGATCACCTGCGCGGCGGTCGACGACGTGACGGCGTGGTGCATGCTCGCGTTCGTCGTCGGGGTCGCGCGCGCGACCGGCGTGCAATCGGCGATCTTCACCGCCGTCGGATCGGTCCTCTACATCCTCACGATGTTCTTCCTGGTCCGCCCGTTCCTGCGGCGGCTGCAGGCGATGTACGACCGCCAGCAGCGGCTCAGCCAGAACATGGTGGCGGTGATCTTTCTCCTGACACTGGCATCGGCGTACGCGACGGAGCGCATCGGCATCCACGCGCTCTTTGGCGCCTTCCTCATGGGCGCGATCATGCCCAAGGGGACGCAGTTCGTTCGCTCGCTCAGCGAGAAGCTCGAGGATTACACCGTCGTCTTCCTGCTGCCGATTTTCTTCGCGTATACGGGCCTGAAAACGCAGATCGGGCTGCTCAATCATGCGGAGCTGTGGGTCATCACCGGCATCGTGATCGCGGTCGCATGCGCGGGGAAATTCGGCGGCTCGACGCTCGCCGCCCTCGCCTGCGGGCTGCCGTGGCGCGAGTCGGCGGCGATCGGCATCCTGATGAACACGCGCGGGCTGATGGAGCTGGTCATCCTCAACATCGGCCGCGAGCTTGGCGTCATCACCGATGCGGTCTTCGCGATGATGGTGATCATGGCGCTGGTCACGACCGCGCTGACGACGCCGATCCTGAACCTGGTCTACCCGGACCGTCTCTTCGGCCCGGACGCCCAACCCGCCGACGCCGCCGCGCCGGGCGCGGGGCTGCGAAAGCTCTACACGATCCTGATTCCGATCTCCGATCCGCGCAGCGGCGGACCGCTGCTGCGCCTGGCCGGCATGATCGGCGGGCTGCCGGAAGTGCGACGCATCATTGCATTGCACTTGCGCCGCCCGGTCGATCGCGAGGCCTATCGCGCGGGGCTGGACGAAGCGGAACAACCCGCGCCGGCATCGCCCGCGCTCGAACCGCTGCTGGAGTTGTCCCAGCGCGAGAAGATCGACGTCGAGCCGCTCTCATTCGTCAGCCGCGACATCGCCGAGGACATTTCCTCGCTCGCGCGCGCCCGACAGGCGAACCTGCTGATCATGGGATTCCACCGCCCCGTCTTCGGCCACGCGATTCTCGGCGGCACGGTGCACCGCGTGCTCACCGGCGCGCCGGCGGACGTCGGGATCTTTGTCGCGCGCTCCAGCGAGCCGCCAAAGCGCATCCTCGTGCCTTATCTCGGCGGCGTGCACGATCGGCTCGCGCTGGAATTGGCGAATCGCATGGCCAGGAGCGGCGAGGTCGAGGTGATCGCCCTTCACGTCGTCGCGCCGCGGCGTGACAACAAGGACCAGGTGCTCGGCGCGCAGGCGGAAGTGACGAAGGTCTTCAACGAGCCGGGCGTCGCGGCGCCCGTGCAATTCAAAGTCGTCGAAGACGATTCGCCTGTCGACGCGGTGCTGCGCGAAGCGGAGCACGTCGACCTCGTCATCATCGGCGTGGCTGAGGAATGGGGCCTGGAAGCACAGGTCTTCGGTTTCCGCCCGCAGCGAATCGCGTTAGAGTGCCCCAAGAGTTTGCTGATCGTGCGAAAATTCGGCCGCGGCGCGACGATCCGCCCCGCCGCCACGCCCGCGAACCCGTCAACGCCTGCCACTACCCGTTGAGGTGAGCCGGCACACGCAGTACCACGCATTGTGGAAAAGTCGTCATTTCAGCGGAGGTTTTTCTTGCAATCCATTCACGCGACGATACTGTTCGCCAAGGATCGGGGTTGATGGCGCCGCAGACGTACAAAATGATCGCCATCGACCTCGACGGAACCCTGCTCTCACCGGAGGGCAAGGTTACCGAGCGAACCAAATCGGCGATTCACCAGTGTCTCGCGGCCGGCATGCTCGTCTGTTTCGCCACCGGGCGAAACTGGACCGAGAGCCGGACGGTTTTAGAAACGGTTGCCCATCACGATCACGCCGTCTTCGCCGGCGGCGCGATGGTGATTGATACCAAGCAGCAGGTGACGCTGCACAAGACGGCGGTCGATCCGCAGCTCGCAAGGGAAGTCTGTGCCGTGCTCGAAAACGCCGGCCACGCGGTGCTGGCGCTGCAGGATACCGGTCAGGCGGGCGTCGATTATCTCGTCAGCGACGAGACGCCGCTCAACGCCGAGACCGAGCATTGGATGAGCGTCACCTCGGCGACGGTTCACCCGGTGCCGCGCTTGAGCGGGTATTCGCACGATCACACCGTCCGCCTCGGCATGGTCGCCTCGCCGGACGAAGTGAAGGTGGTGCACGAAGAACTGATCGAACGGTTCGGGGAACGAATTTTCTGCCTGCGGCTGT
The DNA here is from genome assembly GCA_034666045.1 of Phycisphaerales bacterium. GTDB lineage: Bacteria > Planctomycetota > Phycisphaerae > Tepidisphaerales > Tepidisphaeraceae > JAICTV01. The sequence goes on along the minus strand of JAXDMN010000146.1, from coordinate 12,536 downwards.
TCGTCCCGCAGGCAGGGGTCGAAGTGCTCGAGATCTTCGACCCGGCGGTCAACAAGTGGGAAGGCATTTTGCACGTCGCGCGGCTTCATGGCATCGAGCCGGAGCAGATCATCGCGATCGGCGACGACGTGAACGACCTGCCGATGCTAACGCAAGCAGGACTTGGCGTCGCGATGGGAAACGCCCGCGATGAGATCAAGTCGGCCGCGAAAAAAGTGATCGGCACGAACCGCGACGACGGCCTGGCACAGTTCCTGGAGCAACTCGTCGCCGACCGCGCAGTCGTGCCAATAGACGAAACGCCCGCCGGCGAAGCGGCGGCGTGAAGAGGAAAGAAAATCAGCGGTAATCCGCCCGAAGGCGAAGGATTGGGGAGGTCGGGCAACAGCGCACGGATGGTGCGAAAGGATTCGCAGGCTCTAACGGTTGGCGTGCACGGAGTGCACGCCAACCGTTTTTTTCGTTACTCCCTCGCCGCGGAGGGGAGAGGGAGTAGATTCTATTTCTTCGTTGTCGCTTTCGTGGTCGCCTTTGTCGTCGCTTTCGTCGTTGCCGATCTCGCCGGCGCGCCCCCGCTGAGGATGTTCGCCATCAGCCGCGTCGCCGTTGGCGGGTCGTAGCCGATGATGCCATCGACGGGCTGGCCGACCAAGCCGACGCTGAGGTCCTCGCGGCTGTAGATCACCGCAAGCCGCCCGCCGAGCGTGATTCCGCGCACCTGCGGGCCCTTCAGCGATCCCAGCTTCGCACGCGCAAACGTGCGATACTCGATGTCGATCGGCTTCCCGCCGCGCTGGTAGATCGCGTGCGTCGGCGGGAGCACTTGCGCGAGTTGGTCCTTCGCTTCGGGGAACATCGCTTCCAGCGCCGCTTCCGCCGATGCGGTAAAGGCGGTCGATCCGGCGGCCGCGTCGACGATCAGCGTGCCGCCGCTGCGGACGAATTTTTTGATCTCCGCCTGCTCGGCGTCGTCGAGGTTGAACGGCATCGTGCCGGTCAGGTGCGCGAACTTGAACTGGCCGCCGAGCTTGCCCGCGCCCGCTTTCACCGGCTCGACGGCGAGCTTGATGGCGTTTTCGTTGTGCAGCACGTTTGCCAGCCGCCGCCAGCCGCCGGGCTCGGGGTTCCAGTTGCCGGAGTAGACGATCCGCGCGAGTGGGATCGTTTTCTCCGCCGTGATCTTCTCATTTTTGCTGACCAGAAAGCTGTCGCCGCGACGGCGAAGATTTTTCTTGTCGACCGCGTACAGAAAAATGTTCCCCCCGAGCTGGAAGAATTCTTCGCGCACGCCGCTGCTCTGCTGCATCTGCCACGTGCGCCCGGGATCGCCATCCGGCAACAAAATCATCAGCTCGCGCGCGCCGTTGCTCATCGACAGCACGCTCGGCTTGTTCTTCCATTTCGCCCGCGCGAACTGCTGGTTCGTGTAGATCACGTGATTGTCCGGCATCGCGGCAAACTCGTACGGGAACAGCCGGCCCCCCAGCGCCTTGAACCCGCTGACAAAATTCGCCGAGCCGCAATCGGCGTTGCCGAGAATGATCCCGCCCTGCTCGACGAACAATTTCAGCTTCGCCTCCTGCGCGTCGCTGAGTTCGAGCTTCTGGTTGCCCGCGAGGTAGAGGATCGGCGCGTCGTGGAAATCCTCGACCGGCGCGTCGAGGCTGACGATCTGCCAGTTCACCTCGCGCTCGATCTGCCGCCCGGTCCAGCGCGCCAGGTTCGCGACGTCGCGCGGGCGCTGGTTCCAGTGCGGCTCATCCGTGTCGTCGGTCGACGCCGCCCGCGGGCGCTCCGCCCCTTCCGCCGACGGCGGGCCCGCGCGGGCCGCGGAGTAATCGAGCTTGTTCATCAGCAGCGGCGAAGATCCGCGGATGAGAAACAGGATCGCCAGCCCGGTCGTGTAGTGCTTGATGTCGCTCATTTCCGAGGGAAACGAGCCGTCGGTCTTCTGTTTTTTGACGAGCCAGTCGGCCCCCTTCTGGTACCAGTCGATGCCGTTGAAATACTTGTAGCCGCTCGCGACGCCGACGCGCTCGACGGAATACAGCGTCGAATATGGCAGGTCGCGCGGGTATTTCTCATCGGTCGCGACTTTCTCAAAGTTGTCGCTCAGCCACTTCATGCCGCGATCGATCGCCGGGTTGCGAATGTTCCCGCCGCAGTTGAGCCCCTCGGCGGCGTGCAGGTAATCCTGCGTGATGAAGAGGGTCGCAACGCCGACGGCGGTCATGCCGGGCGTGAGCGGATAATCGCCGCGCTTGTAGATGTAGTTCCATCCGCCGGACGGGTCCTGGTGATCGATCCACGCTTTCTCAACCAGGCCCCAGTACTCGCGCGGGACCTGCATGCCCATTTGGTCCGCCGCCCAGACGCCGAGCACGCCGTATTGCGCGCGGCTATGGCTGTAGGTCGTGCCGCCGCCGCCGCTGATGTAGTCGTAAAAACCGCTGGCGTCGCCCGCGCCGCGCTTCACGCCGCGAATGAGGACGTTCGCGTCGCGGTTCATCGCGCCGCGCACCTCCGCAGTCGGCGGCAGCAGCAGCCAGATCTGACAGCGAATCCCCAGCGCGTACACGCCAGTCGTCGGCGACTTGCGGAGGTACTCCAGCGCGGGCGCGAGGCGCGGGTCCTGCGGGCTTTCGCCCGCGCAGAGCAGCGCATACACCGCAAGCGCCGTCTGCCCGGACTTCTGCCCGCCGTGGCCGTCGAACGCGTACTCCCACGTGTGATCGGGAAGCTGTTGCTTGTAGAGGTACGCCTTCGCCCTGTCGATCGCCTGCTGAATTTCCTGCGCAGTCGCGGCGGAAGCGCGGGAGCAGAGGGACAATGCAACGACGAACATGACCGCGGCGATGACTCGAACGTGCATGTGGCTCCGCGCGCGAAAAAGTAGGGGCGAGACAAGTCTCGCCCCTACTTTGATTGCGTTCAAGCGCCTTTTTCGGCGGCGCCCCGCGTTACTGGCCGCGCCACAGGTACATCAGCCGCGGCGTGAGGAGTTCACGCAGGTCGCCCGCGTTGACCTGGATGCCGTTGATGTTCACCGAGTGCCCGCCGCCGCCCGCGCCGCCCGCGCCGGGGCCGATGTTCGACTTGCCGGACATCAGCGTATCCAAAAAGTTCGGCGGATCGTGATACTTCACGATCGTGCGGTTAGTCAGCTTCGCCTGCGTCGCCGCGTGGTCGTACGCGTCAGGCAGATAGCCGATTTTGTCGATCAGCCCCAGCGCCTCGGCGTCGGCGGCCATGTAGATTTTGCCGTTCGCGATCTCCGCCAGCGGCTTCTTCAGCTTGCTCTGGCGGCCCTTGGCGACGACGTCCTTGAACTGCGCGAACGCCTTGTCCGCGATGTCCTGGATGTACGCGCGGTCTTCCGCCTTCTCCGCACGGAACATCGAGCCGGCGTTCTTGAACGGCGTCCCGCTCGATTCGACCGTCGTCTCCTTGATGCCCCACTTCTCGAACAGCTCGGCGACGTTGTACTGCGGCATGAGCACGCCGATGTTCCCCGTCAGCGTCGTCGGCTGCGCGAAGATGTAATCGGCCGGGCAGGCGACGTAATATCCGCCGCTCGCCGCAAGCCCCGCCATCGAGACGACGATCGGCACGCCCGGTTTTTCCTTTTTGTACTTCAGGATGCGGTTGTGGATCTCATCCGATGCGGTGACCGATCCGCCGGGCGAATCGATTTCGATCACGACGGCTTTGACGTCGCCGTCCGCCTCGACCGACTTCATCATGCGATCGAAGCGCTCGAACGCCTCCTCCATGATGATGCCCTTGATCGGCACGTGCGCGATTTTCTGTTTCGGATCGCCGGTGAGAACGTTCGTCTGCTGCGAGCGTCCGCCGGAACCGGCCAAGCCCGTCAATGTCAGCAGATAAAGGTTGAGCGTCAGCGAGGCGCCGAAGATGACGGTCGCAAACGTGACCATGATCGCGCGCACAAATCCCCCCCCGCGGCGCGGCGGCTGCTGTGGGGGCATCATGAACATCGGCGGCGGCGGCGGGTACATCCCGGGGCCCATCGGGCCAAAGCCGGGCGGCGGCGCCGGCTGAAATCCGCCGTACTGCTGCTGTTGATGATGCGGCGGTGGCGGCGGCGCGAACGCGCCTCGCGGATCAATCGGACCTTGCCCGGGCGGCGGCTGGGGAATCATGTTCGTTGCTCCTGCATCGTGATCATCGGACAATTGTGTTCTATCGCTATCGGCTCTTGCGGCCGTTCCGTCCCTTTTTCGACGCCGCTTCATGCGTCGCCGTCACTGTCCCGGCCGTTCCGCCGCGCACGGCGAATTCTCCGACGACCGTCATCCGTCGCGGCTGAATCACCGCCACGAGATCGTCGAGAATCCGGTTGGTGACCGCCTCGTAGAAAATCCCCTTGTTGCGGAACGAGAAAAAGTAGAGCTTCAGGCTCTTCATCTCCACGCACCGCTCGTCCGGGACGTACGCGACCGTGATCGTCGCGAAATCCGGCTGCCCGGTCACCGGGCACATGCTGGTGAACTCCGGGAAGACAAACTTGATTTCGTAATCGCGCTGCGGCTTGGGATTGGCGAAACTCTCGAGGATCTTGCGCGGCGAAGCGATGAGCGCATCGCTCAACGTCGCGTTACGGCCCAACCGGGAAAGGTGCTGCGTCGGGGTCATTCTCAGGATTGCCGTGCCCCCGCGCGGGGGGTGGCGGGGCCGAGCCTTTCAGAAAATCGCCCGAGAGCCGGTCCACCAGGGACCGATCCGCCTCGAACGCGAGATCATTATAGGTTGCCAGCAGCGGTTTCGTATTGCCCGGGTCGATCAGTTTCACGTCATGGCTCGCCTGCGCCCCGCCCGGGGCGACCGTGGTGACCTTAATCACGTAAGTCCCGGTGGGTTGGGTGGTCGGGGCGGATTCGAGGTATTTCTGGGCGCGCAGGGGGTGAAGCTGGCCGAGGAGGGACTCGACTTTCGCGTCGTCGGCTGGTTTGGATGCGCTTCCGGAGACCACTTCCCACTTCGTGGCCGGTTGGGTTGCCGCCTGGGTCGCTGCTTGCGTCGTCGCCGGTTGGGTGGCGGGTTTTGTCGCCGCGGCCGGGGTTTCCTTGCGACGCCGGAGTACGACTTCTTTCTTCGACGCCAGTTTCGTCGTCGGGCGCGTCGTCGCGGGAACATCCGAAGAAATCGTGATCGAGCTGACCTGCGCCGCGTCGATATCCACCGCCCGCTTGTCGCGCAGCTCGATCGGCTTCTTGTTGATCGTCTCGATGACGGTCGCCGCCACGTTGGCGATGACCGGCGATTGTGATGTGCTGACGGTGACGTTCTTCCCGAGCACGTCGACGTCGCCGAAGTTGATGACCAGCGGCGCGTTCTGCGTCGCCGCGGGCGCCGTCGATGGCGAAGTGGTCACGAAGGCATGAACGACCGGCTGTGTCGACGAAATCGTCGCGCGGATGCGCGGCTTGTCGAGACGGTAACCGGCCGCGTCGGCGGCGGCGTTTTCACTGACGAACTCGACCACTCGCAGGCCGGTCAGCGCGAAGAGGATGTCGTCGATCTCGCTCTTCTCCGCCGGCATCGGCTTCGGTTCGGTGATCTTCCAGTCGCCCGTTCCGATCCGCGAGATGACGATTTTTCCGTCCGGCTTCTCCAGCGTGATCTGCCGCACGTCGCCGGTGCTGACGTCGACGAGCTTTTTGTCGCGATAATCGCTCGCTGGTTTGTCGAGACGCTCGAGCAGGTCCGCGGAGACGACTTGCGTCTCGCCCTTGTCTTTGCGCGAAACGTAAACGATGTCGCCGACCGCCGGCTTCTGGCCGACGTTCAGTGTGTAGTTCTTTCCATCCGCCGCGGAAATGTCGACGACATAGCGCGGCTTGGCGAGCCCGGTCGCCTCCGGGTTGGCGCTCTCGGCGTTCACCTGCCCGCGCGATTCGAGATCGGTCAGCATGCGGACGAGATTGTCGACCTCAAACGCCTCCGCCGGCGCGGCGACCGGCTCGGTCATCCGCCACTTCCCGCCGCTCCGCTCCAGCGCCGTCTTCTTCCCATCCGCCGCGGTGATGACGAGCTTATTGACGTCCTTGCTCTCGACGTCGAAGAGCTTCTGCTTCTTGCTCTCGTCGGCGAGCTTGTCCGCGTCGCTTTTCTTCTCGCGCGTAAACCAAAGCGCCCCGACGGCGACGGCGAGCAGCACGATCAGCACAACGGTTGTCTTAAAGTTCATTGCAGTTCTAGGTGGTTAATTCACCGCAGAGGCGCAGAGGACGCAGAGCGGAAAAACTGAATTCGCTTTTCTCTGCGTCCTCTGCGCCTCTGCGGTGCAAAATGATCTCTTCAATCGCGTCTTGCGAACCAAACCATCGCGCCCGCCACGATCACCATCACCGGCAGTCCGATCATCAATAAGCCTTCGCGCCAGATGCGCAGCGTCACCGGCTTGATCGGCGCGATGCGCGAAACTTCCATCGCCGACGGAGAGATCGCGATCATCGGTTCCATCTTCGCCAGCCAGAAGACCGAGTTGCTGAACAGCTCCGCATTGCCGGGGAAGCGTGACACGACCACCCGCTGCTGGCGGAGCATGTTCACGTCCGGCTCGTTCAGGTAACGGTCGAACGCGAACATCGGCGAGCCGATTACGACGAGCCGACCGCCCTTCTCGTTCTCCGCGACCGCGCCGCCATAAATATCGCCGCCGATGTCGGCGTTCTCATCGAACTTTACCGTGCCCTGGCTTTGTAGCGCTTCGAGATCGGTTTCGCCCCAGCTCTTCGGTTCCTTCGGCAGCGGAATGATCGGCGTGGTCTTCACGCCGGCCGGTTGCGTCGCCGCTTTTTTGACCGTCAGCATCGGGACGAGAAACGACTGGAGCGAATTGAGCGGCCGGGTGATCAGGTGATCGCCGTAGTCGCGGATGTCGAAGACGAACGGATATTTGAGCGCCTCTTCGATCGCGTCGCCCTGGCGACCCTCGCTGGTCTTGATCTGCTCGTGCACCGCGACCGCGTTCGTGTGAACCTCGATGCCCCACTGCTTCATCAAGTCAGACATTGCGTCCTGCTGCGGCGTGAACATGATCAGCGCCGAGCCGCCGCTCTTCAGATGATCCGCGACTTTCGGCCCCATCGGCTGCGGAGGCATCATCGGGTTCTGCTGGCCGGTGGGGAGCGTGAGGACGATCCAGATCGCGTCGTTGATCTGCTCATCGCTCGGCTCCGGCGCCGCGGGCATCTGCTGCATCTGCGCCTGCATCGCCCACATGCCGGACAAATCTTTTTCGAGCACTTCGAAGTTGTACTGACGCAGCCGATCGGCCACCTGCGACATCGGCCCGCCGCGCTGGAACGGCATCATGCCGGGCGTCGCGAGCGGCGGTCCGCCGGCGCGGACGAAGACCACCTTCGGCTTCTTCGCGTTGCTCAGCGCCAGGATCGCGGTGCTGATCTGCTGCTCGCCCGCGAAGCGTGGCTTCAGTTCCTGCCCCTGCACGAAATTCTTGAGCTGCTGATCGTCCGCTTTCCAGACTTGCTCGAACGGGATCACGCGCATGTCGTTCTCGCCCATGACGAGGATCGCATCGCGCGCGCGCAGGCTCTGCCGCAGGTCGTCCAGCTTCAGGTCGCCGAGCTTTTTCGACGCGGCCACCTGTTCGTCGGCGAGCTTTTTAATTTGCTGGTACGTCGGGATCGCCGCGGCCATGTACTGGCGGATCGGCTCGGGGACTTTCTGGTCATCCTTCGACTTCGTGAAGATCTCGATAATCCGCTCGGCGGTGCGCGAGAGCAGATCCATCGTGTCTTCGGCGCTGTTGACCGCGCCGCGATAGTCCGGCGGCTTCTGGGCGAGCCGGCGATCGATGGCTGTTTGGCTGGTGTCGAGCAGCTTCGGCAGCCCGCGCACGTTCACGATCGCGACGCGCGTCTGCTGCGCGTCTTCATCGTTCTCCGCGAGCTGATCGAGCGGCAGCTTGGCGATCTTCGCCGCTTCCGCGGTGGCGATCTCCTTGATCTGCGCGTACGTCTTTGGATGCGCGTCGAGCACTTCCTTGTACTGCTTCACCTCGCCGCCGTAGCGGTTGGTCACTTCGGTGATGAGATCGTCGACCTTCGACGGGTTCTGCACCGGATCGATCGCGTCGACCTCGATGTTCTTCCCCTTGCGGCGATATTCATCGAGCAGATCGACGACCGGCCCGGCGTACGGGCTCTTCACCGACTTGTTGTTCTCGATGATCTCTTTGGTGTACAGGCTGACGATCTTCGTCTTGCCCTTGAGATCGCGCAGGATGTTGACCGTCTGCGGCTTGAGGCTGTACGCCCCGCTGGCGGTCGTGTCGATGCGCTTGCCCGTGCGCTGAGCGAGATACGTGAGGATACCGGCGAGCACGATGACCACGACGGTGACGAGCACGACGTTGGCGCCGTACTTGAGCCAGCGCTCCTGCTGCGATTCCGCGCGGATCGCGCGCAGCGGCGCGGGCGGCTGGGGCGTGGGGTCTTGATTTGGAGTTTCGTCAGCCATTGTTCAGATCACTTCCATCGGCGTGATTCGAGCACCTTCACGGTCAGGAACAGGAAAACGCCCGTCGTCGCGATGAAGAAAACAAGGTTGCCGATGTCGACGATTCCCTTGGAAAAATCGGTGTATCGGCGAAAGACCGTCTGATCCGCGACCGTCCGCCAGAACGCCGGCAGCGTCGCTTCGCCGCTGACCCACCACGGAAGAATCGTGATCACCGTGAGAATCGCCAGCGTCGTCACCGCGGCCACGATCTGGCTGCGCGTCAGCGACGAGCAGAACAACCCGATCGCGATGAACAGCGCGCCGACGAGAATGATCCCGAGATACCCGCTGAAGATCGGGCCGTAATCCGGATTGCCGTAAACACGCAGCAGCAGCACGTAAAAAAGCGTCGGCACGAGCAGCAGCAGAAAGAGCAGGAACGACCCGGCGAATTTACCGAGCACGACGTCCGCTTCGCCAACCGGCGCCGTCATCAACGATTCGATCGTGCCGGTCGCCCACTCCTGTGCAATCAGGCCCATACAGAGCAGCGGGATGATGCCGACGAGAATCCAGACCATCCAGTCAAAGATCGTCCGCATCGTCGCCGGCTGGCCCGGCTCAAAATCTTTGCGAAAGAGCAGCCCCGCGGCCAGCAGAAAGAGCGTCATCGCCACGTAAGCGATCGGCGAAAACAAGTAGCCGAGAAACTCCCGGCGGGCGATGGTGATGGCTCGGTTCATAAATTTCAAAAGGAACCACAGATGCACACGGATGAACACAGATTTGTGCTGAATGATCCGTGTGAATCTGTGTCCATCTGTGGTTTCAACCTGATTTCGCCATGGCCTGAGTCGCCGTGACTTCGACGAAGAACTCTTCCAACGTCGCGCTCTCCAGCCTGATCTCGCGCAGTGGCCAGCCGTGTTGGATGACGGTGCGGGCGACTTCCTCGCGGATGTCGTAACCTTCCTTCGGCCGAAGGGCCGCGACGACGTACTGACCGTTGCTGCTCGGCGCGACGCTCTCGAGCATCTGCACGTGACCGACGCCACTCACGCGCGCCAGCGCGTTTTCCACGTCCGTGCGCGGCCCGCGACATTCGACCAGCACGCGCGCCGACATCTGCCGGCTCTTGCGAAGCTCGTCCGGCGTGCCCTGCGCCACGATCCGCCCGCCCGCGATCACGATCGCGCGATCGCACACCGCTTCCACTTCCGGAAGAATGTGCGTCGACAACATGATCGTGTGCTTGCCGCCGAGCTCTTTGATCAGCTTGCGCGATTCGCGAATCTGCGTCGGATCCAGGCCGACAGTCGGCTCATCGAGAATCAGCACCGGCGGATCATGCAGCAGCGCATCGGCGAGGCCGACGCGCTGGCGATACCCTTTCGACAGGTGCGAGATCAGCCGCTTGCGCACCGGCTCCAGCCAGCAGCGATCGCAGACGTAGTCGATGCGCTTCTTTCGATTGTCGCGCGGCATCTTCCGCAGCCGGCCGCGGAAGTCGAGATATTCCTCGACCTTCATCTCGGTATAGAGCGGAACGTTCTCCGGCAGGTAGCCGAGGTTTTCGCGGACCTGTACGGAGTCGTGGAAGATGTCGAAACCGTTAACGGTCGCGCCGCCGCTCGTCGGGGGCATGTAGCAGGTGAGGATCTTCATCGTCGTGGACTTCCCCGCGCCGTTGGGGCCGAGGAAGCCGACGATCTGCCCCTTCGCCACCTCGAAGCTGACGCGATCCACCGCGAGCGTCTGTCCGTAAACCTTGGTCAGCTCAGAAACTCGGATCACCGTGCGGCCTCTTCTGTGCGATTCGTTGAAACTGCGGCTAAAGCTCGTATCGGATTCCCGCCGACGCGGAAAGCGCCGCGGCCCGGGGGCAGTCTAACTAAATCTGCCCCTTCGCAAAGTCAAGGATGCATCAGTCGCTCAAAAGTTGCGGGGGAAGAGAGTTAACCACGAAGTCACGAAGAGCACGAAGCGGGCCTTGTCATCCATGAACGGGTTCTTCAGACTGTGCTGCTTCATTCAAATCGATTTCGGAGATAGTCTGATTCGCAGTCATGCGCACCTCGACGGAAACCGCTTCGTGCGCTTCGTGGCTTCGTGGTGAAATCTCTTCCTTCAACTGATCGAACGTCATCTGCCCGCCCACCGGTGCTGGCGCTTCCGGCTCGATGCGCTTTAACCGCACGATCCGGTCGAGTTTAAAATTCCGTCGTTCGTTCCGCAGATAGCAGTGCGCGACGAGCTGCAGCTCGCCGTTGAACTTCCTCACCTGCAACGGCTCGATGATTCGCTCTGTCTTGTGCTCGTCGCCATCGACGTACTCCATCAGCACTTTCGCTTTCTGCTCGAGCGCTTCCTGGAGCTCCAGCGGAAGCAGGCTTTCGCGCGGCGACGCGGGGAGCAGGCCCATCGGGCCGCCCTGCTGGGCGATCGCGTCGCAGAGGCACATTTCCCACCCGCCGGCCGGCTCCATCAGCTTTTCGAAGACGCCGAAGGTCGTGACCGCATCCGCCAGCGCGCGGTGCGCCGCGGTCGGCATGACGCCGAGGCGCGGGGCGAGGCGTTGCAGTCCGTTCCCGCCGCGGCCGAAGCGACGCCGGGCGATGCGCACGGTGTCGAGCACGTGTTTACACGTTTCGAGGCATTCGTGAATCGGCTGGCAGCAGCGCCGGAACTCGCCGGTGAGGAACGAAAGATCGAAGTGGACGTTGTGACCGATGACGACGCAGCCGCTCATCAGCTCGATCACGCGCGGCAGGATGTCGTTGAAGAGCGGTTGGCCGACGACCATTGCATTGGTGATGCCGGTGAGCGCAGAGATACCGGGACCGATGTGGCGCTGGGGATCGACGAGTTGTTGATATTCCGCGACGCAGCATCCGCCCTCGACGCGGACGATGCCGATCTCGACGACGCGGTCGCCGAAATCGGTCGATGCGCCGGTCGTCTCGACGTCGACGAACGCGAGGGGGACGTCTCTCAATTTGTCGATCAGGGAAATGCCCAAGCGTGGTGCTCCGTCACCGAGAATTACGTCTTGCGAATGATACGCGTTGGGGCGCGAGATTTCCGTTGGCGCGGCGGGCGACGGGTGGGACTTCGCCCCGACCGCTACGCGCACTGATTACATTTCCGTCCCGACGATCCCCGTCTCGAACACCAACTGTCCGTTCACGATCCCATGCACCGTGCACTTGATGCGATGGTGCCGCTCCCACAGCTTCTGACCGAGCAGGTAAAGCCGCGCGCCGGGTTGCACCTGCTGGCGGAATTTCGTGTCTTCCACCCCGCCGAAGCCGATGAAACCCTTCCAGCCGACGAATTTACGCGTATAAAAACTCGCCAACTGGGCCGCGCTCTCGATCATCAGCACGCCAGGAAAGAGCGGCCGGCCCGGGATGTGCCCCGGCACCCAGAATTCGTCCGCCCGCACGTCTTTGTATCCAATGATGCGTCCTTCCTCCGGCTTGGCGTAGACGATGCCATTGAGCATCTCCATGTCGCCGCGCTGGGGGTTGGCGCCGCGGATCTGCTCCTGGTCAAAGACGATTTGGTTGAGGTCGATTTGCGAGATGTCGAAGACGAGTTGTGGGGGCATAGATTAAACGGCGAAAGGTACGCGCAGAACGGAAAAAGGCAAAAGGTGGCCCGGCTAAGCCATCGTCACCCTTTGCCTTGAATCCGCTTATCCAGTTCACGAATGCGAGAGACGCGGCCCGCGAGGCCCGTTATTCCTCGGGCGCTCCGCCACCGCCGTCCCCGCCGGGAGCGGCCTCGCCGTCGCGGCCTTCGAGGATCTTCTTGCGCACATCCTGCGCCGCGGACTTGATTTCCTGCATCTTCTTGCGGACGCGTGTGCCCGCAGCCTTATTTCCACCGATCGCCTTGGCGACATCCTCTTCCGCCTCGGCCACAAGTCGCTTCAGCGTGTCGTATTCCGTCATGATCAGAACCTCCCGGAAAGGGCAATGTGAAGGAGTCCGTGAGCTCACGAACCCTCGAATAAAGCTAATGGCGGGGGGTGGGGGTGTCAA
>JAXDMN010000145.1:0-9783 GCA_034666045.1 Phycisphaerales bacterium | reverse complement strand
GGCTGTAAGTTGTCGCGCTACGGGTTGTTATCGTGCCAGACGGTCGCCCCGCCGTGAAAGAATTGCTGCTGTGCCGGCCGATATGGATTGACGAAAGTCAGTTGGGGAGCTAGTTTTATATCTTCTTGGAGAGGGATTCTATGAAAATGAAATTGACCGTCGTTGCTGTTCTCGCTTGCTTCGTTCTCGCCATCGCGTTCTCGACTCAGGTCGCCCGCGCCGCCGAGGTGAAGAAGATCGCGACCGGCTCGAGCGCCATCGTCCCCGCCGCCAACTCGCCGGAGGTCAAAGCCCCGAAAGAGGACAAGCCCAAGCGCAGCAAGAAGAAGCCGCACGACGACAAAGACGACGATGACGATGACGGCGACAACGGCAAGGGCAACGACGACAAGACCAAGCCGAATGACGGTCCGCACCGCGACTAACGCGTGCGCGTCGCGGTTGCCCTGTCTCCTCCGCTGATCAATGAGCGAATCAAACTACCGCGACCCCGCCGCTTCTGAACGCGGCGGGGTTCGTGTTTCTACGCCGCGCGAATCCGCCCCGCGCGGCCGCGGCGGCATGCTCGGAAAAATCGCCGGGCGGTGGTGGCTTGTTGCGATCTGCCTCGCGATCGGGATCGTTGCATCGCTGATCTATCTTGTGACCGCGCCGAAGGTGTACACGGCGACATGCGTTCTGTCCGCCGAACTCGACCACACCGGCACGCCGGCCGGCGACGTCGCGCCGGACGACTTCCTCTACCAGCAGCGCGACCTGATCAAATCCGCTCCGGTGCTCGCCTCCGCGGCGACGGCGATGATTACGTCCGACGGCCAGGTGCGCAGCGCGCTCGATGTTTCGGTCGCCAAAGGTGAAGGCGTCGTGACGATCGCGTACAGCGCGTCCGCGCCGGACGAAGCGGCGCGCGGCGCGAACGCGATCGCGGATGCGTACCTGCGCACGCGCTCGCAGCAACAGACGTCCACCACGTCCGGCCTGACCGACCTGACGAAGCAGCGCGACCGGCTGACGGCGGATCGGACGACCAAAGAGAGCGCCAATCGCGCGTTTCGCGACACCACCGGCACGGCCGGCAGCGACGCCGAGCGCGCCGCCGCGGCGCGGATCGCGCAGCTCCAACAGGCGGTGACCGCCGCCGAGGTGGAAGTGGCGAATGCCAGTGCCGCCGCCGCCGCGGGCAAGGAAGCGCTCGCCGACCCGCAACAGATCCGCCCGCTCATCCAAGCAAACCGCAACAAGGGAATTTTCGATCGCCTGGAAGCGCAGCGCACGGCGGTGGAGTCGGAATTGGCGCAGCTCGAGCCGCAGCTCGAAAAACAGCGCCAATCGATGTTGCCGCAGCATCCGGTCCTGGTCGCGACCAAGCGGAAGGTCGATCAGCTCAAGGCCAAGCTCGACGAGCTCGACACGCAATACGCCGGCATCTACGCGGCCCACCTCGAGCAACAGCGCACGACCGCGCAAAAGCGGGTCGAAGAGCTCAAACAGCTCGTCGGCGAGCAATCGGAGACGGCGAAGGGTTTCACCGCCCGCGCGGCGAAGGTGGCGGAGATGGACGCGGAGCTGAAGAAGGTCGACGCGGCGATCGCGGAGGTGGACCAGAAGATCCGCGAGGTGACGGTCGGCGCCGGCGCGTCGGCCGCGCCGACGGTGAAAGTGGTCGTCTCCGCGCAGCCGCCCCGCCGTCCCAGCCGTCCGGACCGCAATAGGACGATGCTCACCGCCGCCGCCATCGGGTTGATCGCCGGCCTCGCGCTCGCCGCCGCTTTGCCGGGTCGTCGTGGCGATTGACGCGCATGGAGTTTCAACCCGCGACGCGCTTCAGTACAACAGTCGCGGCCACACGAACCCGCGCCACGCATGATGATTTCCCAGCCGCCGCGCACATCCCGACTCGATCCGATCATCGAGGCCCTGCTGATTGCGCTGCTCGCGTTCATGCCGGCGGCGTTCGGCGCGGTGAACGCGTGGAGCGAAGGCGTGGCGATGACCCTCGGTGCGGCCATCGCCGTCTGCCTGACGATCCGGGCAGTGACGTCCGCGTCGCATGAGGTGCGGTTCTCGCCCGCCTGGATCGCCGTCGCGCTCTTCATCACCGTCGCCGCTGCGCAGTTGCTGCCGCTGCCGATGTTGATCGTGCGGAAGGTTGCGCCGCAGACGGCCGCGCTGAAGACCGACCTGCTGGAAGACCTGCCCGACGCGAAGCAAGTGCTTGCTCGCGAAACGATCAGCTTCTATCCGCTCGGCACGCGCGGCGACCTTCGCATCGTGCTGCTGGCCGCGACCGTCTTCGCCGCGGTCGTCATCGTCTACCGCGACGACCGCCGCATGCACCGCCTGCTCGTAGGCGTCGCGCTGATCGGCGGCGCATTCGCGGTCCTGGCCGTCGCACAAGACCTGTCGCGCACGACGCAGATCTACTGGCGCGTGCCGATCGGCGAGCTCGCGCGCTCCGGGCCGTTCGCGAATCACAGCCATTACGGGCAGTTCATGAACCTTTCGATCGGCTGCGCGCTCGCATTGCTGCTGGCGCGGCTGACGGAATCATCGCGACTCTCCTTCGCCGCGGTCGTGCGGCGAACGTGGTGGCTCGCGGCGATCATCATCGTCGGGCTGGCGACGATCTCGCTCTCGCTGACGCGCGGCGGAACGATCGCGATCCTCGCGTCCGGCGCGGTCGCGACGCTCGTCCTGCTCGCCACGCGCAGCCTCCGCCAGATGGCCGGCGTGCTCGTCGTGCTGCTGCTGGCGGCGATGGCATTCCTCTTTTATCACGGCTTCGACCGCGTCTACGCGCGCATGCTCGAGCCCGGGATCGGCTCGCGCGCCCAGATGCTGCGCGACACGTTCGCGATGACGCGCATGTTCCCGACCTTCGGCGTCGGGCTCGGCGCGTACGACTGGATTTTTCCGATGTTCGACCGCTCGTACGTCCCGTCGACGGCCGAGTATGTCGAGAACGAATACGTGCAGGCGCTGGTCGACACCGGGCCGCTCGGGCTGGCGGCCGTCATCGTCTTCGTCGGCGTGATCGCGATGCGTTACCTCCGCGCGGTGCGGAATCGCGACCACGAGCGCATCGGCCTCGCCGCCGTGGGGCTCGGGTACGGACTTGTCGCGGTGATGGTCCACAGCCTCAGCGATTTCGGGCAGCATCTGCCGGCGATCGCGTGCCTGTCGGCCGTCACGTGCGGTTTGCTGTTCAACCTTGGCGAGCGCCGCGTCGGACGAACGATTCGCTTCGGTCGCGGCGTGGGCGTCGTCGCGTTGATCGTCGTTTGCGCAATTTCCGGTTGGGCGCTGGTCGACGCGACGCGGGCGTGGCGCTCCGAGCGGCAATGGGAGCACGTCGATCGCCTGGCGACGGCGCTGCGCAGGAAAAATTGGAAAGCGCCCGATGAAGAGTTCAACGCGCTGCTCTCCGCCGCGTCGAATGCGATCGCCACTGAGCCGGACAACGTGCATCACCGCTACTGGGCCGCGGTCTACCGATGGCACTGGATCAGCGGCCAGCGCGACGCGGACACGGGACGGATCATCATCAACGACCGCACGGTCGCCGCCGCCCAGCGCGTGGTCGGCGAATTGAACGACGCTCGCGCGATCTGCCCGACCTTCGGGCTGCTCTACACCATGCTCGGACAGATCGAATTGCGCTTCCTCGACCGGCCGATCGGCTACAGCCACATCGAATCCGGCTATCGCCTGTCGCGCAACGACGTCGACGCCAGCTTCGTCGCCGGGCAGGCGGATGCACAGCGCGGACACTTCGATCAGGCCGAGGAGAAATTCCACGAGGCGATGCTTCTCGATCCCGAAATCATCGGCGACATCATCGACGTCTACCTGTACCAGGTCGATCGCCCGGACCTCGCCGCCGCCGCTATCGGGTCGGATTTCCGCGGCCTGCTGCGGCTGCGCGACGCGCTGCGCAAGAACGCGCAGTGGAAAAACCTGGCCGAGCAGGTCGACCGGCACGCCGTCGATGTGCTCGACGCCGAGACCAGGCAGCCGGGCGCCCCCGCGTGGAAGTTCGCGATCGTCGGCACGTATCACCAGGAGCATGAACGTTACGATCAGGCGGAAAAATATTTTTCTCGCTCGTTGCAGGGCGAGCCGAACAACCTGTATTGGCGCGTGCGCCATGCCGAGGTGTTGCAGAAGCTCGGGCGAACGCGCGAAGCGATCGAAGAGGCGCGGCTCGTGCTTCAGATGCATCCGACCGCGCCGGAAGCGCAGGCGATCGTGAAGCAGTTGACGGGTGGCGGCGGCGCGGCGCCGTGATGGCTTTGCGGATTGCAAAAAAAGAACTATGGTCCCGGTTTCTCCTGAAACGATCGCCGCCGCGCGGAAGCTCAAGACCAGCGCCGTCGCCGACTTGCTGACGAGCCAATACGCAAGCGTCTACCGGATCGCGTACGCGCTGTCCGGGCGGTGGGACGTCGGCCGCGGCATCGCGCGATTCGTCCTGGCGCGCAGCGTCCGCTTCATGCCCAAATGGGACCCGGACGACGATCCGGCCAATTGGTTTCATCGCTTTACGATCATGACCTCGCGCCGCTCGGCGAAGCATCGCGCCGAGCCGAAGAAGGACGTCCTTGTCGAGCAGGCGATCGACGTGGACGGCGAATACGTCGCGTTCGTCGCCGCCCTGCGTCACCTCGAGCCGCAGCAGCGCGAGGCATTTCTCCTGCACGTCGGCGAACGCCTCAACGATCGCTATGCCGCCCTGGCGATGGACTGTTCCACCGAGGCCGCGCACAACCACCTGCACAGCGCGGAAAAAAATCTCCGCCTCGTCGCGGGGCCGAGCATGAACATGCTCACCCAAAAACTCGCCGACGCGTATATGCATCTCACGCCGGCCGACGACAGCGTGATCCCGGCCGTCAATCGCGTCGTCTTCCGCCAGGTGCGCCTGCGCCGCGCGCTGCGGCTGATTCTGCGGCTCGTGCAGTTGGCGATCGTCGCCACATTGATCTGGGCCGGGTGGTGGCTATATCACAGCGTTCGACGATAAAGGCCCGCACCATGCACATCACCTATTACATCCTGTTGCTCGCGCTGATGCTGACGGGGCTCTTCCTCAACATTCTCGGGTTGCCGGGATTGTGGTTGCTGGTCGTGGCGTACGTCGGGTACGCGCTGGCGACCGGGTGGGACGTGTATGTCGGCTGGCCGTCGGTCACGGTGGTCGTGCTGCTGGCACTCGGGGCTGAGCTGGTGGAATTTCTCGCCGGCGCGGCCGGATCGGCGGCGGCGGGCGGACGCAAACGGGGGATGGTTGGTGCGATCGTCGGCGGAATCGTCGGCGGAATCGTCGGCACGCCGATCCTGCCGGTCATCGGAACCATCGTCGGCGCCTGCGCGGGCGCGTTCATCGGTGCGGCCGCGATGGAATACCTGGACAAGGACGCGGCCCACGCGATGCGCGTGGGAATCGGCGCGGCCAAGGGACGCTTCTGGGGCATCGTCTGGAAGACCGCGTTCGGCCTGCTGATGTTCCTCGTCGCCGCGTTCGCCGGGCTGCCGATGAGCGATGGGCCCACCGTCACGCCCGCGAGCACACTTCCGCCAGCGACGACGCCGACAACGACGACATCGCCCTCCACGCTGCCCATCGCGCCCGCGACGGCTCCGGCGGCGCCGCTTCCGTAGCCGTTAGCCACGTGTTCGGCTAGGATCACGCTGCGAAATGGGAGTTCGCTTTGTCATCGGCCGCGCGGGGACTGGCAAGACGCGTCACTGCTTCGACGCGATCGTCGCCGACATGCGCGCCGCCCCGCTCGACG
Source organism: Phycisphaerales bacterium (assembly GCA_034666045.1). GTDB lineage: Bacteria > Planctomycetota > Phycisphaerae > Tepidisphaerales > Tepidisphaeraceae > JAICTV01. Next base: position 3,988 of record JAXDMN010000145.1, on the reverse strand, counting down.
GCCCGCCGATCTACTGGATCCTCCCGAAACAGGCGACGTTTTCCGCCGAGCGCGAGCTGACGACGCTCGGCGGGTTCGAAGCGTTTTCCCGCGCGCGAGTCTTGTCATTCGAATTGCTCGGCGAAGAGGTGTTGGCCGCGTGCGGCGGCGCGGCCGTGCCGGAGGTGAGCGCAATCGGCCGGCAGATGCTGCTCGGATTCCTGTTGCGCGACCGGCAGGACAACCTTAAATTCTTCCGCGGCGTCGCGCGACAACCCGGCCTGGCCGCACGGCTCGATGCGACCTTCGCCGAGTTCGAGCGCTGCGGCAAGGACCCGACGTCACTGGCGGAACTGATCGATCAACTCGTGCCAGTGCCGGGTGGCGACAGCGGCGCGGGCGACGTTGATGACCTCGAAGCGAACCTCCTGCGCGACAAGCTCACCGATTTTCATCTGCTCTTCAAAGCGTACCGCGACGCGCTGGGCGACGAGCGCGTCGACCCGCACCGCCGGCTCGAGCAAGTCCTGTCATGCATCAACGATTTCACCGGCCTGCGAAACGCGTCGGTCTACATCGACGGCTTCCTCGAATTCACCGACCGCGAACGGCGGATGATCGTCGCGCTGGCGAAATCCACGCAAAATGTCGAGATCACGCTGCCGATGGACCCGCAAAGCCGCACGCTGGCGGACGTGCATCACCTGCCGGATGAGCTGAGCCTGTTTCATCGCACGGAATCGCAGTACCGCCTGCTTGCGATCGCACTGAAGGAAGCCGGCGTCGTCATCGAGAAGCCGCTGTTGCTGAAAGAGCCGCGGCGATTCGCGGATTCGGCGCTGGCGGCGATCGAGCGGACGCTGTTCGCCGCGGTCATCGAGCCGCAGGCGCGGGCGGAGTCGCTCGAACTCGTGGAAGCGCCGGATCGCCGCACCGAAGTCGACACGGTCGCGCGCCGCATCCGGTCGTTGCTTCGCGCTGGCCTGCGGCTGCGCGACATCGCGGTCCTCGTCCGGGAAATCGACGATTACGAGGAGCTCATCTCCGCCAGCTTTCGTGAGCACGACATCCCCTACTTCGTCGACCGCCGCCGGTCCGCCGGGCATCACCCGCTGATTCAATTTACCCGCGCCGTGTTCCAGATCGCGCGTCACAACTGGCCGCACGACGCGGTCATGTCGCTGATCAAGAGCGGCCTGGCGGGCATTGCGCCGGACGACGCGGACGGGCTGGAAAATTACGTCCTGTTGCACCGAATCCGCGGGGCCGGGTGGGCTGACAAGCAGCCGTGGAACTACCACCGCACGCGCGCGACACGCCGGGATCGCGACGATGACGCGAACGACGATGTCGTCATCGAAGCGCAGATCGAGGCCGCGCGAATGGACGACCTGCGTCGCCACATTCTCGTCGGCGTCACGCCGCTGCTGTCGCTGCTGCGCGGCGACGCCAAGCCCACGCTGAAGCAGATCGTCGTCGCGCTGTTCGAGCTGTATCAGACCTTCGGCGTACGCGAGACGCTGGCGCGCTGGATCGACGATGCCGACGCCGCCAACGATCCGGAACAACGCGGCGAGCACGAGCAGGTCTGGGCGGAGTTGACGAAGATGTTCGACCAGATGATCGATCTGCTCGGCGCGCAGGCGGTCGATCTGGGTGACTTCGTCGAGATCCTCGACGTCGGGCTCGAGCGATTCGATCTCGCGCTGACGCCGCCGCGCATCGACCAGGTGCTTGTCGGCCAGGTCGAGCGCACGCGAACGACGTCGCCGGATACCGTCTTCCTGCTCGGCCTGAGTGAAGGCAAATTCCCGAAGCTTGCACGCGAAGATTCCGTGCTGTCCGACAGCGAGCGGCGCTCGCTGCGCAGCAAAAATCTCGACGTCGATCCGGACAGCGAACGGCGGCTGCTCGATGAGAACCTGCTCGGCTATATCGCGTTTACGCGCGCGTCGCGCCGCCTGATCGTCAGCCGCCCGACCGCGGAGGGCGATAAGCCGATCAACCCGTCGACGTTCTGGTCGCGCTTGCTTCGCCTGTTCCCGCACAACCAGCCGACGCGCGAAAACCGGGAATCCGACGCCGGCCCGGGCGCCATCGGCACGCCGCGGCAGCTCGTTACCGCGCTGATGCGCTGGGCCCGCAAGGACATCGCGGCCGCCGACGCAGAACAGCCGTGGGCGACGCTGTATCAGTTTCTCGTCGAGCACAAGAACTACGACGACGCGATCGGCGTGATGCGCTACAAAGCGTGGCGCGCCGTTGGTTACAAGAACGACGCGCACCTCTCGAACGACGTCGCAAAACAGCTCGTCCCGGGCGCGCTCAGCGCCAGCGTCACGCGCATCGAAACCTTCGCCACCTGTCCCTTCAAGCACTTCGCCCGCTTCCACCTCGGCCTGGCCGTGCGCGAGGAGGAAGACGTCACCGCGATGGACCTCGGCAACGTCTATCACAACATCCTCGAGCGCATCGTCGAGCGCGTGCTCACGGAAAAGACCGACCTGTGCGACATGAAAGCGCCGGCCGCCCGGCAGATGATCGCCGAATTCGCCGCCGAAGTCGGGCGATCGCTGCGCGGCGAATTGATGCTCAGCACGGCGCGGAACCAGTACCTGCTCAAGCGGATCGAGCGAACGCTCGAACGCGTCTGCGCCACGCAAAGCGCCGTCCTGGCGCGCGGATCGTTCCGCCCCGCCTTTGCGGAGCTTGTTTTCGGGATGGGCGACGATTCGCTTCCGCCGCTGCACATCAAAACGCCGCGCGGACGCGACGTGATGCTGCGCGGCAAGATTGACCGCGTCGACCTCGCGCGCGACGGCGCGGCGGTGGCGGTCATCGACTACAAAACGCGCGGCGGGACGCTCGACCTCGCCAGCGTCTACCACGGGCTGTCGCTGCAATTGCTCACGTATCTGCTCGTGCTCCAATCGAGCGGCGAATCGCTCTTCAATAAAAAAGTGACGCCGGTCGCGGCGTTTTATGCACGGCTGTTGCGAAACCTCGAGCCGATCAAGCATCCGGACGACGCGGTTGACGTCGATGACCCGGCCTTCGACCTCGTCAAACCGCGCGGCGTGTTCGACGCGGCGTACCTGAATCAGCTCGACGAATCCGCGGCGGCGGGGATGACGTCGGACGTCGTGCACTGCCGCGTGAACAAGGACGGCGGCATCGGCAACATCAACGCGAGCGACGCCGCCGCCGGCGACGCCTTCGCCGCGCTGCTGCGTTACGTCGAGCGGCGCATCGGCGAGCTGGCGGATCGGCTCATCGCAGGGACGATCGCGGTCATGCCCTACCGCATCGGCCTCGAGACGCCGTGCGCGCATTGCGACTATCGCAGCGTCTGTCGGTTCGATCCGGCGATCAATCACTACCTTCACCTCCCGCCGATGAAGCGCGGCGACGTGCTGCTCGCGGTGACCGCGCCGCCGAAGGAGGCGAACCGTGGCGATTGACCGCGCGGCGCTGCCGCCCAAGCCGACGGGCGCGAAATGGACCGACGCCCAGTGGGCCGGCATCGCAACGACCGGCCGCAGCCTGCTCGTTTCCGCCGCCGCCGGTTCCGGCAAGACCGCGGTGCTCGCCGAGCGCTGCGCATACCTCGTCTGCGACGCGCCGCAGCCGTGCGACGTGGACGAACTGCTCGTCGTGACCTTCACCGAAGCCGCCGCGGCGGAGATGAAATCGCGCATCGAGCTGGCGCTGTTCGAGCGCATCAACCGGTCCGGCCACGACAGCCGCCTGGCGCGGCAGCTCGCGCTGGTCGACCGGGCGAACGTCAGCACGCTGCACGGCTTCTGCGCCCGCCTGATCCGCCAGCATTTTCACCTGCTGGAGCTCGACCCGGCGTTCACGGTCATCGATGGCGACGAGGCGTCGCTGCTCCGCACCGAAGTCGCGCGTGAGCTGTTCGAACAGCGCTACGAGGGCGCGCAATCCCAAGCGTTTCACGCGCTCGTCGACGCCTATGGTGACGGCAACGACGAGCGCCTCATCACAAAAA
>JAXDMN010000144.1:0-12488 GCA_034666045.1 Phycisphaerales bacterium | reverse complement strand
CGTCGCCAACGTCGAGTTGTCGAAGAACATCACGGTGGTCGTGCGCGGAGATATTCTGGAATTGAATGACACCCTCAACACCATGGTGGACCAGCTCAACGGCTTCGCCGGCGAGGTGACGCGTGTCGCGCGCGTAGTGGGCACCGACGGACGCCTCGGCGGCCAGGCCAACGTGCTCGGCGTCGCCGGCACCTGGAAGGACTTGACCGACAGCGTCAACTCAATGGCCGGCAACCTCACAGGCCAGGTCCGAAACATCGCCGAAGTGACCACCGCCGTCGCGAATGGCGACCTCTCGAAGAAAATCACCGTCGACGTGAAAGGTGAAATCCTCGAGCTGAAGCAGACGATCAACACGATGGTCGATCAGCTCTCGTCTTTCGCCGCCGAAGTGACTCGCGTCGCGCGCGAGGTCGGTACGGAAGGAAAGCTCGGCGGCCAGGCCGAAGTGAAAGGCGTCGCCGGCACATGGAAGGATCTCACCGACTCCGTGAACTTCATGGCGTCGAACCTCACTGGCCAGGTCCGCAACATCGCGCAGGTGACCACTGCCGTCGCGAACGGCGACCTCTCGAAGAAGATCACCGTCGACGTGCGCGGCGAAATCCTCGAGCTGAAGGACACCATCAACACGATGGTGGATCAGCTCCGCTCATTCGCATCGGAAGTGACGCGCGTGGCGCGCGAAGTCGGCACCGAAGGAAAGCTCGGCGGCCAGGCGAACGTGCATGGCGTCGCCGGCACGTGGAAGGACCTCACCGACAGCGTCAATTTCATGGCCCGCAACCTGACCGACCAGGTCCGCAACATCGCCCAGGTGACGACCGCCGTCGCGAACGGCGACCTGTCGAAGAAGATTACCGTCGACGTGCGCGGCGAAATTCTCGAGCTGAAACTCACCATCAACACGATGGTCGACCAGTTGAACAGCTTCGCCGGTGAAGTCACTCGCGTGGCCCGTGAAGTGGGCACCGAAGGGAAGCTCGGCGGACAGGCGGACGTGCGCGGCGTCGCCGGCACGTGGAAGGACCTGACCGACAGCGTGAATTTCATGGCCGGCAACCTGACCAACCAGGTGCGCGGCATCGCAAAGGTCGTGACCGCCGTCGCCAACGGCAACCTCAAGCTCAAGCTGACCGTGGAAGCCAAGGGCGAAATCGCTGAGCTGGCCGACACGATCAACAGCATGATCGACACGCTCGCGACGTTCGCAGACCAGGTAACGACGGTGGCCCGCGAGGTCGGCGTCGAAGGAAAGCTGGGCGGGCAGGCGTCCGTCCCCGGCGCCGCCGGCACGTGGAAAGATTTGACCGACAACGTCAATCAGCTCGCCGCGAATCTGACCACCCAGGTGCGCGCAATCGCCGAAGTCGCGACCGCCGTCACCAAGGGCGACCTCACGCGTTCGATCGCCGTGCAGGCCGAAGGCGAGGTCGCCGCCCTTAAGGACAACATCAACGAGATGATCCGCAATCTGAAGGACACCACCCTGAAGAACGCGGAGCAGGACTGGCTCAAGACCAACCTCGCGAAGTTCAGCCGCATGCTGCAGGGTCAGAAAGACCTGCTCACGGTCGGCCGCTTGATCCTGTCCGAGCTCGCGCCGGTCGTCAGCGCGCAGCAAGGCGTGTTCTACATCATGGACGCGAGCACCAAGCCGGACGAGCCGATGCTCAAGCTGCTCGCCAGCTACGCCTACAAAGAACGCAAGAACATCGACAACCGCTTCAAGCTCGGCGAAGGCCTCGTCGGGCAGTGTGCCCTCGAGAAGGAAAAAATCCTCCTCATGGAAGTGCCGACCGACTACATCAAGATCACTTCGGGCCTCGGCGAGGCCAGGCCGCTCAACATCATCGTGCTCCCCATCGTGTTCGAAGGGCAGGTGAAGGCGGTCATGGAACTGGCCAGCTTCGACCGGTTCAACCCGACGCACGAAACGTTCCTCGACCAGCTCACGGAATCGATCGGCATCGTGCTGAACACGATCGAAGCCAATATGCGTACTGAAGATCTGCTCAAGCAGTCCCAGTCGCTCGCGAAAGAGCTTCAGAGCCAGCAGGAAGAGCTCCAGCAGACCAACGCCGAGCTGGAAGAAAAGGCCAAGCTCCTCGCCGATCAGAACGTCGAAGTGGAACGCAAGAACAAGGAAGTCGAGCAGGCGCGCAAGGAGCTGGAAGCCAAGGCCGAGCAGCTCTCGCTTACCTCGCGTTACAAGAGCGAGTTCCTCGCGAACATGTCGCACGAGCTGCGCACGCCGCTCAACTCGCTGCTGATCCTGTCCGACCAACTCTCGAAGAACAGCGAATCGAACCTGACCAGCCGTCAGATCGAGTTCGCGCGGACGATCCACAGCTCGGGCAACGATTTGCTCGCGCTGATCAACGACATCCTCGACCACGCGAAGATCGAATCCGGCACCGTCAACGTCGACATCGCCGACATCAACTTCAGCGAGATCCAGGACTTCGTCGACCGCACGTTCCGCCACGTGGCGGAGAACAAGCGGCTGGAGTTCGAGCTCGATTTCAGCTCCGACCTGCCGCGCAACCTTCGCACCGACGCGAAGCGGCTTCAGCAGATCCTCAAGAACCTGTTGTCCAACGCGTTCAAGTTCACCGACCGCGGGCGCGTCTCGCTGCAGATCTCGGCGCCGCACGATGGCTGGTCGGGCGACAACGAGTCGCTCAACAAGGCGCGGACGGTGGTCGCCTTCAGCGTCAGCGACACCGGCATCGGCATCTCCGCGGAAAAGCAGTTGATCATCTTCGAGGCGTTCCAGCAGGCGGACGGCTCGACCAGCCGCAAGTACGGCGGCACCGGGCTCGGGTTGGCGATCAGCCGCGAGCTGGCGCGTCTGCTCGGCGGCGAGATCAAGCTCTCGAGCACGCCGAACCAGGGCAGCACGTTCACGCTTTACCTGCCTCAGAACTACACGACCCCGCCGAAGCCCGTCCGCCGACAGCTTCCGCCGCCGGCGACGAATCCGGACGGCACGGAAATGCTGATGCCCACGCCAGACATGGACCCGCAGGCGATGCCCGCGCAGTTCCCCCGCACCCCGCAGGAGCCCTCGCCCGCCAGCGCGTTCACCGACGACTTCGCCAACGTTCAGCCGGGCGACAAAGTCCTGCTCATCGTTGAGAACGACAACAACTTCGCGCACTTCCTGTTCGACATGGCGCACGAGCGCGGCTTCAAGGCGGTCGTCGTCGGTCGCGGCGCCGCCGCCATCCGCAAGGCGCGGCAGCTACGCCCCGCCGCCATCACGCTCGACATCAACCTGCCCGATTTCGACGGCTGGCGCGTGCTCGATCGTCTCAAGGACGACCCGACGACGCGCCACATCCCCGTGCAGATCATCACGACGGATGAGGAAACGCAGCGCGGCCTGCGCATGGGCGCAGTCGGCGCGCTCACCAAGCCGATCAAGAGCAAGGAGACGCTCGACGAGACGTTCGAACGCATCGAGCAATTCGTCACGCCGCGCACGCGGCGGCTGCTGGTCGCCGTCGCCGACGAGCAGGCGCGTACGTCGCTCACGGAGCTGATCGCCGGCGAAGACGTCGAGATCACCACCGCCGGCAACGGCGCCGAAGTGATCGCGGCGATCACGGACGGGAACCTCGACGCCCTCGTCGTCGGGCTCGATCTCCCGGAAATGAAGATGTTCGAGCTGATCGACGAGATCCACGGCCACCCGAAGGCCGCCGATCTGCCGATCATGGTCTACAGCACGCGCGAGCTGTCGAAGAAGGAAGAAGTCGCGCTCAAGCGGCTGTCGCAGACGATGGCGCTCAAGGACGTCCGCTCGCCGGAGCGGCTGCTCGATGAGTGCTGCCTCTTCCTGCACCGCCCGATGGAACGCATGCCGGCGGACCGGCGGCAGATGATCGACAACCTGCATCGCACCGAGACGGTGCTGGCCGGCAAGAAGGTGCTGATCGTCGATGACGACATCCGCAATATCTTCGCGATGACCAGCCTGCTCGAGCCGTACCAGATGCAGCCGCTTTCGGCCGAGACCGGTAAGGGCGCGATCGAGATCCTCCAGTCGACGGCGGACATTGACGTCGTGCTGATGGACATCATGATGCCGGACATGGACGGCTACGACACGATGCGTGCGATCCGCAAGCTCGCGAAGTTCCGCAGCCTCCCGATCATCGCGCTGACTGCCAAGGCAATGAAGGGCGACCGCGAAAAATGCATCGACGCCGGCGCCAGTGACTACATCGCCAAACCGGTTGACACGGAGCAGCTCCTGTCGATGCTGCGGGTGTGGTTGTACCGATGAGGAAGAAGGATGAGGGATGAAGGCAGAAGGATGAGAAGGAGTTTGCGAAACTCATCCTTCATCGTTCCCGCCTTCATTCTTCGATTTTATGGATGTCGGTAAGGTCAACATCCTGATCGTCGACGACAAGCCTGACAAGCTTCTCGCGCTGGAAGCGGTGCTGGAAGAGCTCGGGCAGAACATCGTCCGCGCCTATTCCGGGCGCGAGGCGCTGCGCTGCCTGCTCAACGACGACTTCGCCGTCATCCTGCTCGACGTCAACATGCCCGGCATGGACGGCTTCGAGACCGCACAGCTCATCCGCCAGCGCAAGAGCACCGAGCACGTGCCGATCATCTTCGTCACCGCGTTCGGCGACGAGAATCACAGCGCGCGCGGGTACCAGCTCGGCGCCGTCGACTACATCCAAACGCCGGTGCTCAGCGAAGTGCTCAAGACCAAGGTGTCGGTCTTCGTCGATCTCTACAAGAAATCCGAGCAGGTCAGCCGCCAGGCGCAGTGGCTGCGGCAGCGCGCGACGCAGTTGCACAAGCTGACTGGCGCGTCGCTGTCGATCAACTCGGCGATGTCGACCGAGCGGATGCTCACGATCGTCACCGACACCGCGCGCGAGATCATCGGCGCGCACCGCGCATCGACCACCATGGTGCCGGATCAGAACTGGCAGCATGCGCTGACCATCGTATCCGCTACCGGAAAATACGACGCCTGGCGCGACAGCGGGAGCCCGGACGGCCACGGCATCCAGGCGCTGGTCTGCCGGCTGAACAAGCCGATTCGCATGTCGCAGCGCGAGCTGGAGGAACATCCGGTCTGGCAGGCGCAGCGGAATCCGGAAGCCGAGGCCGGCCGGATCATGCCGCCGCCCGCCCCGATGCGCGGATGGCTCGCCGCCCCGCTCACCGGACGCGACGGGCGAAACTTCGGCATTGTCGAGGTCACCGACAAGCTCGACGACGGCGAATTCAGCGAGGACGACCAGGCCATTCTCGTGCAGCTCGCGCAGATGACCTCGATCGCGATCGAGAACACGATCTTCGCCGAGGATCGCGAGACCAATCGCATCAAGGATGAGTTTTTGTCGACGTTGTCGCACGAACTGCGCACGCCGCTCAACGCGATCCTCGGGTGGACGCAGTTGCTCCGCGTCGGACCGCTCGACGGCGAGATCGGGCACGCTATGGAAGTCATCGAGCGCAATGCCCGCGCGCAGGCAAAACTGGTTGAAGACCTGCTCGACGTCTCGCGCGTCACGACGGGAAAACTTCGCCTGCACGCGCGGCCGCTGCATCTTTCGAGCGTCGTGAGCGCCGCCGTCGAAGCGGTTCGGCCGGCGGCGGAAGAGAAGCAGCTCACCGTCGACTTGGCCTGCGTCGCGGAGGACGACCGCATCAGCGGCGACGGCGATCGCCTTCAGCAGGTGGTCTGGAACCTTCTCAACAACGCGGTGAAATTCACGCCGGCCGGCGGACGCATCGAGGTCCGCCTCGATCGCGCCGCGTCCGACCTGCGCCTGCGCGTCACCGACACCGGCCGCGGCATCCCGCCGGCGTTTTTGCCGTACGTCTTCGATCGTTTCCGCCAGGCGGACAGCACGAGCACGCGCTCGCACGGCGGGCTGGGCATCGGGCTGACGATCGTGCGTCACATCGTCGAGCTGCATCACGGCGCCGTGCACGCCGAAAGCGCGGGCGAAGGACAGGGCGCGACGTTCATCGTGACGCTGCCGGGGCTCGCGACTGCGACCATCTCCGCAATCAGCGGCGACGCGCCGCCCGCGGACGCTTCGCCGTCTGTCGACATCGCGCCCGCGCTGCCGGACGAACCAGCCGCCGCTGCCGCTGCTTTCGCCGAACCCGCCCCGATCGTTCCCGCCGCCAGCGACCGCGGATCGCGCACCGCGGATCTCACCGGCCTGCGGATCATCGTCGTCGATGACGAACCGGATGCCCGCGAAGTCATCGCGCGCATCCTCTCGCGCGCCGGCGCCCAGGCCACCGCCGCCGGCTCCGTCCGCGAGGCGCTTTCATTGATCACCAGCGAGCGGCCCGACCTCATCGTCAGCGACATCGCGATGCCCAACGAGGACGGTTACGACCTGATACGAATCCTGCGCGAGCTTTCCCCAACCCTGGGCGGCCCGATCCCCGCGCTGGCGTTGACCGCTTACGCCCGCGAGGAAGACCGCGCCCGCTGCCTCAGCGCCGGCTTCGAGGCGTACCTGTCCAAGCCCGTCGACCCCGCCGAACTGCTCGGCGTCATCGCCCACCTCGCCGCCGCCAACGGCAACGGCAGCGCGAAGCGCGCGGACCTCAGTTATCGCTGATCCTCAAGAATGGTCTGCCGCAGCCGGCGCGCTCTCGCGTGTAGCGTTTCCATCTCAAAGCGTTGTCATCCTGAGGTACTCCGAAGGATCTGCGTGATCCGTCATCCGGCGCCAGATCCTTCGGAGTACCTCAGGATGACAACTCCTCGAGTTCTCGCTCCACGCACATGCGCGCATGATTATCCCAGCCGCCACTTCACCGCCCCGCCGACGATCGTGGTGACGGCTCGGCCGGTGACTTCCCACCCCTGGAACGGACTGTTACGGCTCTTGCTCGCGAACTGCTCGACGTCGATCTTCCACTTCAGGTTCGGGTCGATGATCGTGACGTCGGCGTCGGCGCCTTCGCGTAATGTTCCCTTCGTCGCGTCGAGCTTCACGATGCGCGCGCCGGCGGTCGTCATCAGCTCGATCAGCCGCGGCCAGCCGATGTGGCCCGGCTCGACGAGCGCTTTCACGTAGAGCGCGAGCGCGCCTTCGAGGCCGATGATGCCGAAGGGGGCGTTGGGGAACTCCAGCTCCTTCTCCTCCGCTAGATGCGGCGCGTGGTCGGTCGCGAGGCAGTCGATCGTGCCGTCCTTGATGCCTTCGATGCACCCCCGCACGTCGGCGGCAGAGCGCAGCGGCGGATTCATCTTGAAGTTTGTGTCGTAACTGCGGCACGCGTCGTCCGTCAGCAGCAGATGATGCGGCGCGACTTCGGCGGTGACGGCTTGCCCGTCGCGCTTCGCCTGACGGACGAGTTCGACGCTCCAGGCCGTGCTGATGTGCTGCACGTGATAGCGGCAGCCGATTTTCCGGTTCAGCAGCAGGTCGCGCGCGATCATGAGCTGCTCGGCCTCCGCGGGAATCCCCGGCAGGCCGAGGCAGGTCGACACAACGCCTGCGTGCATCGCGCCGCCGGAGAGGGACGGCTCCTCGCAATGCTGCATGAGCACCGTGTCGAACATCTGCGCGTACTGAAGCGCCTTGCGCATGACGGATGCGTCCGCGACGCCGACGCCGTCATCGCTGAACGCCACCGCCCCGCGGCGATGCATCGAGCCGATCTCCGCCAGTTCCTTCCCCTCGCGCCCCTTCGTGATCGCGCCGATCGGAAACACGTTCGCCAGCCCGACGTGCTGCGACTCCTGCACGATGAACTCCACCTGCGCCTCGTTATCCAGCGGCGGCTTGGTGTTGGGCATGCAGCAGACGGTCGTGAACCCGCCCGCGACGGCGGCCGCGGCGCCGGAGGCAATGGTTTCCTCTTCCTCGTCGCCCGGCTCGCGGAAGTGGACGTGAATATCGATTAATCCCGGCGTGACGAAACAGTTCGACGCGTCGATTGTCTCATCGGCGTTTCCAAGGTTCGCCCCGATCGCGGCGACCTTTCCGTCGCGCAATAAGAGGTCCGCCTTGCGCTGGAGCTTCTGCGCGGGGTCGAGGATCGTGCCGTTTTGGATGAGGATTGATGCCATTCGCGAATTACTGTGACTGCGTGACCAAATAGAGCACCGCCATCCGAACCGCCAGGCCGTTCGTCACCTGCTGCAAAATGCCGCTCGACGGGCTGTCGGCGATGTCGCTTTGGATTTCGATGCCGCGGTTCATCGGGCCCGGGTGCATGACGAAGACGTCCTTCTTGCAGCGCTGGAAACGGTCCCACGTCAGGCCGTACATGCCGGTGAATTCGCGCACCGTCGGGAACTGGCTGCTTTTGATGCGCTCGAACTGCACGCGGAGCATGTTGACGACGTCCACTTCGCCGATCACCGCGTCGAGATCGTGCACGACCCGCGCGCCGAGCTGCTCGAACGATTTTGGCAGCAACGTCGGCGGGCCGACGAAGATCACTTCGGCGCCGAGTTTTGTGAGCGCCCACAGATTCGAGCGCGCCACGCGACTGTTGGCGATGTCGCCGACGATCGCGACCTTTAACCCTTCGACTTTGCCGAAGCGCTCGCGGATCGTGTAGACATCGAGCAGGCCCTGCGTCGGATGCTCGTGGGCCCCATCGCCGGCGTTGATGATGCTGCACTGGACCGATCGGGAGAGCAGCTCCGCCGCGCCGGCGGCGGGATGGCGGATGACGATCACGTCGATGCCCATCGCTTCGATCGTGCGCGCGGTGTCGATGAGCGTTTCGCCCTTGGAAACCGACGAGCCTTTCTCGGAAAAGTCGATGATGTCGGCGCTGAGCCGCTGGGCGGCGAGCTCGAAGCTGGTCCTTGTCCGCGTAGATGCTTCGAAGAAGGCGTTGACGACGACGCGGCCGCGAAGGGCGGGGACTTTTTTTACGCTGCGGGTGGAGACTTCCTTGAAGGACGCGGCGGTGTCGAGGACGAAGAGGATCTCCTCCGCCGAGAGGTCTTCCAGACCCAGCAGGTGTTTTCGTGTCCACCGAAATCGCGACTCCGCCGTCATCGTCGTTAATTCCTCGGCTCGACCGTGATCTCATCCTTGCCGTCGACTTCGGCGAAGCGCACGTTCACGCGATGGTCCTTCGGCACATCGCTCAGCGTCACCCCGACGAAATCCGGCTGGATCGGGAGCTCGCGGCCGCCGCGATCGACCAGCACGGCCAGTCGAATCTTGCTCGGTCTTCCAAAGTCGCTCAGGGCGTCGAGCGCGGCGCGAATCGATCGGCCTGTGAAAAGGACATCGTCTACCAGGAGCAGCGGTTTTGCGTCGATGTCGATGTCGATCTGCGTCGGGCGGACCAGCGGGCGCGGGCCGATCTCGGAGAGGTCGTCGCGGTAGAGCGTGATGTCGAGTACGCCACGGCCAATCTGGGCGAAGCCCTGCTTCTGAAGCATCGACGCCAGCCGCTGCGCCAGCACTTCGCCGCGCGTCCGGATGCCGACGATGTTGAGCGGCTGATCCTTGTCGAATGCCGCGGCGATGCGCGCGGCGAGTTGCTCGATGATGCGCTGCACGTCGGCGGGTTCGTAGCTGTTGCGCATCGGTGCTGCAGAACGTAGGGATATCGGGGGGAAAATCAAACGGTCGCAGAAACACGTGGGCCTTCGGCCCGACCGCTACGCGCCGGAGGGAGCGGGGCTCGCGATTTCTTCCGGGGACATTTTGAAGACGGTGACTTCCGGGCGGCACCAGCTTTGGACGCGCTGGCCGTAGCTCAAGCCTTTGTTCACATACAAATGGCGACCGTCGACGCTGTAGTAACCGTGCGTGTAGTGGCGGAAGAGCTTGGGGTAAAAGCGCTTGCCCAGGCGCGAGTTCGCAACCTGCCGGCCGTGCGTGTGGCCGCTGAGCATCCACTGCCACGGATAATCGAGCAGCTCGCGCACGTTGGCCGGATTATGGTTGAGGCAGATGATCGGCAGCGTCGGATCGACGCCGTCCCACGCACGCTGCGGATCGATCGCGCCGGACCATTCATCATCCAGGCCGACGATCGCGACCGGTTTCTCGGCGCCCTCCGGCTTGATGTACGTCACCTCGTTGCGCAGCACGATGAGCCCGCGATCCTGCAAACACTTTTCCAGATAATCCGCCCGGCGTTTTCCTTCCGCGGAGCCGTTCTTTCCATAGACGCTATAGTCATGGTTGCCGAACGTGCAGATGACGCCGTGCTTCGTGTGCAGGTGCGAAAGGATCGTCGCGATGCGATGCGCGAATCGATACCCGCCGGTGATGAGATCCCCCGTGATGACCACGACGTCCGGCTCGAGCTCGTTCACCCAGCGCATGTACTGGATGAGATAACGCTGCCAGACGACCGGGCTGTAGTGCAGATCAGACAACTGCACCATCCGCAACCCGGCGCAATTCGGGTCGAGGTTGATCAGCGGCATCTTGCGGCGATGGATTTCAACCCACCGCCGATTCATCGGCAGCGCATGCGCCCCGGTCAGCCCGAAGCGCGACATGGTCATCCAGAGCGCTTTGCGCCAGCCGTGCTGCTTGCGCCAGTCGGCGTTTTTCAGATATTGTTTGACGCCTTCAACCATTGTTATTGCGATTTGCAGATCGCAAATCTCCTTCACTCCATCATATTCATCGCCGTTTCCAGCTCGCTCTGCGCGTGGGCGTCCCCTTTTTTCTTGGCGGCGTCGATGCCGGCGCGATAGGCGGATTTCGCCGCATCGGCGTCGCCGGTCGATTCGAAGGCCATTCCCTTCTGGTAATAGGCGTAGCAATACCCGGGATCGAGGGCGATCACGCGATCAAGCAACTCGATCGCACGCGCGTCGTCGCCGAGCTTTTTGTGCTCCAGCGCGAGGCCGTAGATGAGAAAAGTGTCGTTCGGCTCGCGTTCGAGCATTTTTGTCAGTTGTTGCAGGCGTTCGCTCACGCGGAGCATTTTAGGGACAAGCGGCCGCGGGGGACAACGGATGGAAGTGGGATTGAAGTGGGATTACGTCTTGCTCGTCTGCCGACGTGTCTGCTTTTTAATTTTCTTCACTGACGAAGACGGCGGCTCCAGCAGATCGAGCTTCGCCCCGCCGCTGGTCACCTGGTCCATCGTGCACGCCTTCGGCGGCTTGTCGGGACGCCAGCGCAGGAACTTCGTGCCGTGACGAAAACGTCCCTGCGAAAAATGATCGTACTGCACCTCGACGACCAGTTTGGGGTCGAGCGGTTCCCATTCGCCGCTGCGCTCGGTGCTCCACCGGCTCGGCCCGCCCGGCGCGCGGCCGGTGAAACCGCCGCCTTTTTCGCTCGGTTTTTTCAGCTTCTCGATCTTCGGCGTCAGCTCGGCGCGCTGCTTCGCGGTGAACGACGAGCAGAAGCCGACGTGATGGAGCAAGCCGTCGTCGTCGTAGAGACCGAGCAGCAACGACCCGAGCGTTGTCGTCGCCTTCGAGCCGTAGCGAAAACCGCCGACCACACATTCCGCCGTTCGTATGCGCTTGATCTTCACCATCCCATCGCGAAGGCCGGAGCGGTAGTCGCAGTCGAGCTGTTTTGCCATCACGCCGTCGAGCGTCACACCGCCGCCGGAAAGCCATTTCTTCGCCTGGCCAACATCGGTCGTCGCGGGCGAAAGACGAATGCGAACGTCGTCCCCGAAATATTTCGCCGCGAAGAGTTCGAGCGCGTGGCGGCGTTCGCGCAGCGGCAGCTCGACCAGCGGCCGGCCGCGCTCGTCGACGAGCAGGTCAAAGACGATGTAAACCGCCGGATGCGACGCCGCGAGTTTTTTGATGCGGCTCTCGGCGGGATGGATGCGCTGGAGGAGATCGTCGAACGAAAGCTCGCCGTCCACGGGCACGACGATTTCGCCGTCGAGCACAAACTTGTTCGCCTTGAGCGACTTCACCGCCTCGACGACTTCCGGAAAATACCGTCCCAGCGGCTGCCCCGCCTTCGATTGCAGCTCCACCTTCTCGCCACCGCGAAACGCGACGCACCGAAAGCCATCCCACTTCGGCTCGTACTGCCAGTTCGCGCCGGTCGGGATCGTTTCAACCAGCTTCGCCTCCATCGGCGGGTACGGCGGGTTCAAGGGCAGGGCCATGGCATTCTTCTTCCCGTGGCTTGGGCATCTTGCCCGAGAGTTCGCCGCGCCAGCGGCTGGCCGCCGCATGCGCTCGGGCGAGACGCCCAAGCCACGATTAAGTCATCACCTTCATCAAATCCACGCGCGGCTTCTGATCCGGCAGCAGCGGCGTCCACAGGTCGCCGACTTTTTTGATCCGCTGCCGCGCGTTCACAAGAGTGAACTGCTCGATCGTGATTCCTTTTTCGATTTCCTTCCACGTCACCGGCATCGACACCGGCGCGAGCGGCTTCGGGCGGACGGAATAGACCGACGACAACGTCCGCCCCCACGCATTCTGGTTGTAGTCCACGAGCACCCGCCCGGCCGGCCGATTGGCGACGCGATACTGCGTGGTAATCGTCTTCGGATGACGCGACCCG
>JAXDMN010000143.1:0-15973 GCA_034666045.1 Phycisphaerales bacterium | reverse complement strand
CGATTCTGCGCTGGACGAACGCGCGTCGCAAGCGACGCGGCTAAATGATTGGGCGCGAATTGCAAATGACACAAGCGCGCCCGATCCGACTACAATGTCCCCTTACGAATCCGGGAGGCGCTGCATTTGGCTGAACTGAAACGAAGCGAGTTGACCGTCCGCCAGGAGCGCGCGGTGCTGGTGGGGGTGATTCTGCCCAAATCCAACGCCGACCCGCGCGATCCGCTGGGCGAGCTCGGCTCGCTCGCCAAGACCGCCGGGGCGCGCGAGGTCGCGCGGATCATCCAGCGCCGCCAGAAGCCGGACTCCGGCACCTACATCGGCAGCGGCAAGGCGAAGGAGATCGCGCGCGTCGCCAAGAGCAACAAGGCCGATGTCATCATCTTCGACAACGACCTTTCCCCCAGCCAGATCGGCGCGCTGGAGAAAATCATCAACGAGGAAGCGGGCTCGAAGCGCACCGAGGGAATCAAAGTCCTCGACCGCTCGGAGCTGATCCTCGACATCTTCGCGACCCGCGCGCAGACGCACGAAGCCAAGCTCCAGGTCGAGCTGGCGCAGATGCAGTACACATATCCGCGGCTGGCGCGGATGTGGAACCACCTCGAGCGCATCAGCGGCCAGAGCGGCGGCATGGGCATCGGCACGCGCGGGCCGGGTGAAACGCAGCTCGAAACCGACCGGCGAATCGTGCGAAAACGCATCGCCGACCTGCGGGCGGACATCCTGAAGATCCAGGACCGCAAGAGCCGGCTGGTCGCGGAGCGCAACCGCGTGCATTTCACCGTCTGCATCGTCGGCTACACCAACGCCGGCAAGAGCACGCTCTTCAACACCCTGACCGCCGCCGGCACGTACGCGGACGATAAATTATTCGCGACGCTCGACACGAAAACCCGCGCGTGGAAGCTCGAGCGCGGCACCGACGTTTTATTGAGCGACACGGTCGGCTTCGTCCGCGACCTGCCGCACAATCTGGTCGCCTCATTCAAGGCGACGCTCGAAGAAGCGATCCACGCCGATCTGTTGCTCCACGTCCTCGATGTCGGGCATCCGCACGCGCAGCAGCAGTTCGAATCGGTGCACAAGGTGCTGGCGGAAATCGGCGTTCGCAAAGCCGGCAAGGAGGCCAAGCCGGAGATCCTCCTGCTCAACAAGATCGACACGCCCGAAGGCGAGGAGAGTTTCCCCTTCTGGCGAACGCTGCACCCAGACGCGCTGCCGATCAGCGCCAAGAGCGGCGAAGGTTTGAGCGCGCTGCACGAAGCGGTCTACGCTGCGGTGCGCGGGCAGCAGGTGGACGTCACGCTCGAGACCGACGTCGGCAACGGCAAGCTGCTCTCGTTCATCGAATCGCACACGCGCGTACACGAGCGGGAGTTTCTGGACGGCCGGGTCGTCATCCGCGCCGTGATGGGCAAGCAGACGCTGGCCGACCTGTCGCGCAACGAGCAGGTCGAGGTGAAAGCCGTCGCGTCGGCCGCCATTGAGCCGTGAATCCACCCGCCTCATCCGTTCGGCCGCAAAGTTTTCCAGCGTTCTGAGCCACTTCGCCCGTTCCCCGGCATCGCATGTGCATTGAATAATGACACGGCCGACAAGTGCGTGTGTTGGGCTGCAAGCGCGGGCGTGCGTCTCCGTCGGAACGCGCGGCACAGGGGTGCCGTGCAGCGATTATCTCTTTTGCGAGGTCCAATCATGCGTTCATCCCTACGACTTTTCCTGGCCGCCTCCGTCACCGTGGCCGGCATGAGCATCACCGGCTGCCGTAACGACGACGACGTTCCGACACAATCCGCGCCGGGTGGAATTTTGTCCGGCAACGAATTTCAACGGAATCGCGCCGCGCGCGGGACGGCCCTCGACACCAGCGGCTCCGCGTCGCGCAGCCCGCTGAACGTCAGCCATCAAACCGCCGGCCCAGGCGGCACCGCCGGCACCACCGCGGGAACGCCGACGAGCGCGACACCCGGCACGGCCGGCGCGGCGGCGTTACCGGCCAGCGGCGTCGGCGCGGCAGGCGCGGGCGGCACGAGCAGCAGCTACGGCGTTGGCGGCGTCGGCGGCGCCAGTGGAGCCACGAGCATCACTACAGTCGGCGCGCCAGGCACGACGGGCGCAACCGGGGCAACAGGCGCGACCGGGGCAGGCGCGACCGGTGCCGCCGCAATGCCAGCCGGCAGCGCGGGCAGCGCAGGTTCCGTCGGCGGCGGCGGCGTCAGCAATCAACCGGTGTTCATCCCGACCGGCGCCGGCGCGATCGGTGCGGCGGGCACCAGCACCGCCGCCCCTGCATCCGCTGCTGGCGCGGGCGCCACCGGCGCAGGCGCGAGCGGCCAAAACCTCGGCACCAGCACTGGCACGAACTCGCTCGGCACCAACAACAATCTCGGGACAAGCACCGGCATCGGCGGCAACGCCGCCTCCGCAACCGGCGTCGGCACCGGAACCGCCGGCTCGACCGCCGGCACTTCCGCCACCGCCTCCCCCGCCGTTACTGGCGCCCCTGTCGGCGCCACGGCGAATCCGTCCCAGGACCAAGCCCAAACCGCCGGCTTCGGTGCCGCCGCGCCGGGCACCAGCGCAACCGGCACCGGAACCATCGGGACCGGAAGCACTGGAACGCGCACCCCCGGAACCCTCGGCAGAGGCGCAACCGGCGCAGGCACGACTGGAACGGGCGCGAACACCACCGGAACCGGCACAACCGGAACCGGTGCGGCCGGCACCAGTTCGTCCGGCACCGGCGCGAGCGGCACCGGCGCGAGCGGCACAAGTTCGTTTGGAACCGGCGGCACCTCCGGAACCACGGGCACCGCCGCTCGCAGTTCCGCCCCGAGCGCGGGTGCGACATCAGGCGCGCGCACCGGTGCGGGTCTTCCGTCTGGCTCCTCTGGCTCACTTCCCGAGAACCGCAATGTCCAGAACCAGAACTTCGATGACACGCCCAACCGCACCACGAACACGAACCCCGGAACGAACACGAACCCCGGAACGAACACAAACACCGGCACGAACACGAACCCGGGCACAAACACAAACACCGGCACAAACACCGGAACGGGCACGAACACTGGAACTGGCACCAACACCAACACCGGAACCGGTACGAACTTGAACACCGGCACGAATACCAACCTGAACCCTGGCGTCGGCACCAACTCGACTGGCGCCACCGGCACCGGCACGATCTCCGGAACAAATACCGGCACCACCGGCTCCGGTCTTGGCACGACGGGCTCTGGCCTCGGCAACACCAGCACCGGTGTAGGCACGACCGGCGCCGGCGTCAGCCCGGGCACCGGCGTGGGCGCGCCTGGCACGGGCGTCAGCCCCGGCACCGGCGTGGGCGCGCTTGGCACGGGCGTCAGCCCCGGCACCGGCGTCAGCAGCCCAGGCGCGGGCGTCAGCAGCCCCGGCGCGGGCGTCGGCGCGACCGGCGGTTCAAGTGCGATCACCGGCGGCGCCGGCACCGCCGGCAACAACCTTCGCAGCAGCGGCGGATCGGCCGGACCGGGCGCGGGTTCGCCCGGCGCGGGCGTTGGTTCGCCCGGCGCAGGCACCGGCATCCCCGCCGGCGGCTTCGGCACCGGCGGCACCGGATCGGCCGGCACTGATGTGACACGCTCCTCCGCCACCGGCGGCACGAGCACGGGTACCGGCGCGGGCGTCGGAACCTCCACCGGCATCACCGGCGGCACAGGCACAGGCGCGACCGGCACATCGACCGGTGTCACCGGCGGCGTCGGCGCGACCGGCACATCGACCGGCGTCACCGGCGGCGTTGGCGCGACCGGCACATCGACCGGCGTCACCGGCACCGGAACCGTCGGCGCGACTGGAACCGGAACGACCAGCACAGGGACAACCGGAACCACGCCCACCGGTACGACGCCCGGCACCTTCACCGGAACCGGCGCGGGCGGCACGGGAACGACTACCGGAACCGGAACGACAACCGGCACCGGCACCACCAGCGGCACCGGAACCAGCGCCACCGAAAACACGACCGGCGGAACAACCGGGGACACGACGAACACCGACGGAACCAGCACCGGCGGAACCTCCGGTGGCACAACCGGCCAGACGCGCTAGGCGCACCTGGCGCAGCAGCATGATCATCCGAGACCCCCGCTCTCTTCACGGGAGAGCGGGGGTCTCTTCTTGCGCCCGTGCGACGTCCCGCATCTCTTCGCGACGAAGCTAATTTCCGCTAACATTCCGGCGATGCCGTCCCGCCGCCCACCGCCGAGCCGATTCGAGATCGTACTTCTCCTCGCGCTGCCGCTCATCCTCGCCTGGTCGGCGATTCATCCGCGCGACCGGTTCACGTGGTGGCTCGAAGCGTTCCCCATGCTCATCGGCGTCCCGCTGCTGATCGCGGTACACGCGCGTTTTCGGTTTACGCCGCTCGTGTATGCCCTGGTCTTTCTGCACTCGACGGTGCTGTTGATCGGCGCACATTACACGTACGCGGAGGTGCCGCCGTTCAATTGGCTGCGCGATACGCTGCACCTGTCGCGCAATCACTACGACCGCGTTGGGCACTTCCTGCAGGGATTCGTCCCCGCGATGATCGCGCGGGAGATTTTCCTGCGCAGGTCGCCACTGCGGCCGGGCAAATGGCTGTTCACGATCGTGCTGCTGGTGTGCATGGGCATGAGCGCGATCTACGAGCTGATCGAATGGGCCGCCGCCGCGCTGACCGGCGCCGCCGCCGATGCGTTTCTCGCCACGCAGGGCGACGTCTGGGACACGCAGAAGGACATGGCCCTCTGCGGCATCGGCGCGCTGCTGGCGCTGCTCTGCCTGAGTCGATGGCATGACCGTCAGTTGAAGCGTCTTGAGCCGCACCCGTAGCGGCGGACGATCACCCCACCGCCACATCCGCATCGTCCGTCGTGCGCACCGCCCACCACAGCACGACGAGCGGAAACAGCCGCCCGAGCAGCATCGCCAGGGCGAGCACGTAATTCCCCGGCCCCTCGATCGCTACGTGATCGTGCGCCAGCCCGACCGAGCCGACGGCGCTGGTCGCCAGGAACAACACGCGGTCCGCCGGCAGCTCCGGCAACGCCGCCAGCAGCGACAGCGTCGTCGCCAGCACGAGCAGGAAATATCCGGTGATCATGACCGCGGCGACGCCGGTAATGCGCAGGCCGCCCTCGCGGCGGAGCGATCTTTGCGTTCCGCGGACGAGGTGGAAGAGCGAGGTGACCTTGATCCCGCCGGCGGCGCTGCCCGGCGCGCCGCCGATCAGCATCAGCACGATCAGCATCCACTGCCCCGCGCGCGGCAGCGCGCCGATCGGCATCAGCGGCAGCCCGGCGGATCGGCTGTCGATCGACAGCGACGATCCCGCCGCCAGCGAAGCCGCGATGCTCGTCCGATTCCACGGCGACAGGAAAAACAATCCCACAAGATAGAGCGCCGCGGAAATAGTCAGCACCACGCGACTGTGCAATGAGAGCGGACGTCGATGAAACACGAGATCGGCGATCTCGAGCAACACCGGGATCGACAGCCCGCCGAGGAACGCCAGCGGCATCAGCGCCGCGTGCGTGCGCCATTCCGCGACGCCCGGCAGCCGGCCGAGGTACAGACCACTGTTGCCAAACGCGCTGGCCGCCTGCGTCGCCGACGCGATCAGCCCGCGTCCCGGCTGTGCGACGATCGCCGCGCCGAGCGAAACCGCGACGACATACGCGTACAGCGTCGCGATAATAATCTGGCGGTCGGTATACGGCAGCCGCAGCAGTCGCGTGACGCCGATCCCGCCGACGATCATCGCGAGCAGCGAGCCGATGATCATCAGCGTGAGCACGCACGCGACGCCGGTCGGGCCGTAGTCGTCGAGCGGAACGCTTTGCTGGAAGCCGGTAAGTGTGATCGCGTTGACGACGGTGAAAACGCTGCGCTCGACGCTGAAGGCATTTCCCTTGATGGTCGCGCCGGGCAGCAGGAAGACGATCACGCCGATCGCGATGAGGATGAGATACGCGATGCCGATCCCGCGCAGCATGCCGCCGCGGCTGGCGCCGTCGCGCGAGAGATGCGCCTTCAACGCGCCTGGCGACGCGTAGTCGATCGATTCATTCTCGCGCCCGGTCGCCGGAGTGGAGGCCATGGGGTGTTTCGCTACTTCTTTTTGCTGTAGACCGCGTCCGGGTCGAAGGCTTTGCGCTCGACCGTCTTCCAATCCGCCGAGCCGCGCTCGTACTGGCGGAAGAAGCACGAGCGGTATCCTTCATGGCATGCCGCGACGTCCTGCACGACCTTGAAGAGCAGCACGTCGCCGTCGCAGTCGGTGCGGATCTCTTTCACGTGCTGGAAATGGCTGCTGCTTTCGCCCTTGAGCGCGAGCCGCCCGCGGCTGCGGCTGTACGTGTGCACCTTCCCGGTCTCCAGCGTCTTCTCGATCGCTTCGCGGTTCATGTACGCCATCATGAGGACCTGATCGTTCGTCACGTCCTGGACGATGATCGGGATCAATCCGTTGGCGTCGAATTTCAACTTGTCCAACTGCGGGTCCATTTACGCCATTAGGGAAGAAGAAAAGAGAAATCTCAAGCGCCGGCGTTCGCCCTTGAAGTTGAGGCTTTCTTCCCTAGCATCGGCGCGCGACACCTGATTTGGAGTTGAAACATGCCGAAGAAAACCGTTGCCGACGTGGATGTGAAGGGGAAGCGCGTGCTCATGCGGGTCGATTTCAACGTCCCGCTCGAAGGGGACAAGATCACCGACGACCGCCGAATCGTGCAGGCGATGCCGACGATCAAGAGCGTCATCGAGCGCGGCGGAAAAGTAATTCTCATGTCGCACCTCGGCCGCCCCAAGGGCGGAGCAGAACCGAAATATTCGCTCAAGCCGGTCGCCGCGCGGCTCGCGGAGCTGGTGAACCAGTGCCAGGCGATCCCGCATCCGAAGGGCGACGGGCGAAACGTCGCCGACCTGCACCTCATGAAGGATCCGGATGAGAAGAAGGCCGACACGCACGCGCGCGTCCTCTTCGCCAGCGAATGCATCGGCCCGGAAGTCGAGAAAGCGGCGAAGGACCTGCCGAACGGCGACGTGCTGCTGCTCGAGAACCTTCGCTTCCACAAGGGTGAGGAAAAGAACGATCCGCAGTTCGCGCAGCAGCTCGCCAAGCTCGGCGACGTCTACGTCAACGACGCCTTCGGCACCGCGCATCGCGAGCACGCCTCGACGTTCGGCGTGCCGCAGCTCATGCAGGGCAAGCCGCGCGTCATCGGCTTCCTCATCCAGAAGGAACTGAAATTCCTCGGCGACGCCATCAAGAACCCGAAACGCCCCTTCGTCGCGATCCTCGGCGGCGCAAAAGTCAGCGACAAGATCAACGTCATCGAAAAACTCCTCGACAAGGCGGACACGCTGCTCATCGGCGGCGCGATGGCGTACACGTTCTTCCTCGCGCAGGGAAAAGAAGTCGGCAAATCGCTCGTCGAGCGCGACAAGGTCGACATGGCCAAAAAACTGCTCGAGCGCGCCAAGGGAAAGATCAAGCTGCCGCTCGACACCGTCATTTCCGACAAGATGACCGACGACGCGAAGACGAAAATCGTCGAGGGCAACATCCCCGCCGACATGGAAGGCTTCGACATCGGCCCGAAGACGCGCGAGGCGTACAAGGCGGAGATCGCCAAGGCGAAGACCATCATCTGGAACGGCCCGATGGGCGTCTTCGAGAAAAAACCGTTCGCCGCCGGCACCAAAGCCGTCGCCGAAGCGGTCGCGGAAGTCACGCAGAAAAACGACGCCATCACCATCATCGGCGGCGGCGACAGCGCGGCGGCGGTGGAACAGATGGGCCTGGCCGACAAGGTCAGCCACGTCTCGACCGGCGGCGGCGCGTCGCTGGAGTTTCTGGAGAACGGGCACTTCGCGACGCTGGACATTCTCGATTAGGCGCATCACATGGACCGCCCGGAGTTCCTGCACCGCGTGATCCGCATCATCGGGATCATCACGCTGGCGTACGCGGCGCTGCACCTCCTCCAGGCCGGGCTTTACATCGTCATCAGGGGCTCATTGTGGTTCTATGCGCGCGGTGATTTTGGCTTCATCGAGCGGGCGGTTCAGCTTTCGCATCTCGGGGTGATGTTGCTCCTGCTCGCCGTGTCGATCGGGCTGCTGAAATGGAAACCGTGGTCCAGGCCGGCCGTCATGCTCTGGGCGGTGCTGACGGTCGTGCTCCACTTCGCCTCCAGCGCGATGTGGGCCGTGCGGTACGCGCGCGACATGTCGCGGGCGACCACATAGGTGGTAAATCCGCCGATCTGGGAAAACATTCTGTGGCAGACGCTGTGGTGGATCTCAAGCACGGCTTTTCCGGCGCTGATCTGGCTGCTGCTGCGGCAACCTGAGGTGGCGAAACTCTTCGAGCGCACCGCAAGCGGTGGGTTCGAGGTCGTGCCGTTTGCGCAGTCCGTCACAACCACGGATGATGCCAGCGGCCCGCCGAACGGCTAGACTGCCGAGGCGATGACTCCCGATCCCTTCAAGAGCAACACGCCGCAGATCGCCGCGTCGATTCTGTCGGCGGATTTTTCGAAGCTCGGGGCGGAGATCGATGACGTCGATCGCGGCGGGTGTGACTTTCTCCACCTCGACGTGATGGACGGCCACGCCGTGCCGAACATCAGTTTTGGTCCGGCGATCATCAAGTCGATCAGGCCGGTGACGACGGCGTATTTTGACGCGCACCTGATGATCACCGATCCGCTGCGCTACGCGCCGGCGATGGTGAAAGCGGGGGCGAACAACGTCACCTTTCATGTGGAGCAAGTGACCGACCCTGCGGCGGCGGCGAAGGAGATTCGCAAGCTCGGGTGCCACGTCGGCATCACGCTGAATCCCGTGACGGGCGTCGAGGCGATTTTTCCCGCGCTCGATCATGTCGACGTGGTGCTCGTGATGAGCGTCGTCCCGGGATTCTCGGGCCAACAATTCATGCCGGAAGTGCTGGCGAAATGCGAGGCGGTCAAAAAGCGCTTTCGCCCGAACCAGCGCCTGGAAATCGACGGCGGCATCAACGCCGACACGATCCGCCGGGCGCGCGACGCCGGCGTCGACTGGTTCGTCGTCGCCACCGCCATCTTCGGCCAACCCGACCGCGCGGCGGCGATCCGAGAACTGCGGCAGAAGATGGAACCACAGATGAACACGGATAAACACCGATGAAAGCTCCGCTGATCAAGCTTCTGTATCCGTGTTTATCGGTGTTCATCTGTGGTTTCACTTTCGCCGCCCCGCCGCCGGAGCCGACGTTTCGACATCAGACGATCGACGACAAAATCCAGATCGGCTACGGCGTCGTCGCGGCGGACGTGGATGGCGACAAGAAGATCGACATTCTCCTGGCCGACAAGACGCAGTTCGTCTGGTACCGCAACCCGACGTGGGAAAAGTTCGTCATCGCGGAGAATCTGACAAAGCGCGACAACGTCTGCCTCGCCGCGCAGGATCTGGACGGCGACGGCAAATGCGAACTGGCTGTCGGCGGCGACTGGGATCCGAACGACCGCGAGACCAGCGGGGCAGTCTTCTACATGATCCCGCCGACGGATCGGACGCAGAAGTGGGAGGCGGTGAAACTGCCGGCGGAGCCGACGGTGCATCGGATGCGGTGGTTGAAGCTTGAGGAAGGCGGGTGGGGACTTGTTGTCGCGCCGCTGCACGGACGGGGGAAGGACGGCGTGGCCGGCTCGAAAATCCTGCTCTATCACATGCCGGCCGACCCGCAGGCGCAATGGAAATCAGAACTGCTCGACGATTCGATGCATGCGACGCACAACATCGAGGTGACGAGCACGTCGCTGCTTGTCGCCGGTCGCGAAGGCGTGCTTGGCATACGGCGAGACGTGAAGGCTGGAAATGTTTCGCTGGCGAAGGACCTCCTTCCCACCTCCCGAGCCGCCGGTGAAGTCCGTTATAAGGTCGGTTTCTTCGTCACGGTGGAACCGATGCACGGAAATGAGCTGGTGGTCCACTTCAAGGGCGCGCGTCATGTCCTGACAAATCAGATGGCGGAGGGACATGCCCTCGCGCTTGGCAAGCTGTTGAAAGACGACATCCAGCAGATTGTCGTTGGCTGGCGTGGCAAGGGCGGCGGCGTGCGGCTATTCACGCGGCTCGACGACGCCCTCGCCGATTGGCGCGAAAGCGCGGTCGACGACAAAGGCATGGCTTGTGAAGACCTTGACCTCGCCGACCTCGACGGCGACGGCGATCTTGACATCGTTGCGTCCGGCCGGGCGACGAAGAACGTGAAGATCTATTGGAATGAGACCGCCCCGTCCGCCGCTTCCACGAAGCCGGTGGATCGGCGATAATTCGCCGCTTATGTCACAGTCGCCGCCCAACGAGCCCGCCGCGCCTACGTCCGCGGGGCCGAAGATGCAGAAATCGGAAGGGATTCCCGAGGGGCTGTGGCTGCGCTGTCCCGACTGCGGCGACATGCTCTTTCGCAAAGTCGTCGATGAAGCGCTCAACGTCTGCCCGAAGTGCGATCACCATTTCCGCGTCGGCGCGGGCAAGCGCATCGAGCAGCTCGTCGATCCGGGCAGCTTCGAGGAAATGTTCGACGACATCGAGCCGGCCGACCCGCTGAAATTCGTCGACAAGAAGGCCTACAAGGACCGCCTCGTCGCGGAGCAGAAAAAGACGGGGAGAAACGACGCCGTCATGTGCGGCAAAGGGTTCATCAAGGGCCGGCCGATCATGCTGGCGGTGATGGATCCGGAATTCATGATGGGCTCGATGGGGAGCGTGGTCGGCGAGAAAATCACGCGCACGATCGAAGCGGCGGCGGAGGAATCGCTGCCGCTCCTGATCGTGAGCTGTTCGGGCGGTGCGCGGATGCAGGAGTCGACGCTGTCGCTCATGCAGATGGCGAAAACCTCCGCGGCCCTTGCGCGACTCGACGACGCAGGCGGGTTGTTTATCTCGTTGCTGGCGGATCCAACGACGGGCGGCGTCACCGCGTCGTTCGCGATGCTGGGCGATTTCATCGTCGCGGAGCCGAAGGCGCTGATCGGATTCGCGGGACCGCGCACGATCTGGAACACGATCAAGGTGGAGCTGCCCGAGGGATTTCAGCGCAGCGAATTTTTGAAGGAGCACGGGTTCATCGACTTCGTCGTGCACCGCAAAGATCTACGCAGCGAAATCGCGCGGCTGGTCGATTTCTGCGGGAAATAGCTGAATTAAAGCGACGCGCTCTCGGGTGTAGCAACAGATATGGGAGATGTCATCCTGAGGTACTCCGAAGGATCTGGCACCAACCGACGAGGAACGCAGATCCTTCGGGGTACCTCAGGATGACAGTGCGCTGACGTCGAAACGCCACAGCCAAGGCGCGCCGCTTTACAGCATTGCACCTATTGCTGATTCTCGATCTCCATCACCTTCGCGACGCGCTGTGAATGGCGCCCATCCTGGAAGGTCGCGCTCAAGAAAATCTCCATGATGCTCTTGATGTGATCTTCGCTCAGCAATTCCGTCCCGATGCAGAGCACGTTGCAATGATGGTGCTCGCGGGCGCGGCGGGCGGTGACTTCATCGTGCACCAGCGCGGCGCGGATGCCGCGGACCTTGTTCGCGGTGATCGACATGCCGATCCCGCTGCCTTCGAGGAGGATGCCGACTTCCGCTTCGCCGCGCGCGACCGCGCGGGCGGCCGGGGCGGCGAGATCGACGTAGTCGCAGCTCGCCGCGGTGTCGCACCCGAAATCCTGCACTTCGTGCCCGAGCTTCTTCAGCACCGGCAGGAGTTTTTTCTTGGCTTCGAACCCGCGGTGGTCGCAGGCGATCGCGATCTTCATTGCAGCGCGTCCTTCATCATCGAATCATGACTACGAAATCACCTGTTCCAACCGCTTCTCGATGAGCTGCTGCATTTGAGCGGCGAGCGTTTGATAAAGCGAGAGGTCGCCGCCGATCGGGTCGTCGATGTCGCCGTCCGGATCGAGCGTCATCGTCTTTTCCGCGGCGGAGGGAACCAGCGCCGTGACAGCGGCGGCGTGGGCGCGGCTCATGGTGAAGATGGCGTCCGCCTGGTGAATCAGCTCGACCGACAGCGGCCGCGAGCGGTGCTTCGTCAGGTCGCCGCCGTGCGCTTTGACCGCTTCGACCGCCTGCGGCGTCGCCCGCGCGCCGGGCATCGCGAAACTGCCGGCGGAGATGATCGAGATTCCCTTCTGCTCCAGATCGTCCGGCGCGACGTTCAGTTTTTTCGCCAGCACCGCGCGGGCGAGCGCCTCGCCCATCGGCGAGCGGCAGGTGTTGCCGGAGCAGACGAACAGGATCGTCGTGCGCAGCAGGCGCTCGATGATGCGCTCGTCGT
This sequence comes from Phycisphaerales bacterium, assembly GCA_034666045.1. Lineage (GTDB taxonomy): Bacteria > Planctomycetota > Phycisphaerae > Tepidisphaerales > Tepidisphaeraceae > JAICTV01. The sequence continues at coordinate 3,609 of JAXDMN010000143.1, read as the reverse complement.
AGACGCCCGCGCGGACGATCTCGAAGCCGGCAGGCTTGACCTTCAGCATCGTCGACGGCTTGTTGAACCGCGTCGCGCCGGCGTCGAGCGCGAGATCGACTTTGTCGAGCATTTCGATCGCGGTCGGACCGGCGGCAGTGACGACGACGGGCGCATCGACGCGCGACAGGAGATCCGTCGCGACGATGTGATCCGGACAGCGCAGCGTGATCGCGCCATCGGCGTAGATTTCGTTCTCGGCGACGCCGACCTGCTTCGCCACTTCCTTGCGGCGCGGCCCCGGAACATCGAATTGCAGCGCGACCGGGCCGGGCCAAAGTTTTTTCATCAACCTTTGGCCGACTTCGCCCACTTCACCGATATAGCGCATGGCCTGCTCGCGGCGGGCGAGGTGGATCGTGAGCGGCTTTCCCTCGGCAGCGTTGCCGCGAATCGCCTTGAGGCGGGTCATCGCCTTATCATTGCCAAGGATGCCGGCCGCGCCGTAGATCGTCTCGGTCGGCAGCACGACCACGCCGCCGCCGTGCAGGAGCGTGACCGCCCTGCCGAGCTGTTCGTCGTAGTCGCCGACGTCGAAGATGGATACGACCGGTGCAGTCATCAGAGTCATGCCGGATTATCCGGGTGCTGAAAGGCGGATTCAAGTTAGGCAGATGATGCGCGATATACCTCAGCCTTTGCGACTGCCTCGCGCGCTGCTGTTCGACATGGACGGCACGCTGACGGAGCCCGCGCTCGATTTTCCGGCGATCAAGGCGGCGATGGGAATTCCGGTCACGCGGCCGATTCTCGAAGCGCTGGCGGAAATGACGCCAACCGATCGCGCGGCGGCGGAGAAAATCCTGCACGAATACGAGGATCGCGCGGCGGTGGAATCGAAGCTGAATTGCGGGTGCGATAGCTTGATCGAGTGGATCAGCGGCCGAAAATTCAAGACTGGGCTCATCACGCGCAACAGCCGCAAGAGCGTGGCATCCGTGCTGAAGCGACACGGGTTGTCGTTCGATCTGCTTATCACGCGCGAATGCGCGGCCGGCAAGTACAAGCCGGATCCGACGCCGCTGCTCATGGCGTGCGAGCGGCTCGATGTTTCGCCGGACGAAGCGTGGATGGTCGGTGACAGTGTTCACGATGTGAACGCGGGCGTCGCGGCGGGGATGAAAACGGTCTGGATCAGTCACGGTCAGCCGCGGACGTTCGCAAACGAGCCGTGGCGAACAGTGCGAGGTCTGCCGGAGCTGCTCGATCTGCTCCAACGAGCTGCCGGCGAAGGTGTCTGACATGCGAAGGGTTTACTGATGCGAAAATTGACGGGATCGTGGCTGGTTTTGTGCATCTGTGCGGGGTGCGCGTCTGCGCAAGAGCAACCGCCGCAACAACCGGCTCAATCTGCGCCTGCCCCCGCTGCGGCAGCGCCGGCAACGTTGTCGCCCGACTCCGCGCTCGACGACATCCTCGACGCTCTCGATCGTCGCGGAAAAGAGCTGAACGACTTCACCGCCAACGTCACGCTCGCTGACACCGACACGGCCGTCGGCAACGAAACCAAACTCACTGGTCGAATCCTCATGCAACGCCTCGGCCAGGACGACGCGCGCCTGCGTGTGGCGTTCAATCGGAAAGAAGTGAACGAGAAAGTCACGAACGATCGCCAGGAATTCATGCTCTCAGGCGGCACGCTGACCGAGCGCAATTACGTCGACGCCACGGAAATTCGCCGCCAGGTCCTCCAGCCGGGTCAGAAGATGAACCTTCTCAAGCTCGGCGAAGGCCCGTTTCCGCTGCCGCTCGGTCAGGACAAGGCGGACGTGCACAAGATGTTCGAGGTGAAAAAGTTCCCCCCCGCCGCCGACGATCCGGCCGGCTCGATTCACGTGCAGCTCGCGCCGAAGAAGGGATCGCAGTTTGAGACGCGCTTCTCGACGATCGATTTCTGGGTCGACCCGCAGAGCCGCATGCCCGTGCGCATCGTCACGCTGGACCCGAACGGCACCACGCAGCGCACGACGGAGCTGAAGGAGATCAAGGTCAACGCGAACCTGGCGGACAAGGATTTTGTGCTCGAGCCGATCGATGAGAAGAAGTGGACGATCCGCAGTCAGGCGTACGACGAATGACGTAGCGTTTCAGCAGCCAGAGGAACGCGAAGAGGCAAGCGGCTTTCCACGCCAGCAACCACCAGGGCTGCCACCATGCGCCGGTGGTTGTTTCCACGAGATCGGAGACGCCGAAGAGCGCGAAGGCGACCGCGCCGACGATGCAGTCGAAGCGGAAGCGCGCGCGTCGCACCGCCGCCAGCGTCATCGCAATCGCGACGAGCATCCACAACGCCGCTTCGATTTGATTCGACAGCACGAAGACGAGATCGATCTGACCGATCACGATGACACCACCGTCGCCGGCGGCGGGATTTTGCCGTCAATTCGCCACAAAAACGCAAAATACTGCCGAGCGCGCGGCGGGATGAACATGCGCAGGAGCCCGCGCGCGACCGGCCGGCCGATCCAGATGCCGAGGGCGAAAAACGCCGCCTCCAGCGCGGCGTATCGGAGCGCGCGGCTGATCATCCAGCCTTGCACCGGCGCATACTCGTCGTCGTAGTCGGTCAGCGACATGAACGTCACCGCACACGCCGCGATCACGAACGGCATGACCGTGGCCAGCGCATATCGTCGGCGTCGCCAGTGCCACATGAACACGACCAGGAGCACGCCGGCGCCGAGGCTGAGCACCGTGGCACTGATCAGGTTGAACGCGAGAAAGCGGTGGCGCCAGCGCGGGTCATCCGGCGGCTCCAGCATGCGCACGCGCCTGACTTCACCCACGGGCTGCGTGGTTCCCTTGTAGACGGGCGTCCACGTTGCCCCGCCAATGCCGGACGGCGGCGGAAGCTCGACGTAAGTTATCTCCCGCCCGTCCGCGCCCACTTCTTTCGAGAAGGTAAACATCTGCCAATGTTCGAAGGTGATCGCGCCCAGCCCGATGCAGATCCAGAAGATCGCGTTCAAAACGATCAGCACCCAGAAGACCAGCAGCGCCGTCGCGAGCCGCGTCGTCCACACCGACGCCGCCGTCACCCCGACGCCCGCAGGATGATGCTGGCCGCACTCCGGGCAGCGGCAGATAATCAATCCGAGGCGCGCATCGCGTGTGACCGGCTGACCGTGCAGGTTGTAGCCGCAGTTCGTGCAGAACGTGTCGACCTGAAGCTGCTGATCACGCTGAAGCAGCGCCGGCGGCGGCAATTCTTGCGGCGGCGTTTCGATCATCGGCCGCCTCGCTTGCGCAGAACGTAGCGCGCGAAATCAAAAAGCCCTGCGAAGCGATAGCCGGGGTCGACGTAATGCTGGACGACGTAGAACGCGAAATAATACGCGCGGGCGAAGCACCAGATGGCGAGGGCGAGCAGGACGGCGATTTTCAGCGTGGGTTTCTCGAGGATCAGCAGGACCGCCGCGATCGCGCCGGTGAGGAAAAACAGCAGCCCCTTCACGTAGATCAGCCGCGGGTTGGTGATGTCGCGGGTCATGGAGCGCTACCTTAGAGAGGTGTCATCCTGAGCGGGTGTTTAAGAAGTCCTGCTGCGCCAAAAACGAGCATTTTGTCATG
>JAXDMN010000142.1:0-15536 GCA_034666045.1 Phycisphaerales bacterium | reverse complement strand
CTGCCGCTGCTGCTCGAAGCGGACGGCAACGTCTACCCGCAGATGGGCCTCGCGCTCGCTTGTCGCATGCTCGATGCGGACGTGACGAAGCTGCGCGTCGTCGGCGGGAATGAACTCGTCGTTCCGCAGTTCCTGAACCATCGCCGCGATGATCGGCGAGTAAGGCTGCGGCGGCTGGAAGGTCGCGGGGACGATGACATTCCCCAGCCGCCGCATCGCCGCCGCGAGCTCGGCGTCGTGATCGATGCGGACATATTCAACCGCCGGCTGCGTCGCGGATTGCGTGGTGGACTGCGTTGTCAGCTGCGTGTTCGCGTGCGTCGTCGCAGGCGCCCGCTTCTGCTCGAACTGCACCTTTTGCGGCTGATCGAAGAGCACGTCCATCTCGACGGCCTTGGGTCCGGCGAGGCGGATCTCATCGAGGATCTTCCCGACGGTCGCGCGGGGCAGCGGCCAGCCGATCGTGTCGAGCGCGGGGTCGTCGATGTCGATGTGGACGAGCGTGTCGGTCGGCTTGGGGATGAAACGCTGGCACGTCCGCGCGCGGAGATCGTAGAGGGAATCTTCCAACCCGTTCAGTAGCCCGCTGGCGTCGGCGGCGATCACCAGCAGCGTCAGCGCGACGCCGATGCCGAGACAGTCAATCAGAAGTCTGCGTTCGTGCCGGAGCATGCCCGGGGGCATGGTACACGATGCGCGTGAACGGGAGCGAAAACGAAGATGGAGGATAGCGGTTAGGCCATCCTCCATCCTCTACCCTCGTTCCCTGATCGAAGCGTCGTTACAGGAAATCCTTGATGCTCGGCGTGCCCGCGACGAGGTAGTCGCGATTCGAGCCGGTCTGTTTGTAGAAGAACCAGTCGCCCGAGCCGCCGAGCGTGAGGTAGTCGCTCGCGCCGTCGTCGAAGACGGTGGCGCCGAGGCCGGTGCGGAGCTTGTACGAGCCGTTCAATCCGCCGCCGTTGCGGATGTGGCTGACGCGGGCCGGGTCGCCGCTGGTCCACTCGGCGATCAGCGCGTCGAGGGCGTCGACGTTGTTGTCGTGATCGGTGTAACCGGCGACGAGGATGTTGTCGCCGAAGTAGCCGAACATGATGTCGGAGCCCTTGCCGCCGATCAGGATGTCGTTGCCGCGCCAGCCGAGGATGCTGTCGTTGCCGTCCCCGCCGACGGCAGCGTCGTCGCCGTCGTTGCCGTTGATGAAATCGTTCCCCTTGCCGCCGAGGATGACGTCGTCCTGGCCGCCGCCGATCACGACATCGTTGCCGTCGCCGGCGTCGATGAGCAGCGGGATGGCGACGTTGTTATCCGCGGTGATCGAGTCGCCGAACAACTTGGTGTAGATCTCGATGCGCGTCGTGTCGTCCGGGTCGTAGTAGAGGACTAACCCGTCGACGTCGACCGCGACGTTGATCTGCCCGTCGCCCGCCATGACGTTGTAGATCGAGACGACGTTGGTCTTGTCGAGCTCGGGCGGGAGATCGATGCGGACGATGCCGTCATCGTCCGGCTGCGACAGCGAATAGAACTTCGCCGGCGCGGAGACGTTGTCGAAGAGGTGCGAGTTCGGATCGTGGATGTCGTCGTAGGTGAGGAAGTCCTCGACTTCTTCGACATTCCCCTCGCTGTTGGGCGGCACGCCGGCGCCTTCGCCTTCGAGGCGGATGGCGAGGCCGACCGGCGATTCATTGAATTCGATCCCGTACCCGCCGACGACGATCTTGCCGGAGCCGAGCACGCGCACGCTGGTCGCGACGTCGTAGGCTTCGCCGCCGTTGGCGTCGACGGCGATGTAGCCGCCGTCAGCGAACGCGTCGTCCGGCGTGAAATCGGAGTTGTAGCGGATGACGTAGAAGTCGTTGCCGCTCTCGCCGACCGCGATGGCACGGCCCTGCGCGTCGGTGGTGACGTCATTCAAATTGGCGCTGTCGAGGTTGACCTGCCCGGCGTCGTTGGCGTTGGCGTTGAGCTTCGCGACGAAGTCGAACGTGCCGGCGCCGCTGGTGGGCGAGGAGACCGTGATGCCTTTGCCGATGATCGGGATCGTGGTCTCGTTGCCGAGCAGGAAAATCTCGTTGGCGGCGTTGATCGCGATGCGCTTGATCTCCGTGACGTCGCCGACGAGGTAGCTGCGCGAGCCGCCCGTGCCGAAGGAGGTGTCGAGCGCGCCGGCGGCGGTGAAGCGGATGAGGGCGCCTTGCCGCCCATCGCTCTCGGTCGCGCCGGCGATGACGATGCGCTGCGCGGCGCCGTCGCCGTCGATTTTCTGAAACGCGATGTCGTTGGTCCACTCCATGTCAGAGACGGCGTTCGCGAGATCGACCTGGCGGAAGCCGGCGCCGTTGAAGTTGCCCGCGCCGCCGTTGGCGGTGTTGTCGAGCAGGCCGGTGGTGGTTAGCCGCGCGACGAGGAAGTCCTGGTCGCCGCCCTGGCTGATTTCGTAGACGCTGCCGGCGACGACGACCTTGCCGTCGTCCTGGACGGCGATCGCGGTCATGAAGTCGTTCGCGCCGGTCAGGCTCGCGCCCTCGAAGACGGCGATGCCGTCGCCGCCGCCGTAGGTGGTGTCGAGCACGCCGGCCGGCGTGAGCTTGGCGACCGCGAAGCCGCGGTTGCCTTCGAAGCGGGAGCGCGCGATGAGGACGAACATCGAGCCGTCGGCGCCGAACGCGACGCCCATGCGCGTGTCGTCCACGTTGTATCCCTGCCCGACGTCGGCCGCTTCGGTCGTGTCGATGACGACCGCGCCGAAGCCATCGTCGATGTTGCCGTCCGCGTCGAGGCGGCGCGCGACGACGTCGTATCCGTAGCCGTTCCCGCCGTTCTGACCGTATTGATCGTAGAGGAACGCGACGCGGCCCTGCCCGTCAACGCCGGTAAGGGGATTGTAATCGACCGGCGTGAGCTCAGCGATCCCGTCATCTGGGCTGTAGGTCGGATCGAGCGCGCTGGGCGAGCCCTCGGCGGCGGCGATGAGGAAATTCAGCGCGCCGCGCGCGGGGATGTCGATCGGGTCGACGGATGCGAGGTCGAGGTCCGGCGTAAGGTCGGCGTTCGTTCCGCCGTTGACAGTGTCCTGGTCGCTGTTCTGCGCCAGGAGGAAGTCATCGCCGCTCTGGCCGAAGAACTTGTCCTGACCGGCGGAGCCGGTGAGCTGGTCGCCGCCGTCGCCGCCGGTCATCGAGTCGTTTCCGCCGCCCCCGGCGATGTAGTCGGCATTGCCGGAGCCGGTGATCGTGTCGTTGCCCGCGCCGCCGATGACTTCCTCGACGGTTGCGGTGACGTTGTCGGCTTCGGCGGCGGCGACTTCGCCGTCGTTGGCGCCGACGCCGATCGTGACGACGATCGCGCCCGTGCGCGTGGAGTAGTTCGCGGTGTCGAAATTGGCGCCGCCGGTGAACTCGTCGTTCCCGCCGCCGCCATCCATCATGTCGTTGCCGTCATTGCCGTTGATGATGTCGTTGCCCGGTCCGCCGGTGATGGAGTCGTGGCCGGCGTTGCCGGCGATGGTGGCGGGGATGCCGACCCCGGTCGCCGGCACGCGCACGTTGTTGGTCAGCAGCACGGTGTCATTCCCGGCGGCGGCCTGGATCAGGATCTTGTTGATCTGCCCGGCGCCGCCGCCGACCGTGAACTGGGTGGCGACGCCGCTGACGGTGATTCGCCCGGCGGTGTTTCGGTTGACGGTGATGGTCTCCGCACTGGCGGTGCCGAGGATCTCGAGCGTGTTGTTTAGTCCGACGACGGCGGTGGTGAAAAAGCGGCGGACTTCGAGCGGTTGAAGATCGAAGATATTGTGACAGCGATCAAAGCGCAGCGACGACATGGCGCGTCCCTCCGAAGGTTCGAAATCTGGTGGACCCTGACAAACGTGTAGAATTGCCCTCAGTCGCGGGCGAAGCTAACCCGCGGCGCGCCGTCACGCAAGAAAATAGCATCCCGGGGAAGCGGGGGTTTGTCCCCGCCGGCTCGGTGAGCGCGCACACAGAGCGCAGATGGAGAAGATGGGCCGGTTTTCGGGCCATTTGCGGAAGTCTTTTTGGTTCAGCGACGTTTGGCTTTGGCGGCGACCGGAGTCATCGGAGGTTTCGTCGCGGCGGCCGTCGGGCGCAGCGACTTCGCCGCCGGGTCCGCCGGGACGATCACGCTGCCGACGGCCTGCCCGGATCCGAAAATCGGATTGATGGGCCCGGCGAGATAGCTGGCGGTCTGCGTGGGTTGTCCGTCAGGGCCGGTGAAGGTGACGCGCTGGCCGTTGAGGAAGATGTCGAGCGTCGCCGGCGAGTTAGGGCCGGAAATGTGGACCGAGCCGGCGCGGTAGGCCTGTCTCGGGAAGTTCGCCGGCCAGAACCCCACCTCGATGCCGCCGTGCGGTCCGCCACGATGATCGAACGGAATTTCGCCGCCGCTCGAACTCGTGTTGACGCCCCCGACGGGATACAGGGTTTGCCCCTGCGGAAGCTGGTCGCCGAAGGTGAAGACGCCGAGATTCAGATCGGTGCCAGGCTGCGTCCAGCGCAGGACGAAGTTCAACGTGCCGGGCAGCGTTGGAATCAGTTCTGCATCCGTCAGTGGCGGCTGCCCGCCGCGCACGACGCGGATGCCCTTGTCGTAATCGAACGAAACGGTCGCGCCGCTCTGGAGCAGCGTGGCGACGAGTTGGTCTTCCGCCGCCGTGCGCGCGAGGCGCGCGCCAGGATCGACAACCGACTGGCCGAGCGCGAGGCTGGCGGCGTTCGGGTTGTTGACGTCGATCTTCGTCTTGCCGCCGCCGCGACTGCCGATCGTGACGCGCTTCCGCAAATCGCGGAACTGCACGCGACCGGTGAGGCTGACGGCCTGCGCGGGGAACGGACGCTGGTCGTACGAGCTGAAGCGCGTGCCGCGGACGGCCAGTGTGCTGCTCGGGCTGGCGATCGACGACTCGTGCTCGCGACCGCCCGCCTCGATGTCGTAGCGCGTGCGGCCATAACGCATGCCCATCTGCGTCTTGATCACGCCGTTGTCATTGATCGCCTGGAGCACTTTCACGCTGCCGAGACGATCGAGCGTGATCGTGTGATCCGGCGGAATGACGAAGCGGACGGCGCTGCGCGGCCCGGTGCGAAACTCGGCGTTCTCGCCGACCTGCATGTTCACGGTCGCACGCTGCCACGGCGCGTCTTCGCTCTCACGCACCTGCACGATGCCTTCGACGCCCGTGACGGTGGCGATGAGTTTTTCCGTCCCGTTCGCGGCGGCGACCGGCGCGGAGGCGGCGGGCCGAGTCTCCTGCATCGTCCAGGCGGACACACTGGCGACGGAAATCACAACGGTGATGAGGAAGGTGATGGTTTTCATGGCTGTGACCTCCAGGGTCACTTTTGCGCGCGCATTTCGCCCGGCAAAACGGCGGCCGGGACGTCAGCAGGATTCCCGCGCTGGTAATCCTCGATCCGGCCGATGATCCCGACGAACTCGTTGCCGGAGAACGACTGGTTCGGTGTGCTTGACGGGTAGACATTCAGGAACATCAGCTCGCGCACGGCATACCGAGGCGTCGGCCCGAGCAGCGTCGTCGTCACGCCGCCGCGCTCGCCGAGCAGTCGCATGATCGCAACGGCCAGCGTGCCCCGGCGAACGGCGTCCGTCGCAGGCTCATTCCAGCCGCGCGGCAGCATCTTTCGCGACTTCAAATTCGCCACCCGCGCCGCGTAATCGGACGAATCGTCCTTACGGTCCATGTACAGCAGCAGGCCGTGGAGCGCGTGATCGTTCGTGGTGACCGGCTCATCCGCCAGCGCGTGCCAGAAGTTCACTTGCGCATCGTCGTCGCTGCCGGCGAGATCGGCGGCGAGCGGTTTTCCGGCGCGGGGTGATTGACAGCCGCACGTCATGACCAGAATCATCGTCGCGCAGATCGCCAGCGACCAGTGGCCTGATCGTGCTAAGGGACAGGATGACGCGAGGGAATTAGAAGGCATACGTCAGCCCGGCGTAAATGTACTGTCGCGCGGTGTCGTCGCCGGCGAAGGCGTCTTCGTTCGGGAAAAAAATGCCATAACGGAGGACGACGGTCACGTCGCTGGTCGCCTGCCAGTTGAGAAAAAAGTCCGGCTCCCAGCCGATGAATTTTTCGCTGCCGCTCGTCGGCTCGTCAATCGGGGCGCTCTTGTCCAGCTTGCCATAAAGGAAAAGGTCGGCGCCGACCTGCATGCGGCGGAGCGGGCCCATGTCCGGAAGCGGGAACGCCGAGCCGCCGACGCGCAGGGCGAGGATGTTTGACACCTGCGGCGCGAATGCGAGGCCGGTATTGAGCAGGCCGAAGGCGTTGAACGCGCGGTCGCTCGTGTTGGGCGCGTTGCCGCTGAAGGTGTTGGACGTGTTGCCGCGGTCGTCGTCGCCGGACGCGAGGATCACCTCGCCGCTGATGCGCGGGCGATGACGCTCGTCCGGGAACAGGTAGTCGATTCGCGCGTCGAGCGCCCAGGCCCGGATGTCATCCTTCGTCTGCGGGATCGGCGTAATGAACGGCCCGCCGCCGGAGACGAAACTGTTCGACAGGTTCGTGCCGCCCTCGTAAACCGCTTCGACGCCGTAAAGGATGCGGTCGCCGATCGGACCGGCGGAGCCGACGCCGAGGTAGTAGCTGTTGTAATCGAACTCGGTGACGACCGGCCCGCTGTTGAGCGTGTCGTGGTCGTTGTAATCGCGCTGAACGAGTCCGTAGATGAACGGACGATGCGTGCCGACGTTGCGGCTGAGCTGCGCGCCGTAGAAGCCGCGCTTGGTGTTGTAATCGAACGCGGGCCGCGAGGCGTCGAAGTCGACGGTCCGCGTCGGCGTGATGCCGGCGAGGATTTCCACTTCGTTCCCGCCCCAGGTGAACGACGCGTCGAGACCCTGGATGTCCTGGCTGAGCACGAGGCCATTTCCCCAAATCACGAGATCGCGCCCCGCTTTGACCGTGATGTTGTAGTCGATCTTCCTTCCGTAATACGCGGCCTGCTGGCGCTGGAGGTCAAAGCGGTAGTACCAGCGGTCGAGCTCCGGATCGATCGCCTCATCGCCGCGACCGTCGAAGCTGTCGCCTGGGTTGAAGTCGCGCCATCCGCCGGCGCCGCGCAGGAAGAACTCGTGCGCGCCGTCGATATTCATGCGCGCGTAGCCGATCAGCTCATACTGGCGGAGGACGTGGTTCTGGTTGACATTGTCATCGACCGACAGATAGCCGAAGGTCGCGTACCCGCCGTAGTCGAAGAAGACGCGCTGATCGAGCGAGAGGTCCTGATTCGCCTGGAGCAGCGTCTCGCGCTGGATCTGCTCGAGCTGGCGGGAGAATCGCTCGAGCTCCGCCTGCCCGCGCGCGGGCGCAGCGACGATGATGACCGTCATCGCGGCCACTGCGATGCTGAAATGTCGTTGACGTATCTGCACGCTGGCTCATGTTGAGGGCGTCGCCGCCGAGCCGCAACTTATCGCGCCCGCCGCGACAATCGGACGCCCGGGCGTCTGTTCTTACTGCCCAATACTATTTGCAGAGGACCGAACCGGTCGTAATGATGCCGGGACCATGTCAGCGGGGATCGTTCACACTGTACGCACGTTGGTAATTGCGCTAGTCGGGCTGGCGGTGCTGACATCAGCGTCACCCGCGCGCGCTCAATCGCCGTCAACGCGGCGAGCGGAGCGAAACGTGCAGCTTGAACTGGGGCTGGCGGAATTGCACGACGGTCACATTGCCAGCGCCATGGCGATCTTCGATCGGATGATCGAGAGCGACCCGAACGACGCTGAGGCGCATTACTATTATGGCCTGACGCTTTTGTCTCAAAATCGTCACGCCGAAGCGTCGCGCGAGTTCGCCAAGGCGAAATCGCTCGATCCGCAGTTGGAGGAAGCCGCACGGGCGCAAGCGGATTCCGAGCGGTTGGCGCAACAGCTTCGGTTGCGGCTGCGCGCCGGCGACATCAGCAACATTCCGTCCGTCGCGCCGATCGGCACGCCCGCGGACGGGCAGGGCAAACCGTGGGAAGTCAGCGTCGTGGCCGGCTATGCCTACGACACGAATGTGATGCTGGTGGACCCCGGCATCCCCCTGCCGGCGGGAATCTCACGCCGGGAGGATCAACGTTTCACGCTCGAGCCGCACGCCAGCTACTCGCTCATCAGCGACGAGCGACTTAACGCCGGAGTGGAAACCGACAACTACCTTGCCTGGCAGATGTCGTTGGACGAGTTTGACACCGCATCGCTTCAAGCGGGACCGTTCGTATATGCGCGGCTCACCCCGACACTGAGCGCAGGCGCGCGGTACGCGTACAACTACGTCGTCCTGGACGGCGACGCGTACCTGGAGCGGCAGATCGTCGTTCCGCAGTTGACCATTGAGGAATACGGAGGACGCGCATCGACATCGCTCTATTACCAGTTCGAACAGCGGGACTTCCAGGGCGAACCCGCGACGCCCGCGCTCGACCGCAGCGGCAGGCTGCACGTTTACGGCATCGTGCAGGAAGTGCAATTGCGGGGCGTCATCGATCCGAAGCGGCCGCTGTCCGTTTATCTCAGCTACAGCTACGGCGAGCATCGCACGGAGGGAACGGACTTCCGCGGACACGAGCACACCGCCGGCCTCACGCTCAGTCAGTACCTGGCGAAGTGGAAGCTAACGGTGGACGCGGGCGTAGTGGTGACCGCGGCGAATTTCGCCCACGCAAATTCGCTGGACACGGATCTTCGCAAGCGCCGCGACCGCGGCGCGGAGGCTTTCGTAATGCTGACGCGCGAGATCCAGGAGCACGTGGACCTGCGCGCGCGTTACACCTACACCGACAACAGTTCGAATATTGAATCGCCGTTCGGCGGCAGGCCGTACGCGTACGACCGGCACCAGGTGGCGATCGAGTTGGTTTTCCACTTTTAGCTACCGGCGCTGTCAAGCTGCCGGATGAAGAGATTATCGCCGCTTTGTCGGTGTGATCGCCCGGCTCGGGGGCCGCACTGCTTTTCGCCGAACGTCCGCTCGTTGGGCGGCGACGGGACCGGCGGCGACACCAACGCGCTGATCCGTCGAGGGACGTGGCGGGCGGATCGGGCTGGCGGCGAACGTGATGTTGCGCGATTGATTCGAGCCGCTCAACTGCACCGTCTGCGGCGCGACGTCCAGCCGCGCCGACTCGGAGAGATCGCCGCGCTGATCGTGAAGGCGCGCAGTGGCCTGCACGCCGACGTTCTCGATCTTGTTCAGGTCGACGCGCACGTGGAACTGGTCATAGCCCGGAAGGTCCCCGACGAAATGCGGGTCCGTCGAAAGCAATGAAACCTCCTGCGGCTTCTGCTGATCGCCGACGACGTCGACCAGCACGCTGCGCGGAAAGAACTCGTTGTTCACCTGCTTGATGACAACCGTCCCCAACTCGACGTCCGGCACGCCGGCGAGCGCGAGGGCTTGGTGCGCGTCCGGTAGCGCGTTGGTCGCCGGCATGTAAACCGCGGGCGCGATGGCAGCCTGCGCGAGAGCGCCGGCGCGCGCGCGCTGGTCGGCTTGTGTCTGTTTTGAGAGCCGTTGCAGCTCCGGGTTCTGTAAGGCAATCTCGCCCGGCAACACGGGTCCGAGTTTCTCGATTTTCTGGCCGTTGGAGATGATGACTTCGACCGCTTCAACGTCGCCGGCCGGCGGACCAACGGGTCGGCCAGCGCCAATCTTCGGATAGAGCCAGAAGGAGTTTTCCAACGTTGCGTAGCGTGCGCGGTTCCCGCTCAACTCCGCCTGAATAATGGTTCCGTGCGCGACGACTTCGTTCTCGTGCGGATCGGTGATCGTAATCTGCGGCCACGCCCCCTGCCGGCCCGTCCCGATATCCACTCTCAGCTTGCCTTGCTCGAGGTGGATCGTGAGCCCACCTTGCAGCCGGATGGTCGTGTTCGGGTGCATTTCCACGGCGATGTTATTGAAGACGAATTTCAGCGGCGAGTCGGTTGTACTGATGCGGTCACCGAGAAAGACGGCAGTGCCGACGATGGCGTCCTCCGCCCGACTCGCTTGCGGTCGCAGAATCGTCGCCCCTCCAGTTGCCCGGGTGACTTGAGGACGCGTGACCTGTGCCAGGCAGGGTGCAAGCGTGAACAGCATCACACACACCGAAGCTGAGGCTGTCCATCGTCGCATGCGTGACAGTTAAGCTCGCCTCAACAGACGCGTCAAGCGGGAAGTTCGCCCGGATTTCGTTGACCCTGTCGGTTCCGATACGGTATAGAAAGCTGCGGGATTCACCTCTCTCCCACCACGAATGGGGCTGCTAATGTCGTACGACGCTCGTGTTGTGCCGCGCCGGTATGGGGTCGGCTCAGCTCTTCTGTTCATCCTTGTTTGCGCGGCAAACGCATTCGGCGCCGCGCCAGCCACTTCGGCCCCGGGCAGCCGAAGCTGGATCGAACAGGTTCAAGCACGAGAGTATCAACTCATCAGGGAGCGCCCGTGGGACTTTCTCTACGATTTGCCGGCGACCCAATCCGAGATACGTCTGCCGCTGGACAGGCCGGAGGGCGAAAAGCGGTGGGTTCAGTTAGTCGATGCGATTGGGCAGGCGGGCGAGTCGCGTAACGCCGACGAGCCGGTGGATGCGGAGGCGGAACGTCGGCGGGCGGTGGGGATCAAGAACGCGAACGCTGTCCTGACCATGGTGCTGAAATACTGCAACGAGCAGGTGCGGCGCGAAGCTGACGCGAAGAAACGCGCGGACTTCCCGCCGCTGTTTCGTACGGTCAGCGCGCTGGAAACGTTCGGGACAGATGCGGAACCCTCTCTTCCTGCATTGGCGGAAACCGCGGAGTTGCTTCCGGCCACGGACTGGTACTTCGGCAGCTCCAGTCGGATCGCCAAGGCGGTTGGTCAGCGCTGGACCAACGCAGCGACTGACCGGATTTCCAGATCTCAGCAACGCCGCACAACCCAGGCGGCGCTGGCGCGCCTTCAGAAGGGAATGGAAGACGCTGCGGGTGGCGACGCGGCGCTTTTGTCCGGCGATGCGCTCATGGACGTGCGATGGGCCGTAAGCCAGGTGGGAAGGTCGGTTTCGCTGTTCGAGCTAATTAGGGCGTACCCGTTACGTTCGCTGGCAGTTGCGGTCGCCCTGCTGATCGTGCTGTCCAACGCGATCCTTTACTCGTTGCGGCCGCGCACGATCGTGACGCTCGATCGCCTTTTGGAAAAGTGGCACATTCCACTGAAGATCTTCCACCTCGAGTCGTGGGCAGACGCGCGATACGTGCTGCTGGTCGGGTTTCTCAGGCCGTGCGATCGAGTGCTTGACGATTGGGTGTCGTTCCACGCGGAGAAGGCGCGCGAGCAGTTCAAGGGCAAGCCGAACGTCGAAGGCGACGACGTTCGCATCGCGGTTCCGATCGAACTCACCATCGATGGAAAGGAAACCGAACTTCCCGATCTGTCCGACGACGTCCTGAAAAACTGGTTGTCCCATCCCGAATGCCTCCTGATTCATGGCGAGCCGCGCAGCGGGAAGACCGCGCTCGCGTGCGGGATCGCGCTGAAGGCGCTCGGCCCGCCGCCGGCGAACTCATCGAAACGAAATAAGACAAAATCGCCGCTGTCGCATCGCATGCTGCCGATCCTGATCGACCGGCCGGCTGCGACCAAGGATGGCGGCGAGGCATCACCCTATCGGGCGTTGATGGCCGCTGTGCGCGGCGAGCTGCAATACCTCATTGGCGGCGGGTCGGACGTCACGGAAGAGCTCTTGCAGGACCTGCTTCGCAAACGCCGGCTGCTGGTCATCATCGACGGCCTCTCCGAGTTGGGTCACGAGACCCGCGGGCTCGTCGCCCCGAACCTCGAGAATTTCCCGCTCGTCGCGTTGATCGTGACATCGCGGCAGAGGGAGAAACTCGGGAACGCCCGGCGGACGGAAATCCGCACGCAGCCGGTAAAATCAGATGTCCCCGCGGAAACCCTCGAAAAGTTCGCCACCCCAGAGCTCTTGAAGTCACCGGGCTATCAGAATGCGTCGGAGAAGTTTTCGCTTTTCGTGAAGGGGCGCGCACTGCCGGTTGAGTTGATCAAATTGATCGCCGAGGACGCGATCGTGCGTGCCAAACAGCCGCAGGATGCCGCAGCCGGACGGCCGGTTGCGGCCATCGTCATCGAGTATTTGGAACACATAAATGATGCTGTCCCGCGTCCTGCTAACGATCCCGCGAGCGGCGCGCCCCCCGCTTCGGAATGGCAGCCGACGGATGAAGTGCGTCAACTGGCGAAAGTGGTGGCGTGGGCGTGTGTGAAAGGCGAGGACGCCGCCCAGCCGGCAACACGGGCGCGGCTCCTCAGCGTTTGTGGCCCGAAGAGCGACCCCGCTCTGGATTATCTGGAGGAGAAGCTCCGCCTGCTCGTCCGTGCGAATGGCGCAGACGGCGTGTTGCGCTTCGCCAATGATCTGGTCGCCGAAGCGCTCGCGGCGGCCCGCGCGGCGGAGGAGTTTGGCGATGATCCGCAACAGTGGAAAGATGCGATCAACTGGGATTCGTACGAGGTTGCCACCGCAGACGGTCCGCCACGCTCGGTCTTCCCGGCAGCACTATTGCAATGTGCGGGTGGCAACTACGTCCACCTCATCGCCCGCGTCCTCGACCGGCTGCCGAATCCTGTGAAGCCCATTTTCGACCCGCCGCCGAATCCGGCGAAGCCCATTATTGAAGTGACGGTTCTGGCGGGCCTGCGGAAGATCAAGCGGGCGCAGCCTCCGGATCCAGCACCGCATTGACGCAACGAATCGTGGCCGGACCTACTTCGCGGCCGGCGCGGCGGTCGCCGCGGTAGCAGGTTGCACCGGCGTGCCCGTGGCGAGCCGGTTCTTGCCTTCGATGACGACGGGGATGGCGCCGCTCAAACCGCTGATGACTTCGACGTTGTCGCCGACGCGCTGGCCGGTCTCGATCTTCTTCTCGACGGCTTTGCCGTCTTCGACGGTGTAGACCTTCGTTACGCCGGCGAAGGTGACCAGCGCGTCGATCGGGACGAGCGTCACGTTCTCCTGCATGCGCGTGAGGATCTGACCGGTGGCGAACGAGCCGGGCTGGAGTTTGCCGGTCGGGTTCGGCATCAGCATTTCGACTTCAAAGGTTCGTGAGGTGCGGTCGACGAGGGGACTGATGCGCGAGACCGTGCCGGGGAAGACTTCCGGATACGCCGCGACCTGAACGCGCACCGGTTGGCCGGTCTTCACTTGCGAATGGAATTTTTCCGGGACCTGCGCGCGGTATTTTACCGGATCATCGGCGACGAGGCGGAACAGTGGCGTCCCCTCGCGGACGTATTCGCCGATCGAAACGAGGCGGGTCGCGACGGCATATTGCTGCGGCGCCGGTTTGGCGACGGATTGCGTCGTGGCCGCTTCGGGGATGCGGACGGTGGTGTCACGCAGGCGCTGCGCTTCGAGCTGGAGATCGCTGCGGGTCGCGCGGGCGTCGGCGAGAAGCGAGCGCGCCGTCAACAGCTCGACCTGGTAGTTGCTCCGGGCGACTTCGAACGCGGTCTTGAGGTCTGCGAAATCCTGCTCGCTGATGAGCGGCGGCTTCTGCTCGAAGAGCTGGCGGCCGCGATTGAATTTCGCCTCGGCGTTGGCGGATTGAAGGCGGGCGCGCTCGACGGTCGGGACTTTGTTCAGATCGAAATCGTCGCCGGGCATTTCCGTCAGCCCGAGCTTGGCCAGCGACGCCTGCATCGCCATGTTCTTCTGCGCGACGGCGAGCTCGTAGTCTGTCTTGTCGATTTGTGCGAGCGGCTGCCCGGACGCGGCGCGGTCGCCGACATCGTGCAAGACTTCGACGATCCGTCCGGGCACCTTCGCCGACACGGTCGCCTCCTCGTCGCCGAAGAGCGTGCCGGTGATTTCGACGCTTCGCTGCACCGGCGCGACGACGGCCGGCGCGAGCGTGACCGCGACCGCATCCTGCCGCCGTTCTTCGTGCGCATCGGCCTCGCGCTTGCAGGAAATTCCACAAATCGACACGCACGCGACGGCTGCGAAAGCGGCAGCGGCGAAAAAACGCTGGCGGGGGAAAATCATCTCTTTTGACTGTAGCACAACACTCATGACAATTGCGAAGTAGCAATCGTTCCGGCGTCGCTCGCACGCAAGCGGCGGCCGAACGCAATCGCTTAGTGATATAGTCAGACTCTTCTCCCGCCGAGGATGCCGACGTTGCGACGCAGCCGCCGCTTTCTTCTACCACTGACCGCGCTGTTCGTTCTCGCCCCGTGCATCGGTTGCGCCGTCGATCAGCAAAAAGAAGTCGCGCAGTACCAAAAGGTGTTGCGGGCCAATCTCCTGGCCAACGAACGGGAGTTCGCCGCCGCGCCTGGGACGCGGCTCACGCTGCGGCAGGCGCTGGACCTGGCTAACCGGCAGAACGAGCGACTGGCGATCGAAGGCGAAAACTATCTGCAAGCGCTGATCGATCGCAAGCGCGCCGCGGCGGCGTTCCTGCCGACCGTGAGCCTCGTGCCGACGTATTCGTTCCGCGAGACCGTGAATGCCGGCGGCGGCAGCGCCAGCGACGCGTCGCCGAACGATCGTACGTTCAACGTGCCGGCCAGCGGGCATGCAAACCTGTTCGGGTTCAGCGACGTCGCGCGGCTGCGCGGCAGCGCCCGCACGATCGAGCAACGCCGTAATCTTCTGCTGGACCTTCAGGAATCGGTCCTGCTCGACGTTGCACAGGTCTATTATCAGGTGCTGCGCTCCGAGCGATCGGCCGACGTGCTGGCGAGCTCGCTCAAGGTGCAGGAGGCGCGCGTCCGCGACATCCAGGGGCGCCAGGCGGCGGGCGTTGCACGGCCGCTCGACGTGGCGCAGACGGAGGCGCAAGCCTCCGCGACGCGCGTCGCGCTGATCAACGCGCGCAACGACGTTCGGAACGGCCGCGCGACGCTGGCATTCCTGACGGCGGCGCCGGTGCAGGAGAGCGAGTTGCTTGACGCTTACGAACCCCCCGCCGCCCTGCCGCCGCTGACGGAGATGCAGGCGCTGGCGGCGAATCGGCGGCGCGATTTGCGGGCGGCGCGTGCGGCGGTGCTGGCGGCGCGGCAAGGCGTCGAAGCCGCCTTCGGACAATATTATCCGTCCGTCACGCTCGACGTGAACGTCTTCGTCTATCGCGAAAGTTTTCCCGACGACCGCATGTGGGACGGCCTGCTCCGCGCGAACTTGCCGATCTTTTCCGCCGGCGTGATTCGGGCGGACGTGCGCGAGGCGTGGTCGTTTTACCGGCAGGCGGCGCTTGCGGAATCGTTGCTGCGCCGCGACGTCGCGCAGCAGGTGCAGTTGGCGTCGCAAGACATGCAGGCCAACGAAGACCGCATCGCCGAGTTGCAAGTCCAGCTTCGCGCGGCCCGGCAGGCGTTCAACCAGGCGGATCAATCGTACAACGTCGGCCTGGCGACGAACCTCGAGCGCGTGACGTCGCAGGACCAGCTTTTGTCGGCGCAGTTGCAGCTCACGAGCGCGCAGTTTGATCGGACGCTTTCCTATTTGGCCCTG
>JAXDMN010000141.1:0-13775 GCA_034666045.1 Phycisphaerales bacterium | reverse complement strand
ACTTTTTCTTCCAGCGCGCGCAGCGCCGTCCACAGCGCCGCCTCGATCCCGTTCGACTGCGCCGCCAGCAGACTTTCCGGCGAATACGCGTGCCCGACGCGACAGCGGAAGCGCGCGAGCTGCCCTTCGCGGATCTCGAACAGCGTGCCGTGGCAATCCGGGCAGGCGAACCCGGACGGCGCGCCGGGCCGCATCTCCTTGTGGATCGCTTCGCGCTCCATGTTTGCGATCTGCGCTTCGAATCCCATCTGCTCATCCGGCTCGCTCGCCATAACTTCCTCCACGGGCTGTCGGGCGATTCGCGCCAGCAGCGGGCCAATCTCCGCCAGCGGCACGACGTGATCGACGTCGACGTTCTGCACCGCGCTGGTCGGCATGCCGGGGTACATCGCCTCATTCGGGTCCTGCACGATCGCGACGCCGCCGACGCGCTTGATCGCCACCAGACCGGCCGTTCCGTCGTCCAGGTTGCCGGTCAGCACGACGCCGACGACACGGTTGCGAAACGCCGCGGCGGCGCTGCGAAAAGTGACGTCAACCGACGGGCGAACGCCGTTCTCCTGCGGGCCGCGCGTCACCGACAAGCTGTCGCGCTTCAGGATCAAATGATGGTCGGGCGGCGCGATGTAAATTCGCCCGGGCTGGATCGCTTCGCCGTGCCGCGCGTGCTCGGCCGGCAGCGGACCGGCCCGGCGCAGCAAGTCCGGCATCATGCTCCGCGCGTAGGGTGAAATGTGCAGCACCATGAAGACCGACGCCGGCAGGTCCGCCGGCAGCGCGCGCGCGATCGTCATGAGGGCTTCCACCCCGCCGGCCGATGCGCCAATACAAATGATGTCATGTCCCGCCATGCAACGCGCCATCCTAACACGACCCGGCATGCCGCGAATCGTCAGGAATCAGGGAATCCCTAAGGTCGCGCGGCTTGATTCCCCGATGTGCCGCCCGTACAGAACCGGGCGTGAACAAAGTCGTGCTTATCAACGCCGTCGGGCTCACACAACGGCTGATTTCGCCGCAGCATACGCCGCGCCTCGACGCCTTCGTGCGATCCGGCAAGCTCGCGACGGTAGGGCCGGTCATCCCGGCGGTCACATGCTCCGTGCAATCGACGTACCTGACCGGCACGATGCCAGGGGGACAGGAAGGGCACGGCATCGTCGGCAACGGCTGGTATTTTCGCGATGAGTGCGAAATCAAATTCTGGCGGCAGAGCAACAAGCTCGTTCAGCGGCCGAAGGTGTGGGACGTCGCACGCGAGCGCGATCCGAGCAGGAAATTCACCTGCGCGAACATCTGCTGGTGGTACGCGATGTATTCCAGCGCAGATTACACCGTCACGCCGCGGCCGATGTACCTGGCGGACGGGCGAAAGCTCCCGGACTGCTGGACCCATCCGCCGGAGTTGCGCGATTGGCTCCAGCGCGAGCTCGGGCAATTCCCGCTCTTCCAGTTCTGGGGCCCCGCGACGACGATCGCCTCGACGCAATGGATCGCCGACGCGGCCATGCGCGTCGACGAAAAATTCAACCCGACGCTCTCCCTCATCTACCTCCCCCACCTCGATTACGTCCTGCAACGCGAAGGCGCGGGCCCGAACGCGGCATCGCACTTGCGCGAGCTCGATCGCGTCGTCGGGCAACTGCTCAACCGATTCGTGCCGCAGGGGGCGCGGGTGATTTTATTGTCGGAGTACGGAATCGCGCCGGTGTCGAAGCCGGTGCATTTGAATCGAGTGCTGCGGGAAAACGGCTTGATCGTCGTCCGCGATGAGCTCGGGCACGAGCTGCTCGATCCCGGCGAGAGCATCGCGTTCGCCGTCGCGGATCATCAGGTGGCGCACGTGTACGTGAACGACCCGAATCGCATTGAAGACGTCGCGATGATCCTCGAAAAGGTTCCGGGCGTCGCTCAGGTGCTTCGCGAGCCCGACAAGCGCGAGGCCGGCCTCGACCATGAACGCGCGGGCGAGTTGATTTGTCTCACGGAGTCGGATGCGTGGTTCACGTACTACTACTGGCTCGACGACGCCCGCGCGCCGGATTTTGCGCGAACCGTCGACATCCATCGCAAGCCGGGATACGACCCGGTCGAGCTTTTTCTCGATCCGAATCTCGCCGCCCCGAAATTAAAAATCGCCGCCACGCTCGCGAAACGGAAACTCGGCTTTCGCGCCATGATGGACGTCATCGGGCTCGACGCCACGCTGGTGAAAGGTTCCCACGGCCTCCCGCCGCGCGACCCGGCGGACGGGGCGATGATCGCCTCGAACCGGATCGAGCTTCTCCCGCACGATCACATCCCCGCCACCGACGTCCGCGATCTGATCCTCCGCCATATCTTCGACTAGCTTTTCCGCGGCCGCCGCGCCTACCGTTCCCCCGAAGTGCGCCAGGGGGAACTGCCGAAGGAGCCGCCATGCCCAAGACTGCCGCCTACGCCGCGTTTGATCCGAAGACCCCGCTCCGCCCGTTCAACTTCGAGCGAAAAGATCCCGGCCCGCGCGACGTGCAGATCGAAATCCAATTCTGCGGCGTCTGCCACTCCGACATCCACCAGGTGCGCGACGAATGGGGTGGATCGATCTACCCGATGGTCCCGGGCCACGAAATCGTCGGCCGCGTGACGCGCGTCGGCGCTTCGGTGAAGAAACTCAAGGAAGGCGATCTCGCCGGCGTCGGGTGCATGGTCGATTCGTGCCGCGAATGTGAAAGTTGCCGCGCCGGCGAAGAGCAATATTGCGACCGCGATCAGACCGTGCTGACTTACAACAGCCGCTACAAGGACGGCACGCCCACGTACGGCGGCTACGCGACCAACATCGTCGTCGACGAAGCGTTCGCCCTGAAAATCTCCGGAAAACTCGACCTCGCCGCCGTCGCCCCGCTGCTCTGCGCCGGCATCACGACGTATTCGCCGCTGCGACACTGGAAGGTAACTAAAGGCCAGCGCGTCGGCGTCGTCGGACTGGGCGGACTCGGTCACATGGCGCTGAAATTCGCCCATGCCTTCGGCGCGCACGTCACGCAGTTCACGACTTCGCCCGGCAAGGAAGCCGACGCCATGCGCCTCGGCGCCGATGAAGTCGTCCTCACCCGCGATCCCGAGGCGGTGAAAAAACTCGCCAACTCCTTCCACTTCATTATCGACACCGTCTCCGCCGAGCACGACATCAACCTCTATCTCTCGCTGCTCCGCCGCGACGGCAACCTCACCCTCGTCGGCGCGCCCGCAAAGCCTCTCCCCGTCGCCGCGTTCGGCCTGATCCCAAAACGCCGCTCCCTCGCCGGCTCCACCATCGGCGGCATCCGCGAAACCCAGGAGATGCTCGACTTCTGCGCCGAACGAAATATCGTCTCCGACATCGAGCTGATCCCGATTCAGCAGATCAACCAGGCGTACGAGCGCATGCTGAAGAACGACGTGAAGTACCGCTTCGTCATCGACATCGCCAAATCACTCAAGCCGCAATAGCAAGGACCATCGCGCATGAAACCGTACGTGATCTGCCACATGTGCACGACGATCGACGGGAAAATCCTCGGCGACCGCTGGGGCAAAATCCCCGGCCAGAAAGATGGCGCAACCCTCTTCGAGACCACCGCCGCCAGCTTCGGCATCGGCGCATGGCTCGTCGGCACCACCACGATGAAGGAATTTTCCGGCCGCAACGTGAAGCTCCCGCGCGCGGCGAAGAAAATTCCCCGCCGCGATCACATCGCCAACGAGGCGGCCAAATCGCTCGCGATCGGCGCGGACGCGAAAGGCGTATTGCGCTTCCAGGAAAACGAAGTCGACGGCGATCACGTCGTGCTGCTCGTCACCGAGCAGGTGAGCAACGATTACCTCGCCCACCTGCAATCCGCCGGCGTCTCGTACCTCTTCTGCGGCAAGCGCGAGCTCGATCTCCCCCTCGCCCTGCGAAAACTCGCCAGCGCCTTTCGCCTGCGCAAGCTGATGGCGCAGGGCGGCGGAAAATTCAACGGCGCGATGCTCCACGCCGGCCTGATCGACGAGATCAGCCACATCACCGTCCCCATCGCCGACGGCGGCGTCGGCGTCTCGAGCTTCTTCGACATCCCCACAAAAACGCCCCCGCCCAAAGCCGCCGCTACGCTCCGCCTGCTCTCGCGAAAAGCCATGCCCGGCGGCGCGACATGGACGCGCTACCGCGTCACCGGCAAACCGAAGCAATGATCGCGCCGCCGCCGCCGACGCCCCGATGTTTTTCATGAATACGGAACACGAATTGACACGAATTGACACGAATCGTCACGAATAAAACCCAAAACAGGATCAACCACGAAGGCGTGAAGACACCAAGAGCCGCGCTTCGTGGTCTTCGTGACTTCGTGGTTCAATCTTCTTTGTCTTTGATTCGTGTCCATTCGTGAAGATTCGTGTCGATTCGTGTTCCGCATTTGTCATTCGTATGATATGCGGCGAGATGACAAGACTCCTCTTCCTCCTGCCGGTCCTCTTGCTCATGACCACGACTTCCGCCGCGCCCAAACGCGACATCGACGCCGAATCCAAATCCGCCATCGATCGCGCCGCACTCGCCGGCATCGAACTCCGCATGACCCCCGGCGTCGTCGTCGTCGCCGGTCGCGGCGAAAAAATCGCCTTTCAAAACGCCTACGGCCACCACACCTACGACCCGGATTCCCCCGCCATCGCGCTGGACACCGTCTTCGATCTCGCCTCGCTCTCAAAAACCGTCGGCTGCGCAACCTCGATCATGGTCCTCGTCGACCAGGGCAAGATCAGCGTCACCGATCCGGTCAGCAAATATCTCGAAGGCATGCGCGTCGCCGACAAAAAAGAGATCACCATCGAGCAGCTCCTCCTCCACCGCGGCGGATTCATCGCCGACAACCCGATGAAGGATTTTCAAAATGGCCGCGAGGCGGCGCTGAAGAAAATTTACACGACGAAGCTGAAGTACGAACCCGGCACGAGCTTCGAGTACAGCGACAACTCTTTCATCGTCCTCGGCGAGCTCGTTCACCAGGTCAGCGGCCAACCACTCGATGAATTCGCAAAGAAGAACATCTTCGAGCCGCTGAAGATGACCAGCACGACCTACAACCCGCCCAAGGAATGGAAGGCCCGCTTCGCGCCGACGGAAAAACGCGACGGCCAATGGATCGCCGGCGAAGTGCACGACCCGCGCGCCCACGCCTTTGGCGGCGTCGCCGGTCATGCCGGCGTCTTCTCCACCGGAGCGGACGTCGCACGCTTCTGCCAGATGATCATCAACAAGGGCCAGCTCGACGGCGTCCGCGTGCTGAAGGAATCCACCGTCGCCGAAATGATCAAATCCCGCTGCATCGCGGATCCAAAAGACCGCGCGACCCAATACTGCCGCGGCTACGGCTTCGACGTCGACACCAAACTCTCCGCCGGCCCACGCGGCGAACGCTTCGAAAAACACAAAACCATCGGCCACACCGGCTACACCGGCACCAGCTTCTGGATCGACCCCACCAACGACGCCTTCGTCGTGCTCCTGACCAATCGCGTCCACCCCGACGACGACGCCGAAATCAAAATGCTGAGAAAGCGCATCGCCACCCTCGTCGCCGAAGCCCTCCTCGGCCCCAAAGACGTGAAGGAACCGGGCCCGACGGAATAAGCGAGACTTACCCCAGAGCCACGCCAGACACGGACCAACAACCGTGTTCATCCGTGTTCATCTGTGGTTCCCTCTCTGTGAATGCGCAAATCCCGCCAGACCTGATCAGGCCATGCCTGCTCGGGCGAATTTTCACGCCGAAAAACCGCGTCATAATCCCCTTCGTGAAGTGACGCAAAAGTGTTCACCCGAAGTCAGAGGGCACGAGACGGCGGCGGTCACTCCTGAACGGACCGCCGCCTCTCTATTGGTGGACATAAAGGGGTCACTTCCCTTTATGTCCGACTATTTCGGCCATCTCCCGCCATGTTCATCCGCCGGCGGCGACCTTGCTCGTTCGACGTCGGGCAGCTCACGTTGTTAACCAATCGCAAGCTCCACCAATCGCCGGCGCGAATCGTTGATTCGGAATCGAAATGCCTCGGCGGGCGGGAGGCCGGCGGGATGAATTGAGATGTTTTTGGCGTCGCCGAGTGGTCGGCCGAGTGTTAAACGCCCGGTTAACCGGTTAGGCGGACGGGGCGGCGAGCGAAAACGGGAATTCCTACTACTCCGGCCGACGTTTGTAAGTCGTTATTTTTCGCGCGCGTCCTGAAATTTCTTCGCCTAACGCGTGGCCGGGCCGGGAGTAAAAAACGCGTCGGCCCGGTGCGGCCGGCGAACGATTCGGGGCGCGGATGAGTTGCAAGTCGTCGGCGATGCAAGACGCGGCAGGCGTGACGGGCGTGGCGGCAATGACCGTCGGCGCGGTTTCGCGCGCGCGCCGTTCCGAGCGCCGGAGTTACTTGAGCGAGGATAAAAAGCTCAACAGCGCGGCGAAGTCGTCGAGGGTCAAACCGTCGGCGAGACCGTCCGGCATCATGGAGCCGGGTTGCGGGGTGCGCTTGGTGACGTTTTCCTTGCGGATGATCGTGACGCGGCCGGTGAGGTCGCGCAGATGGATTTCTTCGGCGGTGTCTTTGGTGATGAAGCCGGTGTAGTCGCCGGCAGTGGCGCCGGCGGATGAAGGACCGGGATTTGAAGCTCCCGGCGTAGCCGCGACGGCACCCGTCGCGCGTCCCTCTTCTTTGGTGATGATGCGCTCGCTCGCGAAACCTTGCGCGATCTTCGCGCCGGGACGCATGATCGATTCGGCGAGGTGTTTGTTGTCGAATTTTCCGCCGGCGTCGCCGAGGAAGGGGCCGCGCGGTTCATCTTCGCGATTCAGCGCGTGGCACTTGATGCAGCCGAGCGATTCGAACAACTCTCGGCCGCGGGTGTTCAGCGCGGCGGTGGGCGTGCGCGTGACGATCTCCCGCGTCGCGCGGACGGCATCGGTGGGATCGAACTCGACGACGCGGCTGCGCAGCCGCGCCTGCACGCCGGCCGGGCCGGTGCGGTTGTAGATTTTCAGCAGCAGCACATTCTTCCCCGCGACGAGCGGGACGCTGACGCGATCGGTGTCCGGCAGCATGCCGCGATCGATCGGCTTGTCGTGGACACGTTTGCCGTTCAGCCAGGCGGCGATCGCGTCGTCGCTGCCGCACGTCAGCCAGCCGGTGCTCGTCGCGGGCGATTGGTAGGTGGTCTGGAAATACATCACGTAGTCGGCCGGCATTTCGATCGGCTGAAGGCCCTTCGGATCGCTGACGGTGATCGGCTTCCAGGAAAATTCTTTGCCGTCCACGCTAAACGGAACGAAGGGACCGCCCGCCGCGACTTCCGGCGGGAATGCTTTCTTCAGCGGCTCTTCGAGATTGGGCGGAAGCGGGATCGGATCGGTGCGGAAATAATTGTAAATCACGCCCGGCTCCATCAGCTTCGAGCGCAGCGCGATCGCCTTGGGGGCGGGGACGCGCGGGTCGTTCAGGAATTTCTGCGCCGCGCCGACGAGGCGGACGTAGGCGTCCTGGTTCGTTTTCTGCACGCGCGTCGAGTTTTCCACGAGCAGCGTCGCGACGATCAGGATCTGGTCATCCGCCGTGCGCGCCGGATCGATGCCGGCGAGCGCGGAGACCGCCGGCAGCGGATCGCGGTCGCGGCTGGCGAGTTGGACGAGATCTTTCACCGCCGACGCGTCGCCGAGATGGCCGAGCGCGAGCGTCGCCGCCTGGCGAAGCGCGGGCCGCTCGTCGCGCAAAAGATCGTGAACGTGCCGGCTGTAGGGCGCGACGTTTTCGTTCGGCACGCGCGGCACCGCCAGCAGAAGCGCTTCGATGCGGACCGGATCGCCGCCCAGCCAGACGCGCGCGACCTGCTCGCGCACGGCGGCGTTGTCCGAACGAAGCAGCGCGGTCGCGGCGGCGGCGCGGGTGGGCGGTTTCGACGCGCCGAGCAGCGGCAGCACGGATGTGACCATCTCCGGCGGCGTCGGGCGGCTCGCCAGCGAGTCGGCGACTTTTTCGAGCAAGCCAGGTGGGAGTTTCTTGTCGCCGGCGTCGGGCGCGCGATCGAGCTGCACGAGGACGCGCAACAAGATCGGCTGCGCTTTCGCGGCGTCGATCGAAGCGAGCGATTGCGCGGCCGCGCCGCGAACGTCGCCGTTGAAATTGTCGCTCAGGACGACGCGCTCGAGCGCCGCGAGCGCTTCCGGCGTCGCCGCTTTCACCGCGATCAGCGCTTTGGCGGCATCGTCGCGCATCGCGCCGCCAGCGGTGATCATCCGCACGAGCTGCGGGGCGGCCTCCTTCATCTCTACCAGGCCGATGTAATTCAGCGCCATCTTTGCAGTCGCGACTTCCGAATCGTTCGCCGCCGCCAGCAGCAGGTTCGCCACGCGCGGCGACTGCGACCACGCAACGTGAACGTAGTACGGCCCGCGCGTGTCCGGGTGCGGCGTCCACCACGACTTGCCGTCCCACGGTCCTTCGACGTGATAAAGCTTGGCGAGCGCTTTGATGATTTCCGCGGCCGCGACGCCACGCGATGCTTGCAGCGCCGCGATCGCGTTGACGGTCTTCTCATCATGAAACTCGCGCAGCGTGCGCAGCGCGCCGACAACCACTTCCGGCGGCGATGACGGCGCGAGCGCGGCGATGCAAGCGTCGCGCGCGGGCGCGCCAAGTCGGCGGAGCGACTGCATCGCCGCGTGGCGGACCAGCGGATCGGTGTCGGCGGTCGATGGAACGAGCGCGGGCGCGAGCTCGGGTTTCTTCAGATATCCCAACCCGATCGCCGCCTGCTCGCGGACGCGCGGGTTCGGGTCTTTCAGCCCGGCGAGGAAGAGTTGCTCGTTGACGCCGTAATGCTGATCGTCGCGATCAGCGAGAGCGCGCAAGGAAAACTCGCGCAGCTCCGGCACCTGGGCGAGCGTCGCGAGCATGGGGTTGGCGGCTTCGCCGTCGAGCTGCTTCAGCGTGAAGAGCGCCGCGACCCGCGCATAAAGTTCGCCGCGCCGCATCGCCGCGCTGCGCAGTGCCGACGACATCGCGCCGTTGCGCGTCCCGCGGCGAAGAATCTCCTGCTGCACTTCGAGCCGCATCACCGCGCTCGGCGACGCGAGGCCGGCGAGGAGCTCGTCGTCATTCGCCTGCGTCAGATCCGCGAAGCGCGCCGCGGGGGCGGACGCGGGCACGGGGGCGGTCGCCGTCGCCGTCGGCTGCGTCGTCGGCTTGCTCGGCTGAATCAAAAAAATCGTCCCGACCTCGCCCGCGTTTCCCCAATCGCGTCGGCCCCAGTCGGCGACGTACATTTTGGAATTGCCGTCCACCTCGACATCCGCCGGCGTGATCCCTTTCAAAAATTCTTCCTGCGTCGCCTCGAACGCCGCTCCTTTGCGCTTGATCTCGTGTCGATAGAGCGTGCCGCGCGCCCAGTCGCAGGTGTAGAGCGAATCGCCGGTCTTTCCGGGGAAGTCGGGCTCGTGAACATATGTCGAACCGGTCGCCGAGCCGGAGCCGTACGAAGCGATCGGCTCGACGATTTCATCCGGAAAATTTTTGTAGAGCGACGGGTAGCCGTACTCGCCGCCGCGCTGCATCTGCGCCAGGCGGGAATCCCAGCCGTTGCCATCGTTCGTGTTGTCGCGGGTAAAAACGCCGAGCAGCGGATCGACCGAGACGTCGAACGTGTTGCGCGTGCGCGCGGAGAACAATTCCATCATCGTTCCGTCCGGCCGAACGCGCACGACGCCGCCGCCCCAGACGCTCACTTTCCGCCCGTCGGTGCCAATCGCCTGCGCGATTCCCTTGTCGCCGATCGAGATGTAAAGCCAGCCGTCGATGCCCATGTGCAGGCCGGACGGGACGTGATGCACGAGCCCTTCCGGCGCGGGGCCGAGGCCGTGAATGAGATCGACGCGCTCGTCGGCGACGCCGTCGTTGTTCGTGTCGCGGAAGGCGGTCAGCAGCGGCGCGTGCACGACGTAGAGCGTTCCGCCGACGAAAGTCATCCCCTGCGGCGAGTTCAGTTTGTCGGCGAAAACGGTGAATTTGTCGGCTTTTCCGTCGTGATCCGTATCAACACAAAGTTTGACCCGGGACAAGCCCGGGTCACGTTTCGGCTGCGTGTTGTACTCATCCTCCCCGACGAAAATTTTCCCGTCGGGGGCGGCCGCAATGCTTGCGGGACTTTTTATGTCGGGCGCGCGGGCGAAAACGCTGAGGGTAAACCCGTTCGGCGCGGCGGGAAGTTTCGGTTCCTCCGCCGCGGCTTTTTTCTCGGGCTCTTTTGGTTTGTCGGGCGGCGCGACTTTCTTCGCCAGGTCGTCTTCGCGCTTGCTCATGTCCGGATTCGGCGTCGCATCGCCCGCCGCTTCGCCGGTCAGCCATTTAATCGCGGCGACGAGGTGATCCTGGTAGCGCGGGTTGCCCCAGACGTCGTCGCGATGTCCGAGCGAGGTGTAAAACAGCCGGCCCTTTCCCTGCTCCTTGCACCACGCAATCGGAATGAACATCGGCCGCTTGAGCTCCGTCTTCTCCATGTCCAGCCCGAGAATGACGTGCACGTTCGCCGGATCGAAATTCTTGTGCTGGTAAATCTCTTCCTTGAACGTCAGCCCCGCCCCCGCGTCGATCCACGGCTTCGCCGCCGCGTGCTCGGGATCGAGCACCTTGATCGTCACCGTGTCCTTCGCATGCCACGGATGATCGACAAATTCGCCGCCGATCAGCTTCTGGTAGACCGGCGTGTTGTGGAACGTGTCGGTCGCCGGATGGATGCCCAAAAATTTCCCGCCGTTGTTCACGAACGCGTCGAGATCCTCCGCCTTCATTGGCAGTTGCTTGTCGGCGGTGCCGGTGGTGTAGAAGACGACGATCTCGGTCTGCTTGAGTTTTTCCGGCGTGAGGATCGACGCATCGCGCGAGTGCTCGACGTCAAAGAGCCCGGTCTTCGCCGCGAGATCGAGAAAGGTCTGATGCACGATCGACGGCTTATCGCCCGGGCGCGGCTTGACCACGTCGTGATCGAATCCAACGCTTTGCGTGATGAGGACGAGCTTCTTCTTCTCAGCAGCCGACGCGCCGGGCGCGGCCAGCGCGAGCAGGACGATCGAGACAACAAAC
Organism: Phycisphaerales bacterium; assembly: GCA_034666045.1. Lineage (GTDB taxonomy): Bacteria > Planctomycetota > Phycisphaerae > Tepidisphaerales > Tepidisphaeraceae > JAICTV01. Next base: position 2,654 of record JAXDMN010000141.1, on the reverse strand, counting down.
ATTCGCATGCAATGGCTCCGCGAAATGAGCGACAACCGCCCCACTGTCGGGGCTGGTAGATGATACCTTCATCGACGGGAAAAGTTGCGTTTCGGCTAGAGTAGACGCCAGCATCGATCATGCCGCGAATCGTCGATTACGCCAACGTCAGCGACCGCCTGCTCGGGCGCGGGTTCGCGAGTCTTTATCACAACTCCGGCGCGTTCGGATTCCCGCGCGATGCGGACGTGAAAATGCTCGGCTGGATCGGGCCGACCGATGCGACGATCCGGGCGGAGATGAAGTCCTCGATTCGACAAGTTCCCCCGCCGCACGCGGCGAACCTCGCCGAGATGCTCGTGAAGGCGCGTCGCCATTTGCCCGGCGAGGCGTGGCTGATGCCGAAGAGTCATTGGCATTTTGAATTGCACGATGGGCATCCGGCGTTGCTCGAAGCGCTGCTGCCGGAGATCGGAATTGACCCGCGCGTGCTCCGCGATCGCAATGACGGCTCCGCGATCGCGTTCGCCGCGGACGAGGATGAAAGACTTCGCCGCGCGGTCGAACGCCTGCTCGACGGCATGCGGCAGAGCGATTTTTCCATCGCGTTCCCGGACGCCGGCGCAGCGGCGATCTGCACGCTGCACCACCACCGGCAGATCTGGTGGCAGGCGACGAGCGCGGAGCTGATCGAATTATTAGAAGGAAGCTAGTCGACCCAGTTGTCGTCGGCGGAATCGTCATCCACTGGTTCCGCCACGATTGCGTCAGCCGGCTCGAGGGAACGGAGCAGCGCCTGCGCGTGAGCCGTCAAAGCATCGCGGCCGCGCGAGGTGAGTTGCAGCGTCGTCAGTGGCTTGCCCGCCTCGATCGACTTCTCGATCGCGACAAAGCCGGCCGTCTGAAGCCGCTTCGCATGGGTCGAGAGATTTCCGTCGGTCAACCCGGTCTGCCGCCGCAGCTCGACGAACGGCTGCGCCCGCGTGCTCGCCAGCGCGGTGAGGATGCGCAACCGGCCCGGATTCGCGACGAGTGCATCGAAAGCCATGGAGGGGTTATCGGACGATTTCTCGTCGCGACTTGAGCCGCGATTCAAAGCTGCCGGGTCATTTTCACGTGCGGGCCGACGGTGGGGACGTCAAAGACATCCGACGCGACCGCCCAGCCGCAGCGCTGGTAAAAGCCGATCGCGGTGACGCGGGCGTTGCACCACATCATCGGAATCGGCGGCGCGAGGCCGCGCATGAATTGATCGACCGCTTCGAGCAGTTTTCGTCCGACGCCCGCGCCCTGAAAATCATCGGCGACGCCCATGCCGCGAAGTTGCCACGCCGGTCTGCCTTCCCAGGGTTGCGGGAAGATGGTCACGCACCCGACGACGCGCTCGCCTGCGCCGGCGAGCGCGATAAAATGCCGCGTGCTCGGCAGCTCATCCTCATCGTACACCGCCGCCGCGCGCGGGCGACCGGGGCGCAGGACGGCGTGGCGCAGCTCGATCAGCTCCTCGACGCGCGCTGCGCGGACCTCGATCTTTTCCTGCGACTTTTTCAGCTCCGACACGTCGCGAATCTTCCGCTGCAACACGCGCGCGTTCAACCTCGACGCGTCCGTCGCGTGGAAAGCGACTTCTTTCTTCCCCGCCGCCTTCCAACCCGCTAGACTCTCCGCCGTTTGGCAGGCGTTACCGCGGCCGAATCGCATGGTGCCGGTATCGCCCGCCTCCTTCGTTTCGCCCCCGTTCGCTCGCGAGGAGTACCGCACATGCCCCCTGCTGCTGCCGGGTCCGCGTCATATAAAACGGCCGACATTCGCAACGTCCTTCTCTGCGGCCACGGCGGCAGCGGGAAGACGTCGCTCGCGGATGCGATGCTGTACGAAAGCAAAACGGTCGGCCACAAGGGCTCGCCGGTCACCGGCAACTCCGCCAGCGATTTCGAGAAGGAGGAGAAGGAGCACAAGCACTCGATCTTCTCCTCGCTGCTGCACGCGGATCACAACGGCAAGCGCATCAACATCCTCGATGCGCCCGGCTCGCCGGACCTGATCGGCGCGGCGATCGCCTGCCTGCCGGCGGTCGAGACCGTCGCGGTCGTCGTCAACGCGACGAGCGGCATCGAAGTCGTCACCCGCCGCATGATGGAGGCGGCCAAGGGGCACAACCTCCCGCGCGCGATCATCGTCAACAAGATCGATTCGCCGGAGGTTGATCTCGAAGCGCTGGTTGATTCGATCCGCACCACGTTCGGCTCGGAATGTCTGCCGATCAACCTGCCGTCGCAAAAGGGAAAGGCGATCGTCGAGTGCCTGCTCAGCACGGAGGGCGACAGCGATTTTGACACGGTGAAACGCTGCCACGCCGCCATCCTCGATCAGATCGTCGAGATGGACGAGAACCTCATGGAGAAATATCTCGGCGGCGAAGAGCCGGACTATGCCGCTCTGCATGCGCCGTTTGAGAAGGCGATGGACGAGGGGCACGTCATCCCGATCCTCTTCTGCGACGCCAAGACGGGCGTCGGCGTGAAAGAACTTTTAGATGCGATCGCGCTGCATTTCCCTTCTCCTGAAGAAGGGAATCCCGAGCCGTTCATGATCGGCGAGGGCGAGAACGAAAAGCCGTTCAACTACATCAACGACATCCGCGGGCCGCTGCTCGCGCACGTGTTCAAGGTGAC
>JAXDMN010000140.1:0-6373 GCA_034666045.1 Phycisphaerales bacterium | reverse complement strand
TCAGGCAATGGATCGCACCCAATCCCCAGATGAGTTCTGTGCAATCAACGCCGATGACCTTGTGCTTCGGCAGGTGCGATTGAAGGATCTCCATCGCGCGGCGGTCGTTCTTCACGTTGCGATACGTCGGCACGAGCAGCGCGCCGTTGATGAAATAAAAGTTCACATAAGTCGCCGGCAGCCGCTGGCCGTCATGCGTGACTGGGCGGGGCATGGGGATCTCGACGATCTCGAACGGCCGACCCTCCTGATCGCGGAGCTTGTCGAGCTGCCGCCGCGCCGAGCGGAGGACGCGGTAGTTGTCGTCTTTGGGATCGTCTTCGATCGCGATGACGACCTTGCGCGGCGTGATGAAGCGGGAGAGGTCGTCGATGTGGCCGTCAGTGTCGTCGCCTTCGATGCCGCCGGTCAGCCAGGCGACGTGTTTTTGGCCGTAATAATCCTTCAAGTACTGCTCGATCTGCTGCTTTGAGAGTCCGGGGTTGCGGTTTTTGTTGAGAAGGCAGTCGGTGGTGGTCAGGACGGTGCCGGCGCCGTTGAAGTCGACCGCGCCACCTTCCATGACGACGCAGTCATAGCCGCGGGCGGAAGCCCGCGGGCCGCGCGGGCTCCCGTCCGCGGCTATCACGCTCCCTCGACGGGGGTAGAAAACGGGCAGCTTGAGCTCCTCCGCGACGCGCGTGGGGACTGCATCGTCATCGTCGTAGGGCGGATACTTCCCCCCCCACGCATTAAAACCCCAATCGACGATCGCACCCTCGGTTTTCGTCGCTTTCTTCGTCCGCATTTTCCGCCGCCGCACGACAAACGCCGGGCCGTGGTCGCGGCACCAGCTTTCGTTGGTCCGGATAGGGTGGAAGAAGACGTTTTTCGTCGGGCAGCCGTGCGCCTTGAGCTGCGCGCGGACGAGGTACGCCCAGTTCTCGTTCGGGACGTTGATGTGAACCTGCTCGCGCGCTTGGATCTCACGCATGATGCGGGCCAGGTTCTCCGGCACCGTGTGGTACTTCCCCGGAAACGAAATCCCCTCCGGCCGCGGCCAGGAGAACCACGTGCCGGTGTGTGGGTACCACTCGGCCGGAAACGAGTAGCCGAGCTCCGCGGGCGTTTTGTTGAGGACTTTCAACTTGGGCATTTCCGTAGGATGGGCATCGCCCGCCGCGTTGTCAGAAAAGAGAGGAAGAGGCGGACAGTGCCCACCCTACACCGCATCCACAAAGCGCTTGGTGAGATTCTCATACGCGTCGATCCGCCGATCTCTCAGGAACGGCCAATGCGTGCGGCTGAACTCCACCTTCTCCAGGTCGCACGGCACGATCACGATCTCTTCCTTGTCGACGCTCGCGCGCTTCACGACCTGTCCGTTCGGGGCGGCGACGAAGGATTGGCCCCAGAACTGGATGCCTTCTTCGCTCACCGCTTTGCCCTTCGCGTCGAGGATGTGCTCGACGCCGATGCGGTTCGGGGCGCAGACGTAGCAGCCATTGGCGACGGCGTGGCTGCGCTGCATCAGTTCCCAGGCATCATGCTGGGCAACGCCGTACTCGGCCTTTTCGCTGGGATGCCAGCCGATGGCGGTGGGGTAGAAAAGGATCTGCGCGCCTTGGATCGCGGTGAGGCGCGCGCCTTCGGGGAACCATTGATCCCAACAGATCAAAACGCCGATCTTTGCGTACTTCGTGTCCCAGGTGCGGAAGCCGGTGTCGCCCGGCGTGAAATAAAACTTCTCGTAGTAGAGTGGATCGTCCGGGATGTGCATCTTGCGGTAGATGCCGGCGATGGAGCCGTCGGCGTCGATGACGGCCGCCGTGTTGTGATAGAGGCCGCTCGTGCGCTTCTCGAACAGCGACGCGATGATGACGACCTTGTGCTTCTTCGCGAGCTTCGTGAACGCGTCCGTGCTCGGTCCGGGAATCGTCTCGGCCAGCTTGAAGAAGCGGTGATCTTCGACCTGGCAGAAGTATTGTGAGCCGAAGAGCTCCTGCGTGCAGATGATTTTCGCGCCGCCGCGCGCGGCTTCTTCGACGAGGCGGATCTGGTTCTTCAGGTTCGTCTTGAAATCCGGCGTGCACGCCATCTGCGTGAGACCGACGGTGACGATCGAGTCGGAAGACGCCGGCGACGGCACGCGCGCGGCGTTCTTGGTTTTGGTTCGCTTCTTCATGTTTAGATCAATGACGAAAAACGCGCGGGGATGTTCGTCGGAAAACCCGCGACTGGCAAGGCGCGTGGAGTCGGATTCGCGCTTGATCGCGCACGGGACGGAGCCGGACTCTGCGAGTCCGATCGCGACGCAGTCGCGAGCCGTGCGGGCGCTAGCGTGTCGACCCGCTCGGCACCCGCTGCGGCTGCGTCGTCGGCCCCGTGACCTTCATCGTCGGCACCTCGCCGTCTACTATCTTCACCCGATCCATCGCCAGCACGCGCGGGTCGCCCGGGCGGTCGATGAACTTGTGCACGTGGTAGACGATGAACATTTCCTTCCCGTCCGGCGATTCGATGAAGCTGTGATGTCCCGGCCCCGACACGCCCGGCGCGCGCTTGAGGATCGGCCCGTCCGCCGACTTCTTCCACGGCCCCAGCGGCGATTTCGCGGTCGCGACGCCGACGGCGTAATTCGGGCTGGTGTATCCCTGGCCGGAGTAGGTGAGCAGGTAGTCGTCGCCATGACGAATGACGAACGGCCCCTCGTTGACGTGCTTCCCTTCCCACGGCTCGGTCGCCGTGATGCACAGCGTCGATTCCGCCGACGGCGTGAGGTCGTCGCTCAACTTCCGCACGTGGATCTGAAACGCCTCCGTCTTCGGCGGCTTGGGGAGATAGACCGAGTAGAGGTAAAGCTGACCGTCGCGATCGCGGAAGACGTGCCCGTCGATGGTGTCGAACTCCGTTTCGAACCACGGGGCCTTGATCTCGCGAAACGGCCCGAGCGGCGAGTCGCCTTCCGCCAGCACGACGCGACGGATCGGCGGCTTGCCGCGCTCGGCGTGGTTCGCCGTGAAGTGCAGATAAAACTTGTCGCGATGCTTGAACAGTTCCGGCGCCCAGAAGTGCAGCCGGCCCCACGACTCCTCCGTCCGCCGAAACGCATGTCCGCGCGGCCGCCAGTTCACGAGATCACTCGACGTCCAGACCAGCAACCCATCCCGCGCCGATAGAGGTAGTAGGTGTCGCCCTCGCGATAGACGAACGGATCGGCGACGTGCTCGGGCGTCGGCAGGGGGTTGGTGTAAGTCGTCGTCTCGGGTGTTTCGGCGAGCGCCGCCGAGGCGATGACGAGAACGATGAAACTTGCCCAGACGCGCAAATGACACATCAACTTTCTCCTGCCGTCAGCACTTGCAAATGACACATCAACTTTAGTCCGCACACTCGCTACTTCATCTCTCACTTCGTCGTTGTCGCCGCGCATTGCGTTCGCTATGGTGCCTTCGCACCCCGGAGGCTCAATCCATGCGAACCGTGTCCCGCCGCCGCGCTCTCAGCGCGCTCTGTGTTCTCGCCATCTGCGCCACCAGCGCGCCAACCTACGCCGCGTACGTCGCGAAAAAACTGATCGGCGGCTTGAACCAGCCCACCTTCGTCACCGCCGCGCCGGGTGACGACAACAACCTTTACGTCGTCCAGCGCGCCGGCGCCGGCAACACCGTCGGCGACATCGTTCGCTACAACAAGACAACCGGCGTCACGTCGCCGTACTTCAACGTCCCCGGATCGCTCGTGCAGGACGGCGGTCTGCTCGGCATGACCTTCCACCCGGATTTTCAGACCAACGGCCTCGTTTACGTCACGAGCCTCGTCGGCGCGCAGAGCAAACTGGAAGAGTACCAGGTCGCCGGCGGCGGCCAGGCCGGCGGCACGCCGGCGTTTCGCCGCACGGTTCTGGAGTACACCAACCCGCGCACGCAGCACACGATCGACTGGGTCGGCTTCAAGCCGGGCGCGCTCGGCGCCGAACGCAACGTCCTCTACGTCACCACCGGCGACGGCGGCGTGCAGGCCGACTCCTCCAACGGCACATGGGTCAACAACGGCCAGAACCCCACGACCGTCATGGGGAAAATGCTCCGCCTCAACATCGACATCAGCGCCCCGGACGCCTACCCAGCCGACGCGACGAAGAACTTCGCCATCCCCGCCAACAATCCCTTCGTCGCCGACGCCACCGGCAAGCTGAAAGAAATCCTCCACACCGGCTTCCGCAACCCGTGGCGTGCCAGCTTCGACAAGCAGACCGGCGACCTGTACGTCGGCGACGTCGGCTTCAACACCAAGGAGGAGGTCGACTTCGTCAAGAACGACGCGAGCTTCCTCGCCTCGCGCGACTTCGGATGGGGCAAGCGCGAAGGGACCGTCGCCACGCCCATCGGCGGCGTCGGCGCCGTGTCGCCTGGGTCGATCAATCCGATCTTCGAGGTCAACCAGGACACGTTCCAGTCGATGACCGGCGGGTTCGTCTACCGCGGCCCGGTGGCCGAGCTGCAGGGCAAATACCTTTTCGGCGACTTCAACTCCGGAAAAATCTTCGCCTTCGATTTTGACCGCGACACCGACCCGGCGACGTTCAACGGCGCCACGGCCGGCATCACGCACGCGCAAGACATGACCGCAATCATCAACGGTCTGATCGACTTCAACGGCGGCGGCGGACCGATCACCGGCCTGGTCTCCTTCGGCGAAGACAACGCCGGCAACCTCTACCTCGTCAGCATGGGCACCGGCAACATCTTCAACCCGGCGCTGGGCACCGGCGCGGTCTACACGATCATCCCCGAGCCGGCGACTGGTGCGGTGCTGCTGCTCGGCGGGGCGATGCTGATGGTTCGTCGGCGATCACGCCGCTGGCGTTGAAACTCGCAAGCTTGGTCCTCGGGCTTCGTAGACACCTTCTCAGAGGGTGTCTACGAATCGCTTTTCACGTGGCATGGGCGCCTCGCCCATGCATTCGCGGCGGCCAGCCGTTTGTGTCACGCAACGAAGAGCCGCTGGCGCGGCGAGATGCATGGGCGAGGCGCCCACGCCACGACTTTTCAGACACGCTCTCAGGATGACACCTTTTTGAGTTGTCGCTACCCATGCGCGCACCGCTCTTCGTGCGCGTGTTGACCGATCGAGCGCTGCGCATACGTCGTTACAAACGCGCAGCGCGTGCGGCGGCGAAAATTCGTCGATTGCAGATTTTTCCCCGCGAGTTTTTCGGGTGTTTCGAGTGATGCGTCCCGGCGCGCTGCGCGTTTGTCGCCACATATGCGCAGCGCGGCGGGGGAGATGGAGGGCGCGGTTTCCGCGCTCGGCCGGCGATCGTCGCGATGGACGCGGATGCAACAAATGCAACACCTTGCAACAATATCCATTTTGCACGTCGTCGCGCGCGGCGCAAGTCGCGACCCGGCAAAGGACTAACGACGACCGCGAATGGGCAGGTCCAAAAAGTGTTGCAGCGACCCGACGGATCGCAAGCCATCGGAGCGTTCACCGCGCGGTCGTCTCCGGCGCCAGCGCGAGGATGAAGCGTTCCACGTTCGCCGCTGCATCGCCGACGCCGGATTTGCTGTTTTTGTCGATCTCGGTCAGCAGGTCGAGCGCGCGGGCGTAGCCGTCCGGGCCGAGGGATTTCGCTGAGGCGGTGAACTGGTCGAAGGCGTCGCCCTTGTATTTCCATCTGAGCTTGTTGACGGCGGGGGAGTTGGTGATGACCGCGTGCACTTCGCCAAGCCAAATGCCGAGCCAGGTGACGGCGCGGAACTCGGCGGAGGGGTCGGATTGGATGAGCTGCCGCCATCGCCGCAGCGCTTCGGTGGTGTTGCCGGCGGCGACGGCATTCGTCAGGTCCCACATCTCGCGCTCGCGCGTGAAGGCGACGTTGCTCGAGACGGTCTCGACGGTGATCTTCCCGTTGTCGGTTTGGATCGCGAGCTTGGCGATCTCGGTATCGAGCCGGCCGAGGTCGGAGCCGATCAAGTCGACCAGCACGCGGGCGGCATCGGGAGCGAGCGCGACCTTGTGGGCCGACTTCGCCCGCTCGATCGCCCAGCGCGCCAAATCCTTCGGCGGCTCGCATGGAACGATCTCGCCCGCCTTGGCGATCAGCTTGTGGATCCGCTGATTCCCCGGCAGCGAGGCGAGACGCAGCACCAGCGTCCCCGAGTCCGCCGGCGCGGCGACGTACTCTTCGAGCTGCTCGCGGAATTTGCTGACGAACGCGTCGGCATTGCGCAGGACGACAAGCTTGGAACAGCCGCCGCCGAACATCGAATAGCAGCGCAATTCGTCGAGCACTTCAGCGAGCTGGGCCGTCTCGCCGTCATAATCGGTACGTTGCGCATCCTTGCCGATGAGGGCGGTGATGCGGGCAAGTTCCTGTAGCTGGAGG
>JAXDMN010000139.1:0-5441 GCA_034666045.1 Phycisphaerales bacterium | reverse complement strand
GAGGACGCTGTGATCCCCACCGCCGTGCCGTTTGCCGCGCCCTCCTGGATGCTGTTGGCCGCGCCGTTGGCGTCCGCCGGCGCCGACGGAGCCTCGTTCGCATCGAAGTCGGCGACGTTGTACAACGTGCCGGCGAAATTCAGCTGCTCGACATTGATGAGCGTGTCGCTGCCTTCCTCGCCCGTGCGATCGGTAACGATCAGCGAATCACCGACCCATCTCAGGTCGTATGATCCGATCGGCTTGTTGAAGACGGCGATGTCTAAGCCGTTCCGCCCGTCGAACCGGTCGTTGCCGCCCCTGCCGCGGAACTCATCGCTGCCGTTGGTTCCCGTAACGTTGTTGGCGTTGGAATCGCCAGTGTAAACCGTACGGAAATTCCCGCCCCCAATGGGGTATCGCGTAATAGTAACAGCCATAGAACGAACTTTCTGGAAAGGAAGGCGCCCCTCGCACCTGGGAATCAGTCTAGCCTTATAGGAACACCCGCGATAGGCCCACTCCGATCAACAATTCTAATGTCGGCTGTGGCGTTTATGACACTGACAGCGCGGCAGCGGCCCGGTAGGTTGAGGTCGCGCAGTGCGCCGGACGGGGCATTAGAACCCCTGGGCAGGAGAGACATGCGGCTTCCATACATTGCAGCGATCGCTGCAGCATGCCTTGTCAGCCCTCGCCCCGCCGATGCGGTGGACCTGCCGGTCCCCGAATCGATCGGGACCACCTGGTCAGGACCATACATAGGCGGCCATATCGGCGGCCTTGCGGCTCGGTTCGAGGGAGAGACCAGCTTCACTGCCGAGACGTTGCCGACCGACGCCACGCCCGGCCTCGTCAACAGCGCGTCCTTCGACGGTGCGAATCTGCGCGACGAAGGCCTCCTGGCAGGTGTGCAGGCCGGCTACAATTTCCAGAATCGCCGGCTCGTTTTCGGCGTCGAAGGCGATTTCTCCTGGACGGGCATTCGCGACAGCACGGATTTTTCGATCTCAGCCGCCGAGCTGACGGCGACCGGCGTCGGCGCCATCGTCGAAACCGTTGACGGCTTTGTCAGCGAACAGGAGCACGAGGTCGACTGGCTGGCGACCTTCCGCGGCCGTGTCGGGTTGGGGACGGAACGGGTGCTGGTCTACGCGACAGGCGGCCTCGCGATCGCCGAGACGACGAGCGAAACCACATTTTTCGCGTCGTTCGATGGGAACGTGGTCGCCATCTCTGAGTCGGACAGCGATACGCGTATCGGCTGGACACTCGGCGCAGGGGTAGAAGGCGCCGTTACAAGAGATATCTCGGCGAGGCTTGAATACCTTTTCGCCGACCTCGGAACCGAAGATCACGATCTCGGCACGTATATCGACATCACCGATGCGTTTCACCAAGATGCCGCATCGGAGGACGAACTGACGCTGCAGCTGCTGCGTTTCGGGTTGAACTACCGTTTTTAGCGTTCAAGGGCCTTATGCAGTGCTTCAGCGGATTCAGTTCAATTCGAGAGCCGGGCGTTGGGAAGCACCCAACTTAGCGGTATCGACGTCACGAACGTGAATAGCAAGACGCGAATGGGTCACCTCTAAATACGCCCTAGTTTGGATAAACGCCCGAACAGCGTCGGTCGAAACCAGTTTCGCACCCTGAAGCCGAAGCGGCGCATGCGACGGACAGGAGCGACAAAAGCGCGGCCTGCGTGTTGCAGCTGAGGGTCGTTGCCGCTTACAAACCCGCCATGGATTTGACGCTCCAACCTTCCCAGACCGTCCGCCCAGCAAAGCTACAGCGGCGCCGCGCTAGGCGCTGGGCTAGCGACCTCGCGCCACATATGAGTGCGGCCGAAATCGACTGCGCACAGAGATATATGCGAAGATCGCGGATTTACCTTGAGTTCGGTTGCGGAGGCTCCACGCGGCTGGCGGCCGAATCCGGAGTTTCGCGCCTGTTCTCCGTCGACAGCGACAAGAACTGGGTCAAGCGGTGCCGGAGACATCCGTCCATTGCTCCGTTGGTAGCTGACGGTCGGGCAATCCTTTTGTCGGTGAAAGTCGGCACGGTAGACACATTCGGGTATCCGGCGGACCGCAGCGATGTCCTGAGGTGGCCGAACTATTCCCTCGCTATATGGAAGAAAATCGGCGTTGCTCTGCCCGATACCGTGCTGATCGATGGCAGATGGCGCGTTTCGACGGCGGTGCAGTCTTTGCTGCGGTGCCCGCCCAAGACTACGATGATGTTCCACGATTTCACACCCCGGGCCCACTACCACGCGATCCTGCCTTTCATCGATGTCGTGGAGACCGTAGACTCTCTCCTAGTCTACCGGGCAAAGCCCGACTTGGATCTGCGGAGATTGATCGACTTGGCATTCGCTTCCCTGCTCGTCGCCCGCTGATCACCTCGCGCCACTGGAGACACTATTCGGGCCGATCTGCGTGGTCAGAGACTGACGTTCGCGAGCCTTTTTTCTGGAGTTTGCGTCTGGCGCCTCGTTTTCTGGCGCAGCGGATTATGTCCCCGGGACTTCATGGTGTGCCAGCCGCTCCTGGCGCATCTGCTCACGCCAGGCGGCCACGCGCTGCAGCCTTCTTCTCTGCCGCTCGCTCCTGTTGACGTCCCGCGCGCCGCTATCAAAAACTTGTCTGCATCCAGCCCAGCCATAATGCGAAACACCGATTAGATGAGGTGCGGCGCCTCGGTCCTGTCTGCCCGCGCAAGGCCGATACCGTTGCCCTGTGTCTCCGCCCATGACGAGAACTGGGCGACCGTCGGATATTCAAGCCCGTTCCGGCGCAATGCCTCAGCATTCTCGTGCGGCGAATATCTGTACAGCACTAGATGCAGCGGCCCATCCCGACGCGCAGAAATAGCGTTCTTGTCATCGTGAGCGCCGATACAACGGTGCCTTGCGAACAACTGATCGCAACGCTCACGTCGGTCTTGACCGTCCCTCATGTGCCAAGTCTCCCACTTACGCCGCCGATTCATTTTCGGCATGAGCGGCGATGTCTCAAGGGCCATCGCGACAGCACGGAGAGTTTGATTTCGGCAAGCCGAGCTGACGGCGCCCGGTCGACGGGACCGTCGAAACCTGCGAGGAGAGCCGGCAAGCGCCGCCTGCCGGGCTCGGTTCAGCTGCGCGGGCGATTAAACCATCAAGTCGTGGACGGCGTCCGGCAGCCGCCGCTCGCCGGTGACGAGCGGGCTGAACATCAGGTCGTGACTGTCCGCGGCTGCGTCGAGGTCGCCCAAGCCGAGCTGATGCCCCATTTCGTGCATGACCGCGGTGAGCAGGTCCAGATCGCCGGCCGGAGCCCCGTAGGGGTCGGTCTGCACGTGAGTCGGAGCCAGGACCGTGCCGAACTCGAAATCGTCGTCGGGCGTGCGATCGATGAACCAGCCATAGCCGGCGGCATCGCCGTCGATCGCCACCTGGCCGGCCGCCGACGACCCCAGGTGCGCACCCGCCAGATCCGCAACGGTGAAGTCGACGGATTCGAGGACGGCGATCTGCTCGGCGGAGGCGCCGGCCGCTTCCCAGCGGGAGATCGCGGCGGCGACCGTGAAGTCGAGCTCGGCCTGGGAGAGCACGCCGTCGTCGGCGATGACCTGGCTCGCCTGCAGCTCGTCCCGGAAGACGAAATCCTTGGCGTCGAGCGCGGATTCCGAGACGCCCGCGAGGAACATGCCGCCGGTGCCGTAGCCGATGAAGACGCCGCCGTCGGTCTCGGTCAGATTCAGGTCGTCGAAGCTTTCGACCCCATCGACCGCGCTGACGTCGATCCGGTCCCTGCCGTTCTCGAAGTCGGTGACCCGATCGACGCCGTCAAGGTCGCCGAAGACGAAGGTGTCGACGCCGTCGCCGCCGGTCAGCCTGTCTTGGCCGCCGTTGCCGCCGTTCAGCCGGTTGTCGCCCGCATTGCCGGTCAGCACGTTGTCGAGCCCGTTGCCCTTGGCGCTGTCGTCGCCGCTGCCCGTGAGCGTGAGATTGTCGTCGCCGTCGGCAAGGACGTAGGACACGGCCGCGGAGACGGCGGCTGCCTCGATGCCGCCGGCCGCGGCGAGGAGCGGCGTGAGCGCCGGCGCCGGCACATTGCTACTGTTGTTGAAAAAGGCGTCGGCGAAGAACGTGGCCAGGCCCTCCGGAGAACCGGAGGTATTGTTCAGGTTATTGGTCCCATCGCCGGGCGCGAGGAATGCCGCCTCCGTGACCGCGTCAGTTCCCAACCCTTCGACGGCGATGGTGTCGCCCAATCCCATCATGACGTAGTCAAAATAGAGGCCCGGATCCGGATTGCCGGAGACGCTGTTGTTGCGGATGTCGAGGTTGGTGCTATCTCCGGCCTCGCTACCACCAAAGATGGCGATGCCGCCAAAGAAAGCATTCCCGCCAGCGTTGCTGTTGTGGCCAGCTACCGTATTGTTGAGGATCGTGGCGTTCAGAGTAGACGTGCCGCCGGCAGAGATGCCGTTGGCGATTTCCATACCATCGCTGCTGGTATTGCCAATGCTGTTGCTGTCAATCAGGACGGTCATGCTGGCGTTTTCGTCGACGCCGATCAGCATCCCGTCGGCGAACTGGTCGGAAATCGTATTGCCGACGATGTTCGCGTTGACGTTCGAGCTCTCATCGGCGCCGATCTGGATGCCGCCGCCGCCGCCGCCGTCGAGCAGGTTGTTAGTGATCGAGGCGTCGATATCGACGGTGTTGCGGCCCTGGATATTGACAGCGTTCGCCCGGTTATTGGCGCTTCCGACACTGTTCGCGACCGTCACCAGGAAATCGTTGTCATCGAGGTTGACGTTGGTGTTCGTCCCGGCCCACGTGCCGTCGCCGCCAACTTGGATGCCAAACAGTTTGATGTTCGTGAACGTGGAGTCGTCGACGTTGAGCGTGTAGTTGCTGCTCCCGCGTCCGGTCACCAGGATGCCGTTGCCGGTGAACGCACCGAGCGTTGCGCCATGAGTGAAGGTGCTGGCGTCGACGTCGAGCGTCAGGCTCGAATTGTTGTTGCTGTCGACGTTGATCAGGTCTTCCTCGGCGTCAGCGAAGGTTGAGCCTTGCACCGAGACAGTCCCGGAGACGTTGAGGAGCTTCAGCCCGTGCTCATTGTCCCCATTGCCGGCACCCGTCACGCTCACCGTCGTGAGCGTCAGGTTGGTGCCGCCAGTCATGTTGATGCCTTGACCGCCGGTATTGCTGATGTTGAGGCCACCAAGTGAAACATTGCTGACGTTGGTCAGAGAGACGCCATCGCCCGTGGTGTTCTGGATGATGCCGGAAGACGCCGTGACCGTGCCCGATACGCCGGCCAGATCGACGCCCTCGGAGGCCGAACCGCTCGAGCTGAGCGCGCCCAGCGCCACGTTCAGCGTGCCGCCGCCGTCGATGTCGATCGCCTTGCCGGCGCCGGTGACGGACGTATCGGTGATCACGAGGTTGCCGACATTAT
>JAXDMN010000138.1:0-6577 GCA_034666045.1 Phycisphaerales bacterium | reverse complement strand
GTTCCTGCCGCCCGAGCAGGTCGGCGGCGGATTCGATGGTCGCGGCGATGTCGGTCGCGCCGGCGACCGGTTTCAGCTCGCTCCCCCGCGCCGCGACGGCCTGCAAATCCCCGGACAGTTCCGCCGGCGGCGCGGCCGGCGCGGCGGCGAAGAGCGCGACCCGATCGCCGCGCTTCATTGTCGATAAAATCTGTAGCACCGCGCGCCGCGCCTGATCGATGCGCTCGCCCGCGACGTCCTCGTATCCCATGCTCGCCGAGCAATCGACGACAATCGCGGCGGCGACACGCGGCTCGCCCGCGCTCCCCGCGCCCGCGCTGGCGGAGCTCATCGAATCGATCACAGGCCGCGCCAGCGCGACCGCCAGCAGGCTCACCGCGGCCATGCGCACCGCGAGCAACGTCCATTCGCGAAATCTTCCCGGATCGCGAAATCGCGGCGCCGTCGCGGCGTCGATGAACATCATCGCGCCCCACTCGACGCTCTGATAACGCGCGCGCCCCAGCAGGTGAATCACCAGCGGCACGACCGCCCCGCCGAGGCCGGCGAGCATGTGCGCGTTTTCAAACATCACTCGCCCCCGAGCGATGTCGAAGGAAACTCACGAGCGTCTCCGCCAGCGGCGATGACGTCTGGAAGAGATGAAATTCCGCCGCGTGCTGACGGTGAGCTTCGTGCAGCGCCTGCGCGTGCGCCGTGAACTGATCGAGGTACTGCTGGCGGACGAGCGCGGGCTCGCAAAGCCGCAGGCCTTCCCCCTCGAGGCCGCGCAGGCGCAGCCAGTGGCGGAACGGAAAATCGATCTCGTCCGGATCGAGCACGCGCAGCGAGATCACCTCGTGCCGGCCGTGGCGCAGCCGCGCCAGCGCCGTTTTGATCGCGGCGGCTGGCGCAAAAAAATCGGAGACGACGATCACCAGCGAGCGCCGACCGAGCCGCTCCGCCAGGTCCTGCATCGCGCGCGGCGGATCGGATGCGCCGGCCGGCGCGGTGCGCTCGAGCACGTCGATCACCCGCGCGAGCTGCGCTGTCCCGCCGTGCGGCGCGAGCCACGTGTCGAGCCGCCGCTCGAACGTGCCGACGCCGACGCTTTCGGTCTGCCCGAGCATCAGATACGCCAGCGACGCGACGATTTTCCCCGCGTAATCGAACTTCGTCTGCTTGGCCGCGCGGTCGCCGCGATAATTCATCGACCCGCTGCGGTCGAGCAGGATTGCGCAGCGGAGGTTCGTCTCTTCATCGTACTCGCGCACGTACGGTCGATCGGTCCGCGCCAGCACGCGCCAATCCAGCCGCCGCGGCTCATCGCCGGCGACGTACGCGCGGTGCTGGCGGAATTCGATGCTCGCGCCGCGCACGGGGCTGCGATGCCGGCCGATGGTTTGACCCTCGACGACCCGCCGCGCCGAAAGCTGAAGCGCGTTCAATCGCTCAATCAGCGCGGGCTCGAGATAGCGGGAGACGAGGCTCATACTTCTAAAGCGCTCATGCTGCTCAACGTGGCATGGGCGCCTCGCCCATGCAACCCGCCGCGACAGCGGCTCTTCACCTGAAGCGGCTCAAGCCGCGAATGCACGGGCGCGGCGCCCGTGCCACGAGAGCGCTGCATCACGGTTCGATGCCGCGCGCCACCGGCGGCGTGTAGGGCTGCGACTCCGCCGCCACCACCCTCCAGTACAGCGCAAGCGACATCGCGATACCAACCAGCGCCACGAGCGCGGCCGCGACGACATAGCGCACGCGCGGATGCCCTTCGCGTTCGCTGACGATCGCCGCCGGCGGCACGACGTTCACCGCCGCCAGCCGCGCGTACAGCTCGCTCAGCGTGATCTGCTGCTGCGCGGCCGCCTCGGCGAGCAGCCGCGCCAGCGGCGTGTGCGGCGCGTGCTCGTTTACGATCGCATCGAGCATCGCCACCACGTCCGCCGCGTCGTGATCCGGATCGCTGTACAGCAGCGGGCTGACGTGCGTGAGGCGAACCTGTCCGGCGTCGTCCACGATCACGTTGCGGCTATGAATCGCGCCGTGCACGATCCCGGCCGCGTGCAGCGACTGCACCGCGAGCACGACCTCGCGCGACATCTTCAGCCAGTCCGCCGACCGAACCTCCGCCAGCGGCGTGCCAGGAATAAATTCCCATAAAAGATGCGCAACGCCCGCGGCATCGCGCTCGACGCCGAGCAGGTTCGCGACCGCCGTCACCGGCAGCTCGCGCACGCGCTCCAGGCGCAATTGAATGCTCGGATGAAGCTGCCCGTCCAGCAGGCAATCGTCGTCGAGACGTTTGAGGACGGTGCGGCGCTGCATGGTGGAGACGAACGCGAAATTGAGTTCAGAGCAGCCGTTCGCCGCTGCCCGTGCGGGGAACCAACGTCAAAATCTTGTCGATGATTTGCTCGACGGTGACGCCTTCCGCCTCGGCGTTGAAGTTCGGAACGAGGCGATGCCGCAGCACGGCTGGGGCGGCGGCTTCGATATCGTCGGTCATCACGTGCAATCGGCCGAGCATGAGAGCGCGCGCTTTGCCGGCGAGAATCAAGAATTGCCCCGCCCGCGGGCCGGCGCCCCAGCTCAGCCAGTGGCGGACGAAATCGCTCGCGCCCGGTTCGTTCGGCCGCGTCGCGCGGACGATGCTCAACGCGAACTCGTAGACGTGATCGCCCACCGGCACCCGGCGGACGAGCTCCTGCAAACGAATGATCTGCGCCGCCGTCAGCACGCGCTGCACGTCCGGCTCGACGTCGCCGGTCGTGCGCTTGAGCACTTCGAGCTCTTCGTCCGCTTCGGGATAGCCGACCGTGACCATGAACATGAAGCGGTCGAGCTGCGCCTCCGGCAGCGGATACGTTCCCTCCTGCTCGATCGGGTTCTGCGTCGCGAGGACGAAAAACGGATCCGGCAGATCGAACGTGTGCGCCCCGGCCGTCACCTGCCGCTCCTGCATCGCCTGCAGCAGCGCCGCCTGCGTCTTCGGCGGCGTGCGGTTGATCTCATCCGCGAGGATCAGGTTGGCGAAGACCGGCCCCTTCGAAAACTCGAACCGCCGCCGGCCGGTTTCGGGATCTTCCTGGAGCACGTCGGTGCCGGTGATGTCCGACGGCATCAAATCCGGCGTGAACTGAATTCGCCGAAACGAAAAATCCATCGCCCGCGCCAGCGTCGACACGAGCAGCGTCTTGGCCAGCCCCGGCACGCCTTGCACGAGACAGTGCCCGCGCGCGAAGAGCGCGATGAGAATTTCGTCGATCACGCGGCGTTGGCCGACGATTACTTTTCCTAACTCGGCATGAAGCTGTTCATACGCGCCGGCGAGTTGTTTCGCGGCGTCTAAGTCGGACGTGGGCTTGGCGGATTCGGCGAGCGACATTTCGTAAACCAGAATGACGAAACCAGAATAACGAATCAAATCCGAATGACGAATGACGAAGGCATGGTTTCGTCATTCGGGCTTCGTCATTGATTCGGATTTCTGGTTTCGTCATTCGTCATTTTTGAGGCACGAGCACCCGCACCGACTCCACCACCGGCACGGTCTTTTCATCCGGCTTGCCCTGAACGAGAAATCGAACACCGACCGTGCGGGTCTTCTTCGGGTCGAGCTGGTTCGGGCCGGACCAGAGTTTTTTGCCGTTCATTTCAACGGCGGCGTCGGCTTGGTTGGCGGTGATGCGGACGTTGATGCGCTGGCCCGCGCGAACGGACGTGTCGGCGAATTCGACGGCGCCGTTCGGCATCGCGACCGACGCCTGCGTGCCGCGCACCAGCCATGCAAGCTCGCGCGGCGTCGTGGCGGAATCGCCCTCAAAACTCGCGTTGTCGCTGACGAAAACCTGCACGACGACCGCATCGCTGATTTTCGGAATTCTCACCGACGCCTCGACCGCGAACGGCTGATTCGCGTCGATCGCCCGGCGATACGTCGCGCCGCCGCCGAGGAATTTTTCCGGCGCGTCGCCCGCGCCGACAGCCACGGCCGTCGGACGCAGGCCGGTCTTCGCTTCGACCGGCAGTTTGCCAAAAGAAATCCAGTCGGCGCCGAGCCCGTTGTCGAACGTCGTCTCGGCGATTTTATTGACGAAGTAAGTCTGCGAAAGATCGTTCGCCGCCTGTTGAGAATTGTCGCCCGGGATGATCAGCCACGCGACGATCGCGAGCACGCCGAGGATGACCAGCGCCGAGACCGCCGCGATCAGATTCGCCGCGGGCAGCGCGCGCGGCGTCGCGCCGGCGGCGTCGTCTTCCTGCTCGATCGCATCAAACACTTTCCGCGTGAACCCCGCCCCCGCGCGCACCTCGCGATACTGCCGCCCGCTCGCCAGCCGCTCGCGGGCCGCGTAAAGCAACTTGTACTCGCGCTCGGCATTGCCGGCCTCCCCGCCCGTCTCCCCCGCCGTCACATTGACCGCCTCCATCGCCGCCCGCCACTCCGGCGAACCGGGTCCAGCGCGCAATGCGTCGGTCAGCAGTTGGAGTTGCGAAGATTCGAAATCCAAATTGGTCATCAGATCAAAAGAATGATTCACCACGAAGCCACGAAGAGCACGAAGCGGTTCATCTCAGTTCCCGCGTCGCTCCGCGCGAGCAGGGTGATGAATCGTCAGGCTGAAGAGCGACGCTTCGTGCTCTTCGTGGCTTCGTGGTTAACTTCTCCGCGTTCATTCCTCCACCGGCCCGTCAAACTCTGCCCCGATCATTTTCGCCAGCTTCCTCAGCCCGTGAAACATGCGCGAGCGCAGCGTGACGGCCTTCGTCCCCGTGATCGCTTCCATCTGCGCGTACGAAAGATCCTGGAAGACGCCCAGGACAATCACTTCCTTCTGATCCGTCGGCAGGTCTTCCAGCGCTTTTAAGACGCGGGCGATTTCTTCCTGTTTTTCGACGTTGTCGGTGGCGCGGGTTGCGACCTGATACGGGTCGCTGCTGACTTCGACGCCTTCGAGGTTCAGCTCCGTGACGTTTCGCACCGGGCTGCGCTTGCGCCGCCGGGCGTTGTTGATCGCGAGATTGCGGGTGATCGTGAACAGCCAGGTCGAGAGTTTTTCCGGGTAGCGATACGTCGGGGCGAAGCGGAAGGCGCGGAGGAAGACCTCCTGGCCGATCGATTCGACGTCCTCGACGTTGCCGAGCATGCGATAGAGGTAGCTGAGGACGGCGGCGTTGTAGCGCTCGTAAACGATCGAGAACGCCTGGCGGTCGCCGTTCTGGGCGCGGCGCATGAGCTCCTCGTCGCTGGCCTTGCCCAGCGGCTGCGCTTTCAGGTCGGCGGGCGATGCGGCGGCGGGATCGTTTGGCGCAGGACGCGGGGGCACCGCCGGCTTGGCCGGTGTGCGCGGCGAACGCGTGCTCTGCGGGGCGCGACGCTCCATGGGGTCGATCAATAGTACGGGGGCTGGCCGCGGCCGTGCGGGCTCACTCTCACTCTTCTCACTCGCGCGTCTCTCTCGGTCTCTGTCGCTCGCTCGTGCGGCGAGGCCGGCGAATCGCCTATCCTTCCCGAATCCCCGCCCGCTGGCAAGCCGATCCGCCGCCCGCGCCGAATAGATCCCGTCGGAAAATTGCGCGAGCGCAGCGACCCGCTGACGCGCAATGCCGTATAATCAAAGCGGTTGCGGCCCACGAGACGATCGCGTTTCGAGTTCGCTCGAAATGAGGAAAGTCCGAACTGCACAGGGCGCGGTGCTCGCTAACGGCGAGGCGGAGTAATCCGACGGAAAGTGCAACAGAAAGAAACCGCCTAAGGAGGGAAGGATGAAGGCGGCAGGATGAAGGATGAGAAAAGACGATTTTTTCATCCTTCCGACTTCATCCTTCATCCTTCCCTTCCGGCAAGGGTGAAATGGTGCGGTAAGAGCGCACCGCATTCCTGGTGACAGGAATGGCACGGCAAACCCCACCGGCAGCAAGACCAAACAGCGGGGAAGCCTCGGAAACGAGGCATCGAGCTGGTCCCGGCTCGGCAAAGACTCCGCGGGTAGGTCGCTTGAGGTCGCGAGCAATCGCGATCCCAGAGAAATGGTCGTCCGCCACGCCGCCGATGACTTCGGTCGTCGACGTCGTGGCGAACAGAATTCGGCTTACGCGGGCCGCAACCGCAAACTCGACCGGCGGCGATTCCAGCACAGGAATCGCCGCCGTTCTTTTTCATCCAAATTTATTATTGGTCCTGCCCCTCAAGTAACGAAGAACACTTTGGGCTAACGAAGAATACTTTGGGCGCGGGTCGAGGGGCTCGACAATATTTTGTTCAAGCTCAGTTGACATGACGGCCGACGTTAGGGTAATGTTTTCTCAAACAGCCTCCGAACGGAAGCTCGGAGCGACGGGAGCAGGAGGAGTCATGGGAACGGAGTCCCCCTCGCCGGCTGAGCAGCCGACCCGCGCTCGCGCCCAGCACGGCGCGGCCGCGGCAGTGGACACCGACGCCACCGCTGCACCAGCCATTTTTTTGGCCGGTTCGGCGCGTGACTCCGACGCCTGCATCGATCCGCGAATCGACAAAATCGATCCGCAGGTCGACGACGGATGCAGCGATGACGATCGAGTCGATCCGCACGCGCCTGCGTGCGGGAAAATCGAC